>CAZGKE010000043.1:11293-23982 GCA_964526035.1 uncultured Gammaproteobacteria bacterium | reverse complement strand
CGCCGAAGTGCGCGAGGGGCTGATCGCCTACCGGATCGCCGCACATGCTGCCGACCTCGCCAAGGGCCACCCCGGCGCGCAGGCGCGCGACAACGCGCTTTCCAAGGCGCGCTTCGAGTTCCGCTGGGACGACCAGTTCAACCTCGGCCTCGACCCCGAGCGCGCCCGCGAGTACCACGACGCCACCCTGCCCAAGGACGCGCACAAGGTCGCCCATTTCTGCTCCATGTGCGGCCCGAAATTCTGCTCGATGAAGATCACCCAGGAAGTGCGCGACTACGCTGCACAGCAGGGCGTCGACGAAAAGGCCGCCCTTGAAAAGGGCATGGCGGAAAAGGCCGACGAGTTCCGCGAGCAGGGAAGCGAGGTATATCGACCGGGGTGATAGTTCGGCATTTCATGCCGACATCCACTTCGCAACATCCGCCTCCCGGCGGCCGAATTGCTTCTCTCTGCACTTCTTGTAGGAGCGCCGAAAGCCGCGACCGCGGAGATTCGCATTTCCTCGGTTGAGGACATGTCTACCGAGGAGAAACGAATCTCCGCGGTCGCGCATGTGGCGCTCCCGCGTTCAGGGTCAAGCAACACGACAGCCAGTCGGCCCGCCGCCCGTAACCTGCCATCCTCCGCTAAGCTACGCAGCACATATTGCATCGCAACATCCACGGAGCAC
Source organism: uncultured Gammaproteobacteria bacterium (assembly GCA_964526035.1). Lineage (GTDB taxonomy): Bacteria > Pseudomonadota > Gammaproteobacteria > Xanthomonadales > BPKI01 > DAOMOD01. The sequence goes on along the minus strand of CAZGKE010000043.1, from coordinate 23,309 downwards.
TCCATGGGCCTCGACAGGGTTCCCCCCGGCAACGATATTCCCGGCGAAATCAACGTCATCATCGAGATCCCGAAGGATGCCGAGCCGGTCAAATACGAGGTCGACAAGGCCACCGGCGCGGTGTTCGTCGACCGTATCCTGTCGACACCGATGCGCTACCCCTGCAACTACGGCTATGTGCCGCACACGCTGTGTGGCGACGGCGATCCCGTCGACGTGCTGGTGATCCTGCCGCTGCCGCTGATCCCGGCCTCGGTGATCCGCTGTCGTCCGGTGGGTGTGCTCAACATGCGCGACGAGGCTGGTTCCGACGAGAAGATCATTGCGGTGCCGGTGGACAAGGTCTTTTCCGGCTACGTGCATATCCACGACATCGACCAGGTGTCCGCCCACTGGCTGGAGCGCATCGGGCACTTCTTCCAGCACTACAAGGACCTCGAAAAGGGCAAGTGGGTGAAGCTCGATGGCTGGGGCAACGCCGAAGCGGCGCGGCAGGTGATTGCCGACTCAGTGGCGCGCTATCAGGCACTGCCGGATGCCGACAAGCCGCACTTCTGAGGGTGATGCAGCGGGATAGCAGCCGTCTGCCGTCAGCTTTCATCCATCGGAGGCAGTACAGCCCGTAGGTTGGGGCAAGCGCAGCGCACCCCAACGAGCCTGCAGCCGGAATGTGACCGTGTTGGGGTGCGCTGCGCATACCCCAACCTACGAAGCTGCCAGCAATCGACCATCAGCAACACTTCGCGGATTGCGAGGCTTGCTCTTTGTGGGAGCGGCCTCAGCCGCGACACGTCCCGCTTCGAACCTGTCGCGGCTGAGGCCGCTCCCACAAAGGGCGCGGTTTCTCCAATGGCTGATGGCGGACCCCTATGCCTCCGCCCCATTGGCCTCCGCCAATACCCGCAACACCTCTTCCCCGTAGCGCTCCAGCTTGCGCTGCCCGACCCCGCTGATGCTGCCGAGCTGATCGAGATCGGCCGGGCGGTGCGCTGCTATGGCGCGCAGGGTGGCATCGTGAAAAATCACGTAGGCAGGCACGCTCTGGGTGCGCGCCTGCTGCGCGCGCCATTCGCGCAGCGCCTCCCATATGCCGCTGTCGACCGGCCCCAGATCGGCCTTCGGCGCCGCTGTCACCTTGGGCTCGCGGCGCTTGCGTGTCGGTGGATCGCGGCGCAGTTCAATGCGGACGTCGCCCTTCAGCAACGGCTTGGCGGCTGCGGTCAGTCGCAGCGTGCCATAGCCTTCGATATCGGTGGCCAGCAGTCCCGCAGCCACCAGCTGGCGAGCCACGCTGCGCCACTGCTTGGCATCAAGTTCGGCGCCGATGCCGAAGGTGGTCAGCTGGTGGTGGTCGAACTGCAGCACCTTGTCGGTGCGTTCGCCGCGCAGCACGTCGACCACATGGGCGACGCCGAAGCGCTGGCCGGTGCGCACCACGCAGGACAGGAACTTCTGCGCGGCCTCGGTGCCGTCCCAGGTCTGCTGCGGCTCCATGCAGTTGTCGCAGTGGCCGCAGGGTTGCGGATAATCTTCGCCGAAATAGGCGAGCAGCACCTGGCGCCGGCAGCGCGTGGACTCGACGTAGCCGAGCAGCGAATCGAGCTTGCGCCGCTCCAGGCGCTTGCGCTCCTCGCCGGCCTCGGAGTTGGCGATGAACTGGTTGAGCATGACCAGGTCGGCCAGGCCAAAGCACAGCCAGGCCGCAGCCGGGTCGCCGTCGCGACCGGCGCGACCGGTTTCCTGGTAGTAGCCCTCGATGCTTTTCGGCAGATCGAGGTGCGCGACGAAGCGCACATCCGGCTTGTCGATGCCCATGCCGAAGGCGATGGTGGCAACGACGACGATGCCATCCTCGCGCAGGAAGCGCTGCTGGTTCGCCGAGCGCGCGGCAGCGTCCATGCCGGCGTGATAGGGCAAGGCCTTCACGCCCTCGCCATTCAGCCATTCGGCAGTGGCGTCGACCTTGCGCCGCGACAGGCAGTAGACGATGCCCGCCTCGCCGCGATGCGCGGCCAGGAAATCCTTGAGCTGGCGCTTGGGCTGGTCCTTCGGCACCACCCGGTAGTGGATGTTTGGACGATCGAAACTGGCGACGAACTGCTTGGCATCGTCGAGCGCCAGACGCTCGACGATCTCGCGGCGCGTAGGACCATCCGCGGTCGCAGTCAATGCAATACGCGGCACTTTCGGGAAGCGCTCGTGCAGCACGGTCAGCTGCCGGTATTCGGGACGGAAGTCGTGCCCCCATTGGGACACGCAGTGCGCCTCGTCGATGGCGAACAAGGCGACATCGACGCTGGCCAGCAGATCGAGACAGCGCGAAGTCAGCAGTCGTTCCGGCGCCACGTAGAGCAGGTCCAGTCCGCCCTTGAGCAGACCCTGTTCGACTTCGCGCTGCGCCATGGCATCGAGCGAAGAGTTGAGGAAGGCGGCGCGCACGCCGAGCTGGCGCAGGGCCTCTACCTGATCCTGCATCAGCGCGATCAGCGGCGACACCACGATGGCGGTGCCGGGGCGCAGCAGCGCCGGGATCTGGTAGCACAGCGACTTGCCGCCGCCGGTGGGCATCAGTACCAGGGCGTCGCCACCGTCGATCAGATGCTCGACGATGGCCTGCTGACGGTCGCGAAATGCGGGATAGCCGAAGACTTCCCTGAGGCAGCGCAAAGCGGGGGATTCCATGGGGGGGATTGTAGCCGGCTCCTTTCGGCGCCGCGTCGGCCGCGTACCGAGTGGGCGTCGTGGCGCTATGCTGGGCGCATGGCCCACGGCGACCACGTTGCGGACGATCCGGGCGCGCTGCGCGAATCCGGCCTGCGTGCGGCGGTGTTCCTCACTGCCGGCTTCGCCGTGGTCGAGGCCATCGGCGGCTGGCTGTCAGGCTCGCTGGCGCTGATCGCCGACGCCGGGCACATGATCACCGACTCCATGGCGCTGATGCTGGCCTGGGGCGCGGCGCACCTGTCGCGCCGCCCGCCGGATGCCCACCACAGCTACGGCTTCCGCCGCGCCGAGGTGCTGGCGGCGCTGGTGAATGCGCTGGTGATGCTCGGCATGGTCGCCTTCCTGGTGTACGCCGCGATTGGCCGCCTGCAGAACCCGCGCCCGGTGTTCGGCGGCACGGTCATGCTGATCGCAACCATCGGCCTGCTGGTGAACTTCGTTGTGTTGATGCGCCTGCGCCGCGCCGACCGCGGCGCGCTGAACACCCGCGGCGCCCTGATCCACGTCATCGGCGACCTGCTCGGTTCGACGGCGGCGCTGACAGCCGGCCTCATCATCTGGCTTACCGACTGGACGCCCATCGATCCGCTGCTGACCCTGCTGATCGCGGCGCTGATCGTGTTCTCCGCGCTGCGCCTGCTGCGCGACGTGGTGCGCGTGCTGATGGAAGCGGTGCCTTCCAGCGTCGACCTGCCGCGGGTACGCCAGGGCATCCTCGATGTTCCCGGCGTCACCGGCGTGCACGACCTGCACGTGTGGACCCTGGCGGGCGACCGCTTGCTGCTGTCGGCGCACGTCCAGATCGACAGCGCCGAAGGCTGGCCGCACATACTCCCTGGGCTGCAGCGCAGGCTGCGCGACGACTTCGGCATCGGCCACGCCACCCTGCAGCCGGAACCGCCGGAGTACACCCGTGCGCTGCGCTGCGATCCCTGTGTCGACGGCGGCTCGGAACCGCTCGATGATCACCAGCACTGAGGCCGCGGGGACAATCCATGCAAGGCTGTCAACCAAGGTCGCCTTCCTGCGTTGAAAGGACTACAGGACAAAGGAGACCCCCCGCGTGTCGTATGCCATCCAGATGAGCCTGCCACCCCCAGTCCGCACCGCCGGACGGGCGGACGAAGCGCAGCACGGGGCGCGACTGCACCAGCTCGAGCGTTTCCTGAAGTCGGTCGAACGCCGCACCCTGGTCATGCTTGAGCTCGGCAGCGGCGACCGTGACGAATCCGTCGACCTGCTGCAGGAGGCGATGACCCGCTTTGTCGCCCGCTACGCATCGCGCCCCGAAATCGAGTGGGGTCCGCTGTTCTACCGGGTGGCCAACAACGTGCTGATCGACCACCAGCGGCGACGTGCCGTGCGCCGTCGCATCGTGAGCGCATGGCAGTGGTTCTCAGGGCGCGGCGTCGATCACTCTGGCGCGCTTGCCGAGCCGCCCTGCGAGCGCACGCCCGGTCCTGAACACCAGGCCAGCAGCGGCGAGTTCGCAAACGGCCTGCTCGCGGCGCTGGCGCAGCTGCCGCAACGACAGCGCCAGGTGTTCCTGCTGCGCGTCTGGGAGGGGCTCGACGTGGCGCAGACTGCGAGCGCCCTGGGCATCGGCAGCGGCAGCGTCAAGACCCACCTTTCGCGCGCCGTGAAGCGTCTGCGCGAGGAGCTGGAAGACCATGCCTGAGAATCTCGAAGAAGTGATGGCGAGGATGCGCCAGACGCTCGACGCTTGCAGCGAGCAGGTCGACGGCGCCACCCAGTCGCGCCTGACTCAGGCCCGCCACCGTGCCCTGGCCGAATTGCGCGCCCCGGGGAGCGCATCGCGCTGGCCGCTGGCCACCGCCGCCGTGATGGCCGCCGTCGTCGCGGTCGCCATGCTGGTGCCGAGGGATCCGGTCGTTGCAGCGCCGGTGGCCGCCGATACCTTTGCGATGCTGGCCTCCGAAGGCGATCGGGAAATGCTCGAATCGCTGGACTTCTACCTGCTGCTCAGCGAGGTCGACGATGCCCCCTGATGGTCTCGCAGCAAGATGGGCGCATTGCATGCTGCTGGGTGCGCTCCTCGCCTGCGGCACGGCGCTGGCCGCCGACGGTCCGACCTGGGATTCCCTGGATGCGCCGGTGAGAAAGGTCCTGACGCCCTATGCCGCGCAGTGGCCGGATCTTCCAGAACAGCGTCGCGCCCAGCTGGTGGAAAGCGCGAAGCTGTGGCTGAGCATGGATCAGACGCAGCGCGAGGTCGTCGCCGACAGAATGCGCACCTGGCAATCGCTGAGCGAAGAGCAGCGGCGCACGCTGCGCGAGCTGCACGCGCACACGCAGCGAGGCGACGCGCATCCGAACGCGCGCATGCGTGACTATCTCGAGCGGCTGCCTGCAGCCGAACGTCAGCGGCTGCGGCGCCACATGGCCAACATGACGCCCGGCGAACGGCGCACCTTCCTGCAGGGCCTGGGCCTGGCGGGACGTGCCGGAGCGCTCGCCCTGCTGCGGCGCATCGGCGCGCACCTTGAGCCGCATGAGCAGCGTGCAGTTCGCTCGTGGTTCGAGTCGCTGTCGCAGCGCGAGCGCGAGGATCTGATCCTTGAACTGCGCGACCTCGAGATGAGCGATGCCGTCGCCAGGCTGCGCGCTGCACTGGCAGCTTCCGAAGACCAGCGCGCGAACGACTGATGTCAACCGGCAGCGCCCCATCGCGTTGTATTTGATCGAGTCGTTGATCGAAGCAATGCCCTTGCGGTCATTGCCCACCCATTCGAGGGATACCGCCATGTTTGGTGAACCGAGCACGCAGACCGCCAGCGGCAGCCGCATCGGAGCACTCGGCGCCGGGGCACGCGCGCTGCGCAGCGAGCAGCTGCGCGCGCTGGTGCGGCGCATCGGCTACGGACCCAACGTCGCGATGTTCGAAGAGGCCACCGCACTGGGCTACAGCGACTTCGTCGACCAGCAGCTCGATCCGCAGGCACTGGACCGTAGCCAGCTCGAGTCCGCCATTGCCGGAAGCCTGCCCAGCGTGGCGATGAACGCGCCGGAACTGATTGCGTTCGCCGGCCAGATGGGCGGTCAGCTCATCGTTCTTCGCGAACTTCAGGCGGCGACGCTGCTGCGCGCGCTGTACAGTCCGGCGCAGCTGTTCGAGGCGACGGTGGGCTTCTGGAGCGACGTCTTCAGCATCAACCAGCTGCAAGGTCCGCTGACCATTCTCAAGACGCTCGACGACCGCGAAGTGATTCGTGCCCACGCTTTCGGGAGATTTCGCGACCTGCTTGGCGCCAGCGCACGCTCGCCCGCCATGCTGATCTATCTCGACAACGCAGTGAACGGCCGCGAAGGGATCAACGAGAACTACGCACGCGAGCTCATGGAGCTGCACACCTTGGGCGTGGACGGCGGTTACACCGAGGACGACGTGGTCGACGTGGCGCGCTGCTTCAGCGGCTGGTCGCTCGATCCGCGCAATGCAAGCTTCGTGTTCCGTGCAGCCTGGCACGACACCGGCAGCAAGCAGGTGCTGGGTCACAGCATTGCCGCCGGCGGCGGCATGGACGACGCGGAGCGGGTCCTCGACATCCTCGCCACGCATCCGTCGACGGCCCGCAACATCGCCACGCGCATGGTGCGCCGGTTCGTCAGCGATGCGCCGGAGGAAGGCCTGGTCGATGCGGTTGCCGCCAGCTTCCTGGCCAGCGACGGTGACATCCGCAGCACGCTGCGTACCCTGTTGCTGCACCCGCTTACGCGCGGAACGCCGACGTCCAAGGTGAAGCGCCCGCAGGAGTTCGTGCTGTCTGCGCTGCGCGCGCTCGGTGCCCAGCCGGACGCTGACGGTCTGCGACTGGTCGCGCAGTCCCTGAACGGCATGGCCCATCTGCCGTTCCACTGGCCGGCGCCCAATGGCTATCCGGATGTCGCCGCCTACTGGGTGAACGCCAACGCCCTGCTCAATCGCTGGAACTTCGCGCTTGAGGGCGTAGCCGGCGAACAGGCGCAGCGCGCACTGCGGATTCCCTGGAACGACATCATCGAGGGGGTCTCCGATGCCGGGCAGGTGGCGCAGCGCATGCTGACGCGGCTGTTGATTGCCGATCTCGAACCGGGCGCCGCCGAGCATTGGACCGCAGTCGCCACCGCGCTGGTCGACGGCGAGCCGCAATCCGGGGATGCCCTGCGGCGTGCGGCCATGCTGCTCGCCGCCATGATGATTGCCAGCGAAGCGTTCCAGCGCCGCTGAACCACGGAGAGCCCACCATGAATCGCCGAAGCTTCATCCAGCTTTCGCTGCTTTCCGGATCCGCGCTCGCCCTGCCCGGCATCGGCCTGGCGTTTGCACCGGCCAAGGCCGGCACGCCGAACGGATGCCTGTTGACGGTCTTCCTGCGCGGCGGCGCCGACGGCCTCAACATGGTGGTGCCGTGGGCAGACAACGACTACTACAGCCTGCGGCCCGGTATCGCCGTGCCGCGTCCGGGCGACGGCGACGCCGCCGCCCTCGACCTCGACGGTTTCTTTGGCCTGCACCCGGCGCTGGCGCCGCTGCTGCCGCTGTACCAGGGCGGCAAGCTGGCCCTGATGCAGGCCTGCGGCGCGGTACACGGGTCGCGCTCGCACTTCGACGCCCAGGCGCTGATGGAGCGCGGCGTCAATACCGGCAGTGGCGCCGGCAGCGGCTGGCTGGGGCGGCTGACCGAACAGATCGCCGCGGGCAGCGAGTCCCCGTTCCTCGCGGTCGGAATGGGCAACGCGGTCCCGCGCAGCCTGGCCGGGCCGGTGCCCGCCGTGGGCATCCGCGAGCTCGGCACCTTCGGGCTCAATGCGCCGCCCGGACAGATTGACCTGGTCCGTCAGGCGATCCAGTCGAGCTATTCAGGTGAGGGACTGCTCGCTGCGACCGCAGATCAGACCCTGCAGGCCATCGACCTGCTGGCCGACGCCAACCCGCAGCAGCACCTGCCCGCCGAAGGCGTGGACTATCCGGACACGGGCTTCGGCCGCGGACTGGGCGAGATTGCCCAGCTGCTGAAGTCTGACCTCGGCCTGCGGCTGGCCACCATCGATCTCGGCGGCTGGGACCACCACCAGAACGAATCACAATTCCTGCCTCCATTGCTGGAAGAACTCGCGCAGGGACTGGCCGCTTTCCACCTGGACCTGGGTGCACTGGCCGAGGACGTTTCCGTGGTGGTGATGAGCGAGTTCGGCCGCCGTGCCGCGCAGAACGGCTCGGCGGGCACCGACCATGGTGCCGGCAACACCGTACTGATGCTGGGCGGGGGCGTGCACGGGGGAGTGGTCCACGCCGACTGGCCGGGGTTGCGGGACAGCGACCTCGACCGCGGCGACTTGCGGGTCACCCTGGACTACCGTCAGGTGCTGGCCGAATTCATGGACGCGCGCATGGGCGCCATCGACCTGCAGTACATCCTGCAAGACTATCAGCCGGGTCCGTCACTGGGGCTGTATTGAGTAGAGCAACCCCTCTCCCGCGGGAACGGGGTTGCCCGAGCGCGTCGGTCAGTCGAGGTTCTGCTCGTCCACCTTCCAACGCCCGCCTTCTTTCAGCATCGTCACGCGGCCACTGAAGGTGCCGCCGAGACGGCCGGGTCCCTCGACCTTGATCTGGGCGCGGTCGCCGTCGATCCAGCCGCCGGACACGGTCACCTTGATCGGCTTGTGCAAGGCCTCGCTTTCCAGGGCCTTGGCAATCTCCTTCTCCTCCGTGGCCCAGGCGAACATCCAGCCGCGGCCCTCGGTGAGTGCCGCCTTGACACCCTCCGCGTTGCCCTTCGCCAATGCCTCGATGTAGGCCGCATAGGCCTTGCCCGGTTCGCCGCCGCCGGCTGCCAGCGGCTGGCCAGGATCCTTGAGTTCCACCAGCGCCGCGTCGAAGCTGAAGTCGCTTTCGTAGGTCTTGTCGAAGAATTCCTCGGGCGCCAGTTTCCAGCTGCCCTTGAGGCGACCGGCGGCGAGGCTGATCTGCTCGTCGCCATTGCCCGCGGTATTGAAGCCGCCGGGCGACACGAACACGTGCTGGATGGTGTAGCCCGCGTCGGCTTCCTCAAGCTTGAGCTGCATGTAGGACTCGCCGTATTCGAGGCTCCCGGTCAGCGCACTGAGTGGATCCATCTGCCCTTGAGCGGCGGCTGCATCAAGAGGCTCCGCGGAGAGCACCACGCCGACCAGCTTGCTGCCGGGATTTTCCGGGTCGTCCCAGCGAATGGCCACGGCATGCTTGAAATCGGCGCGCTCGTCGCCGAAGCGGAAAAAGCCGCTGGCCTCGCTGGCCGACTGGGCGCCTGCCGGCGCCAGCAGGATGGCGGTGGCTATGAGGCCAGCCGCGAAAACAGACTTCGGTTTCATGTCGACGTGCTCCCCAATCCGCACCGTGCGGACGTTCTTGGTCAAGCATTGAAACGCAGAAACGGGGAAAAGGCGTCCACCGCCGCCGGATCAACCCTGTCGCAGCAGCGCGCGCAGATCGATGATGGCCGCGTTGGCGCGCGAAATATAGTTGGCCATCACCAGGGAATGGTTGGCGGCCATGCCGAAACCGGAGCCGTTCAGAATGATCGGGCTCCATACGGTTTCCTGGGTCGCCTCCAGCTCGCGGATGATCTGGCGCAGCGATACCAGCGCATTCTTCCGCTCCAGAGTCGCGGCGAAATCGTGCTCGATGGCCTTCAGGAAATGGATCAGCGCCCAGCAGGTCCCGCGCGCCTCGTAGAAGACATCGTCGATTTCGGTCCATGGCGTCTTCACGCGCATCTGATCGGGCGCCTGGGTGGCCTGCGTGGCATCACCCTCGCCACCCAGGTCGGTATTCACGCGGACGCGACCGACGCTGGCCGACAGGCGCTGCGACAACGACCCCAGCCGCGACGACACCAGGCCGAAATAGTTGGTGAGATTGTCGGCACGCGCAAAGAACTGCGCATCGCTGTCCTGCTCGTTGGCCAGACGATCCAGGTAGGTATCGAGGTGACGCAGGGCACGTCGGTACTCGCGTTCGGTGGGCGGGAAAAGCCAGGAATCGGTGTTGAAGTTGAGCAAGGGTTCGGCTTCACGCAGGTCGACATCCTCGGCCGACTGTGTCTGCGAGCGCGCCAGATCGTTGCGCAGTGCGCGCGCCAGATCGCGCATCTGCTGCACCACGCCAAACTCCCAATTGGGCACGTTGTCCACCAGCAGCCCCGGCGGAAACATGTCGTTGCTCAGGTAACCGCCGCGCTTGTCGAGCAGGGTGTCGCCGACATGGATCAGGCTGTAGGTGGTCACATAGCCGGTGACCAGACGCTGGTCGCGCGCGCTGGCGCGTTCCTGGGCCACGGCAACCACGTCGAAGCGGTCAGGGTAGTGGTTGCCCCACCACAGCATGAGCACGAGGATCGCGACCACGTAGACGCCTGCCAGCGACAGCAGCAGACGGCTGCGCCAGCCGAGGCGGGACAGGAACAGACTGATACGGTTACGAATGTTCATGGGTGAAGCATAGCGTGACGGGAGACGATCCTCCTGTGCCGGAGGTCCGACCTGTCCGGCTGCGGCGACCGGGTCACCGGCTGTGGCAGGTCGGCATCCCATGCCGACGTCTCTTGAATTTCCGCCTGTCGGCGGGGTTTGCCAGTGTCATTCATGACACTGTTCCGTCCACCTCCCGGCAGCCGGGCCATTTCTCTTTGCCCGTCGCTCCTACGCAAACGCAAGAGCAAACTGAGACTATTGGCCGCCAGAAAACGGACGAAGCCCAAGTCCTGGACGCCACCGCAGGCGCGCAACCCCAAACGCAACGAGGCGCCCGAAGGCGCCTCGCGCGATAGCGTCTGTTGAGGATGCCTTCACCCCTTGCCCTCTCCCGCTACGCAGGAGAGGGGGAGTGATCCTCTCGCTTGCGCGCGACAACGGCCTCTGATCAGAGCAGGGGGACCATCAAGAGCGCCACGATGTTGATGATCTTGATCAGCGGGTTGATCGCGGGGCCGGCCGTGTCCTTGTACGGGTCGCCCACGGTGTCGCCGGTCACCGAGGCCTTGTGCGCCTCGGAGCCCTTGCCGCCGAAGTTGCCGTCCTCGATGTATTTCTTGGCATTGTCCCAGGCACCGCCGCCCGAGGTCATCGAGATGGCGACGAAAATGCCGGTGATGATGGTGCCGATCAGCAGGCCGCCGAGGGCGCGGATGCCGGCGCCGGGTCCCATCAGGAAGTTCATGGTGAAGGCCAGCACCACCGGCACCAGGATCGGCAGCAGTGAGGGGATGACCATTTCCTTGATCGCGGCCTTGGTCAGCATGTCGACTGCGCGCGAGTAGTCGGGCTTCGCGGTGCCTTCCATGATGCCCTTGATCTCGCGGAACTGGCGCCGCACTTCGTTCACGACCGAACTTGCAGCGCGCCCCACCGCCTCCATCGCCATCGAGGCGAACAGGTAGGGCACCAGGCCGCCGATGAACAATCCGATGATCACCGCCGGGTCGTTGAGCAGGAACTGGGTGCCCTTGCCGGCCGCTTCCAGGTTGAAGGTGTAGTCGGCAAACAGCACCAGGGCAGCCAGGCCGGCGGAGCCGATGGCGTAGCCCTTGGTGACGGCCTTGGTGGTGTTGCCGACGGCGTCCAGCGGGTCGGTGATGTCGCGCACCTTGGAGTCGAGGCCGGCCATCTCGACGATGCCGCCGGCGTTGTCGGTGATCGGGCCGTAGGCGTCGAGCGCCACGATCATGCCGGTCATCGACAGCATCGCGGTGGCGGCGACGGCGATGCCGTACAGGCCGCCCAATGTATAGGCGCCGTAGATCGAAAGACACACCGCCAGCACCGGCAGCGCGGTCGACTTCATCGACACGCCGAGGCCGGCGATGATGTTGGTGGCATGGCCGGTCTGGCTGGCCGCGGCCACGTGGCGTACTGGCTTGAAGTCTGTGGACGTGTAGTACTCGGTGATCCACACCATCGCCGCGGTCAGCGCCAGGCCGATGAGGGCGGCGAAGTACAGGTTCAGCGGACCCGCCGCGCTGTCGGCCATCAAGCCCATGGTGATCGGGTAGAAGAAGATCGCCGCGAGTACGCCGGAAACGATCACGCCCTTGTACAGCGCGTTCATGATCTTGCCGCCGGAACCGATCTTGACGAAGAAGGTGCCGACGATGGAAGCGATGATGGAGGCGCCGCCCAGGACCAGCGGGTACAGCACAGGGTTTCCGCCGACGGTATCGATCATCAGCACGCCGAGCAGCATGGTGGCGATCACGGTGACCGCGTAGGTCTCGAACAGGTCGGCCGCCATGCCGGCGCAGTCGCCGACGTT
>CAZGKE010000043.1:0-11283 GCA_964526035.1 uncultured Gammaproteobacteria bacterium | reverse complement strand
ATGCCGGCTTCGACCTTGCCCACCAGATCGGCGCCAACGTCGGCACCCTTGGTGAAGATGCCGCCACCCAGTCGCGCAAAGATCGAGATCAGCGAGCCGCCGAAGGCGAGGCCGATCAGGGCATGCACGGCGTCATAGCCGGTGATGCCCATCTGCAGCAGCACGGCGTAGTAGCCGGCGGTGCCGAGCAGGCCGAGGCCGACCACCAGCAGGCCGGTGATGGCGCCACCGCGGAAGGCCACGGCCATCGCCTGACTCATCCCCTCGTGGGCGGCCTGCGCGGTGCGCACGTTGGCGCGCACCGAGATGAACATGCCGATATAGCCGGCCACGCCGGACATCACCGCGCCGATCAGGAACCCGATGGCGGTGTACCAGTCGAGCGCGAAGCCCACGATCAGGAACAGCACCACGCCGACCACCGCAATGGTCGAATACTGGCGGTTCATGTAGGCATTGGCGCCTTCCTGGATGGCGCCGGCAATCTCCTGCATGCGCTCGTTGCCGGCCGGCAACGAAAGGATCCAGCGCGCCGACCAGGCACCATAGACGATGGCGAGAATCGCGCAGCCAAGCGCAATCGCGAGCCCATACTCTAGAAACATTCGGAAATCTCCCCGGAGACGTCGAAAAAAAGCCGCGCCGGACGGCGCAGCATCCGGTCGAGTATAGCAATGCCGGCCGACGCGCGCGTTGCCGCGCCGGCTCAGGCGCGGCCAGGCAAGGGTCTGTCCGCGCCCGGCCCCGCGGTCAGCCCTTGTCCCAAGCCGGCAGCGTGCGCTTGACCATCGGCAGCTGGAAACGTCGGTAGTCAGGCAGCCCGTTTCGGTAGGCCGGATAGGCCTCGCCCTGGATCAGCGGTTCGAGGTACGCGCGAGCCTTCGCGGTGATACCGAAACCGTCCTTGCGGATGTAGCCCTTCGGCAGCTTCTTTTCGTGGTTGGCCACCTTGTCCAGCGGGGCCGGCTCGATCTGCCAGCGGTAGGGGGCGTCGGACAGCCGCCGGATGACCGGCATCACTGCATTCAGACCGGCCACCGCGTACTCCACTGCCGCGGCGCCCACGGCACGGGCATGCTCGTAGTCGGTTTGCGAGGCGACGTGGCGCGCCGAGCGCTGCAGGTAGTCGGGCAGGGCCCAGTGCACCTTGAGCCCCAACTTGCCGCGCACCATCTCGGCGATCACCTGGCCGGCGCCGCCGAGCTGGGCGTGACCGAAGGCGTCGCGCTGACCGGTATCTGCGAGGAAGTGACCGCTGGCGTCGTGTACGCCCTCGGACACCGCCACCACGCAGTAGCCGACGCGCTTCACCGTGGCGGTCACGGTGTCCAGGAAGCGCCTTTCGTCGAAGTCCACCTCGGGAAACAGGATCACATGCGGCGGCGCATCGCGGCCTTCGCCTGCCAGTCCCGCAGCCGAGGCAATCCAGCCTGCGTGGCGGCCCATCACTTCGATCACGAACACCTTGGTCGAAGTGTCGGCCATGGCCATCACGTCGAGACTGGCTTCCAGCACCGACACCGCGGTGTACTTGGCGACCGAGCCGAAGCCGGGGCAGCAGTCGGTCACGGCGAGATCATTGTCGACCGTCTTCGGCACGCCGACGCAGGTCACCGGGTAGCCCATCGCCTCGCCGAGCCGCGACACCTTGAGCGCGGTGTCGGCGGAATCGTTACCGCCGTTGTAAAGGAAATAGCCGATATCGTGCGCGCGCAGCACCTCGATCAGGCGCTCGTACTTGCTGCGGTCGGTGTCCAGGTCCTTGAGCTTGAAGCGGCAGGATCCGAACGCGCCGCCGGGCGTCTGCGCCAGCGCGCGCAGATCGGCGGCCTTGAGGCTGGAGGTGTCGTAGAGCTCCTCGCGCAGCGCCCCGAGGATGCCGTTGCGCGCGGCGTAGACCTTGCCGATGGCACCGCGGTGGCGCCGCGCGGTCTCGATGACCGCGGCCGCGCTGGCGTTGATGACGGCGGTCACGCCGCCGGACTGGGCATACAGCAGATTGGCCTTGGCCATGGGAGAGGATCCTTGCGTGGGCGCCACGTGCGGCGCGTCGGGTTTGACTTGGGCTTGGGCCGAGGCTAGCGTTACCGCCTTCCGGCGCCCTGGCGCCATGGTAGCCAAACCGCGGGACGTCGCGCATGCGCGAACGTACATGCAGTCAACCTCAGCGACGGAATTCCATGCGACTCGTACTTCTCGGAGCGCCCGGTTCGGGCAAAGGCACCCAGGCGGCCCGGCTGAAAGAGGCGCTGGCCGTGCCCCATATTTCCACCGGAGAGATGCTGCGCGCGGCGGTGGCCGCCGGCACGCCGATCGGCATCAAGGTCAAGGAGGTCATGGCGTCCGGTCAGCTCGTTTCCGACGATCTGATCCTCGGCATGCTCGAAGAGCGCCTCGGCCAGGGTGACGCCGGCGGAGGATTCATTCTCGACGGCTACCCGCGCAATCTCGCCCAGTGCGAGGCGCTGGAAGCCCTGCTCGAGCGCATCGACCAGCCGGTCGACATCGCCCTTCTGCTGGAGGTGCCCAATGAGCTGCTTGTCGAGCGCCTTGCCGGCCGGGCGGCCCAGGAGGGGCGCACCGACGACAATCCGGACGCCGTGCGCAAGCGTCTGAGGGTCTATGACGAGCAGACGGCGCCGGTGATCGACCACTTCCGTAGTCACCAGCGCCTGGTCGCCGTCGACGGCGTGGGCAGCATGGACGAGGTGTTCGAACGCGCGCTGGCGGCGGTCCGCGCGGTCGGCTGATCCGCGCTCCGGTCGGCGATCATTCCATGGAGCGATTGCTGGCACAGGTCCGCGATCTTTGCCTGCTCAGGGCTGGACCACAGGATCTGCCGTTCAACGCGGGTCTGTTCCGCAACCTGCTGATCCTGGCTCTGCTGGTCGACCTGGCCTACAGCTGGATGGTGGGACTGCGCGACGGGTTGCTGCTGGTGGTGGTGATCGCGTTTGCCATAGGCATTGGCCTGATATTTGGTCTGCTGCGCATTGCAGGGCGGCGCGAACGCTTCCTGCAGACGATGACCGCGGTGCTCGTCGTCGGGGTGGTCTTCAAGCTGGTGCTGATGCCGATGATCATCGGCGTTCTACCGCTGCCGCAGCCTGGCGACGCGCCCACCATGTCGCAGGGTGTTCTGGCATGGCTGGTGCTCGGGCTGCTGGTGTGGAATCTGGTGGTCGATGGACACATCCTGCGCCATGCCCTGGAGATCAAGCTCGGTCAGGGCGTCCTGCTTGCCCTGGTGGTCATGCTTGTCCAGCTGGCCTTGACGCACCTTCTGGCGCGCGTACTTTTCGGCTCGCCCCCCGCGGGAGCCCTGTGAGCGCCCGCGACATCGCCTTGCGCGGAGCCGGCAGCGCATGAGAGTCCACGTGCTGGGCATCTGCGGTACGTTCATGGGCGGAGTCGCGGCGCTGGCGCGGAGCCTGGGCGATGTGGTCGAGGGTTCCGACCAGAACGTCTATCCACCGATGAGCACCCAGCTCGAGTCGCTGGGTATCGGCCTGCAGCAGGGGTATCGCGCCGAGCATCTCGACCCGCCGCCGGATCTGGTGGTGATCGGTAATGCGCTGTCGCGCGGCAACCCCGCCGTGGAGCACGTGCTGAACGCCGGGCTGCCGTACACCTCCGGTGCCCAGTGGCTGGCCGAGCGTGTGCTCGCTGAACGCACGGTTCTGGCGGTCGCAGGGACCCACGGCAAGACCACGACGGCCAGCATGCTGGCCTACATCCTTGATGCGGCCGGACGCGATCCAGGCTTCCTGATCGGCGGCGTGCCCGGCAACTTCGGCGTATCGGCGCGGCTTGGCGGCGGCGACTGTTTCGTGGTCGAGGCCGACGAGTACGACACCGCCTTCTTCGACAAGCGCTCCAAGTTCGTTCACTACCGGCCTCGCGTGGCGGTGCTCAACAATCTCGAGTACGACCACGCCGACATCTTTCCGGACCTCGCCGCCATCCAGCGCCAGTTCCATCACCTGGTACGCACCGTGCCCGGCCAGGGACGGCTGATCGTCAACGCCGAGGATGAGAACCTGGCAGACACGCTGGCGATGGGCTGCTGGACCGCGGTCGAAGGCTTCGCTGTCGAGGGCGACGCGCGCTGGCGTGCGGAACTGCTCGCTGCCGACGGATCGGCCTTCACGGTGCATCGCGACGGCGTATCGCTGGGCGAAGTGCGCTGGTCCCTGATGGGCCGACACAACGTGATGAATGCACTCGCGGCACTGGCAGCGGCCGCCGCGGTCAACGTCGACGTGGCTGCGCTGCTGCCTGCGCTTGCCGGTTTCCAGAGCGTGCGACGGCGCATGGAGCTGCTCGACGAACCCGGTGGCGTGCGCGTCTTCGATGATTTCGCGCACCATCCGACCGCCATCGCCACCACGCTGGAAGGGCTGCGCCGGCAGATCGGAGAGCGTCGCATCCTCGTTGCGCTCGAGCCGCGCAGCAACTCGATGCGCATGGGCGCGCACGCCGAAGCGCTGGCACCTTCGCTGGCGGCGGCCGACCAGGTGTTCCTGCTGTCACCGCAGTCGCTGGCCTGGGACACGGCGCCGGTGCTGCAGGCGCTGGGCGGTCGCGGACACGCCTTCGGCGACGTCGATGCGCTGGTCGCCGCAGTCGCTGCCGTTGCGCAGCGCGGTGACGTCGTGGTCTTCATGTCCAATGGCGGATTTGCAGGTGCGCAGCAGTGCCTGCTTGACAGTCTGCGCGCCGCGTCCGGTGTCTGAATCGGTCAGCGTTAGAATCACGGGGTGAGCACGCGCGCCCTTCCCCTGTTTCCGCTCGGCACCGTCCTGTTTCCCGACGGTCCGCTGGCGCTACGCATTTTCGAGGCCCGCTATCTTGATCTGGTGCGCGAGTGTGCACGCGACGGCTCGACCTTCGGCGTTTGCCTGATCGTTGGCGGTCGCGAAGTCGGCGAACCAGCGGTCCCGGCGGCCGTAGGCACCGAAGCGCGCATCGTCGATTTCCAGACCCTGCCCGACGGCCTGCTCGGCATCACCTGTCGGGGTGGCAGACGATTTCGCGTACTGCGCACACGGGTCCGCGACAACGGGCTGCTGATCGGCGATGTTGAAGACATCGAGGACGAAGCGGTGCAGCCGGTGCCGCCGGAGTTTGCCCTGCTCGCGACGATTCTCGAGCGGCTGGTGGAGCAGATCGGCGCGCCGTTCGGCGAGGCAAGCAAGCACGATTTCGACAACGCCGTGTGGGTCGGCCATCGACTCGCCGAAATGCTGCCACTGGAAGCGGAGGAGCGGCAGGGGCTGCTGCAGCTGGGCGATCCCATCGAGCGCCTGAGCGCGCTGGCCCACGCGCTGCCGCGCTTTCAAAGCGACTGAAGGAGCAGCACCCCGGAATCGTCGTCCAGCCGTTGACGAATTGCGGCGGACTGCAGGTCCGCGGCTAGACCGCTGGCGGCGCTGCCGTAGGGGGGGGCGTAGCGCCACAGCTGGAACAGACCGAAGTGCGTTTGCAGGCTGTGGCTGGCGACCACCCCCTGCCACACCGGCGTGGAATCGGGTGCAAGCCGGAGGGGCGACGGCCACAGCCGCACCACCATGCGCGTCCCTTCGCCATCGGCAGGTTGCGCGAGCAGCAGGGCTTCGATGCGACCCTGATGAATGCCCGGCATGAACGGCGTGGCGTCCGGGTCGTTGGCGGGATTGAGCGCGAGCAGCAGGTCGCGCCAGCCGCCCGGCGATTCCTCCTTCCATCCGGCCTGCAGCAGCGCGTCGCGAAGCGAATCCAGGGAACCGGCGTACTGCAGATTCAAGGGTTGCACCATGTGTCCGCGGCGCGCGTTGCGGGTCGACGGCAACTGCTTCCAGCCGTCCATCCACCAATCGTTCATGTCCACTTCGACCACCACCTGAGGCGGCTTGTAGCGCTCCAGTGCGAGTGCAGTGGCGCGGTTGCCGTGCCACAGGGCGGCCAGCCCGAGGCTGACGAAGAACAGCAGCGACACCGGGCGCACCCAGAACGACCGTGTGGTACGGCGTCGATAGGCGATACCGAGCAGCGCAATCCAGATCATCCCGAGGAGCACACCGGCGAACACGTCCGATAGCCAGTGCGCGCCAAAATAAAGCCGCACGAAGCTGACCGCAGCCACCAGACCGCCCGCCACCACGTAGGGCCAGGTGCGACGTCGACCAGGAAGCTCGCGCGCCACCAGGACCGCAAAGAAGCCGTAGATCACGGTGCTCATGGCCACCTGGGTGGCGGGAAAGCTGAAACCCGGCACCGACACCGCAGGCGGCGGCGAAGGCACTTCCAGCGTCCAGCCCAAGGCCAGCACCAGGGTCAGACCGAAACCGATGGCCGCCAGCCAGTGCAGCGCCGCGACGCGACGTCCGCGCAGCAGCAGCCACACCAGCACCGCGAGAACCGCGGGCAGCTGGACCTGCCACACGCCGAACATGCCGATCCACGCCATCAGATGGTCGGCAAGCGGCGAACGCAGGCCGAGCGTGGCCTGATAGACCCAGTCGTCGATGCCAAGATGACTGCCGTCGCGAGGCACGGCCAGCAGCAGCGCGAAGAAGGTCCAGCCGGCGGCAATCAGCAGCAGTCCCAACAGCGCCAGCGACAGGGATTCCGGCCGTGCAGGATCGACCAGCGGTGCGGCAAAGCGACCCAGCTGCGGATGCCGATGACTCCAAGACAGTGCGCGCTCAAGCATGCGCGTGGCGCGTGGCGCCAGCAGACGGTAGCCGGTCAGCACCAGCCAGCCCGCAAGCCACACCACCGCAATCAGGATGCCGAGCACCAGGGCCAGTCGCCCGGCCACCGCAGCCAGCAGGTCGAGGGAAGCACCGAGCAGGATGCCGGGCGCCATGAACGCCGGTGCCCAGGTCACCGAAGCAATGATGTTGGTGGGAAGGAAATGGCGCCAGCGCATGCCCATCATCCCGGCGATGGCCGGGACGAAGCAGCGCACCGCACCAAAATAGCGGCCGATGACGATGCCCTTGATGCCGTGACGCGAGAAAAACACTTCGCTTTGCGCAAGAAACTGGGGGTAGCGTCGCAGCGGCCACATCTGCTTGAGATGGACGCCATAGTGCCGACCCAGCCAGTAGGACACGACGTCGCCAAGAATGGCACCGGATGCCGCCGCGATGATCAACGGCCAGATGTCGATCAGACCGAGACCGACCAGGGCGCCGGCTGCGAAAAGGACCGGCATCGACGGTACCGCCAGGCCGATCACCAGCAGGGCGTCAAGCAGGCACACGGCGAAGACCACGGCGAAGGCGGCGCCGGGGTGCCGGGAGAACCAGTCGACCATGCTTTCAAAGGTGACCATGCGCGGCGATTCTAATGGTTGGGCGTGTCGCTGCGGCCGGCTGTAGACTGCACACATGAAAGCCCCGGTCCGCGGTCACCTTCTCAAACAGGACAGTTTCGGTTGTATCCGGCACGAAACCGACGCCGGACGGACGCGAATCGTGCGCGACACGACGCCGGCCGGGCGGTTCAGCGGCATTCTGGCGCGCTGGGCGGCGCGTCGTGAGGCGCACGCGCTCAGGGTGCTTGAAGGTGTCGAAGGGGTGCCTCGGCTGCTTGCCTTTGACGGCGTGCGCCTGCAAAGAAGCTTCATTCCAGGTTTGCCGATGCAGGCCGCCAAACCGGTGGACCCGGCCTATTTTCGCTGCGCCCGCAGGCTGCTGGCAGCGGTGCACCGGCGTGGCGTGGCGCACAACGACCTGGCCAAGGAGCCCAATTGGCTGGTGACGCCCGAGGGCCTGCCCGCACTCGTCGATTTCCAGATCGCCCGGGTGGGCAACCCGCGATCACGCCTGCTGCGACTGCAGGCGCGTGAGGATCTGCGGCACATGCTCAAGCACAAACGCACCTACTGCCCTTCACATCTGACGCCGATCGAGCGCCGGGTGCTGGCGCACCGCTCGTGGATACGCAATCTGTGGTTCGCCACCGGGAAGCCGGTGTACCGCTTTCTGACGCGTCGCGTGCTTCGTTGGCGCGACAACGAAGGTCGAGGCTGAGTATGGGTCCCCTGAAAGACAAGACGCTGTTCATCACCGGTGCCTCGCGCGGAATCGGTCTTGCCATTGCCCTGCGTGCCGCGCGCGACGGTGCCAATGTCGCCATCGTGGCCAAGTCGGCGGTGCCCAATCCGAAGCTGCCGGGCACCATCCACACGGCGGCGGAAGCCGTGCAGGCGGCAGGCGGACGCGCGCTGGCGATTCGCTGCGACATCCGTGACGGGGCAGCGGTGGAGGCGGCGGTAGACGCCACCGTCAAGCGGTTTGGTGGCCTCGACGTCCTCGTCAACAACGCCAGCGCGATCTGGCTGCGCGGCGCGCTTGATACGCCCATGAAGCGCTTCGACTTGATGCAGCAGGTCAATGCACGAGGCAGCTTTCTGTGTGCCCAGGTGTGCCTGCCGCACCTGCTGGAATCTTCCAACCCGCACATCCTGACCATGGCGCCGCCGCCCAACCTGGATCCCAAATGGTGGGGCGCGCACCTCGGCTACACGCTGGCGAAGATGGGCATGAGTTTTGTCACCCTCGGGCTGGCGGCCGAATTCGGGCCGCGCGGCGTGTCGGTGAACGCGCTGTGGCCGAAGACCGTGATTGCCACCGATGCGCTCAACATGATTCCCGGCGTCGATGCTGCAGGCTGCCGGACTCCGGAGATCGTCGCCGACGCCGCACACGCGATCTTCTGCGCCGGGCGGGGAGCCATGAACGGTCGTTTCCTGATCGACGAAGAGGTGCTGCGCGCCCGCGGCCACAGCGACTTCGAGCGCTATGCCGTGCAGCCAGGGGAGCCGCTTCTGCCGGATCTGTTCCTGGGCTGAATGTCCATTCCCAGCGGGGACCTTTGCTCGATGACGACTCCAGCCAAGGATCACTGAAGATGCGCTACCTCCACGCCATGGTCCGCGTCCGCGACCTCGAAGCTTCGCTGCGATTCTTCCGCGACGGCCTCGGCCTGATCGAGACGCGCCGCAGGGACCATCCTCAGGGTCGCTTCACCCTGGTCTATCTCGCTGCACCTGAGAATCCCGAGGCCGAGGTCGAGCTGACGTTCAACTACGATGACGAGGACTACGGTTCGGCACGCAACTTCGGCCATCTGGCCTTTGCCGTGGATGACATTCACGCCAGCTGCCGACACCTGATGGACATGGGCTACACCATCGCCCGCCCGCCGCGTGACGGGCGCATGGCTTTCGTGCGCTCCCCCGACCTGGTTTCCATTGAACTGTTGCAGAGCGGCGAACCGTTGCCGCCCGCCGAGCCTTGGATCTCGATGCCGAATGTCGGCAGCTGGTAGGCGATCGGCAGGCATGGAGGACAGCCGTTGAGCGTGGACAACGGCGCAGCGCGGATGACCGTGCTGGTCACCGGTGCCGGTGGCTTCATCGGCCGCTTCGTGGTCGCTGCTCTGGTCGCGGCCGGACACGCCGTGGTTGCCGCGACGCGGCCCGGAACGCTTGTCTCGCTGCCGGGAATCGCCGGCCAGGTCGACTGCGACTTCGTTCGCGATCTGGACGCGAGCGACTGGCAGCCGCGACTCGATGGCATCGACGCGGTCGTCAACTGCGTGGGAATCCTGCGTGAAGCGCGGCGCGGCGACTTCAGCCGCGTGCACCACCTCGCCCCGCGCGCGCTGTTTCAGGCCTGCGTCGCGAGCGGCATCCGCCGGGTCGTACAAATTTCGGCGCTGGGTCATCCAGATGACGGAGAATTCGTCGCCAGCAAGCACGCGCTGGACGAGGATCTCGCCGGACTCGATCTCGAGTGGGCGGCGCTGCGACCATCGCTGGTTTACAGCGTCCACGGATCCTATGGCGGCACCTCGCTGCTCAGAGCCATGGCGGCCATGCCGGGGCTGCTTCCACTGCCAGACAGGGGCCAGCAGCCGCTTCAGCCGATCGCCGCCGAGGATCTCGGGCGCGCCGTGGTGTCGCTGCTGGAAGGCGCAGTCGCACCGCGCGCGGTACTCGATGCGGTGGGTCCGGAGGTCATGCCGCTCAGCGCGTATCTGGGCGCCTGGCGCAGCTGGCTGAGACTGCCGCCGGCGCGTCTGGTGTCGGTGCCCACTGCAATGATCCGTCCAATCGCGGCGGTCGCGGACCGCACCACGCGGGGCCCGTTCGGCCGCACCATGCTGCGCATGCTCGAACGAGGCAACGCCACCACGCCAGCAGATGCACAGCGCTTTTTCGATGCAGTCGGATTCGTGCCGCAGCCGCTGGAGAGCGCCCTCGCGTCGCAACCTTCGTCGGTGCAGCATCGCTGGCACGCGCGTCTCTACCTGCTGCGGCCGCTGATGCTGCTGGCGCTGGCAGCGCTGTGGATGGCGTCGGGCGTGGTTGGCCTGATGTTGCCGGAGAATGTCAGCGCCACACTCCTCGCGCCGCTGGGTCTCGGTCCGCGCGAGCTGCGCCTGCTGGTGCTGGGCACCAGCGCACTGGACCTTGCGATTGGCGCCGCCGTGCTGGTGCCGGCGCTGTCGCGCCACGCGCTGGCGGTGATGCTGGTGATGCTGGCCGGGTATACCGTGGGTCTTGGATTTCTGCACCCGCCGCTGTGGCTGGATCCGGCTGGTGGCCTGCTCAAGAACCTGGCGCTGCTGCCCATGGTGCTGGCCCTGCTGTTCACCGCGGAGCGGCGCTGATGCAGACCTGGTTCGTCCTGAAGACCGTACACATCATCTCAGCGTCGCTGCTCTTCGGCACCGGTCTCGGCACCGCATTCTTCATGTGGCGCGCGCATCGCGGCGGCGACGTGCGTTCCATTGCCACGGTGTCGCGCAACGTGGCGCTGGCAGACTGGCTGTTCACCACGCCGGCGGTGATCCTGCAGCCGCTGACAGGGTTCATCATGCTGCACCTGGCCGGCCTCGATTGGCGCATTGGCTGGGTA
The DNA here is from genome assembly GCA_964526035.1 of uncultured Gammaproteobacteria bacterium. GTDB lineage: Bacteria > Pseudomonadota > Gammaproteobacteria > Xanthomonadales > BPKI01 > DAOMOD01. The sequence goes on along the minus strand of CAZGKE010000043.1, from coordinate 367 downwards.
TGGGCTTCCCTGGCGCTGTACCTGCTGGCCGGCGCTTGCTGGCTGCCGGTGGTGGCGATCCAGCTCCGCGTCGCGCGCATCGCCGCCACCGCGGATGCGATGGGAACCGGTTTGCCGCAGGAATACTTCCGCCTGATGCGCTGGTGGTTCGCGCTCGGCTGGCCGGCCTTCATCGCTGTGCTGCTGGTGTTCTGGCTGATGGTGGCCAAGCCTGGCTTCTGAGGCACCTCTGAACTTCGCGCCGGTTACGCCGCCTGCGAAATCTCCGCGAACACCTCCGCCGCCGCTTCCACGGTGGCGGTGATCTCGGCGTCACCGTGCGCCGAGGACATGAATCCGGCCTCGAAGGCCGACGGGGCCAGGTACA
>CAZGKE010000042.1:0-24212 GCA_964526035.1 uncultured Gammaproteobacteria bacterium | reverse complement strand
GGATGTCGCGCCTGGCGCACGAGCTGATGGCCGACATCGACAAGGAGACGGTCGATTTCCAGCCCAACTACGACGAAAAGGAAACCGAACCGACGGTGCTGCCGACCCGGGTGCCGAACCTGCTGGTCAACGGCGCCGCCGGCATCGCCGTGGGCATGGCGACCAACATCCCACCGCACAACCTCGGCGAGATCGTCGATGCCGTGGTCGCCCTGATCGACGATCCCGAGCTGAGCGTCGACGACCTCATGCGCCACGTGCCCGGACCGGACTTCCCGACCGCCGGCATCGTCAACGGCACCGCCGGCATTCGCGCCGCCTACCATGGCGGTCGCGGCCGGGTGCGGATGCGCGCGCGCGCCGAGATCGAGATCGACGAGCGCACCGGCCGCGAGGCCATCGCCGTCGTCGAACTGCCCTACATGGTCAACAAGGCGCGCCTGATCGAACGGATCGCCGAACTGGTCAAGGAGAAGAAGCTCGAAGGCATTTCCGAGCTGCGCGACGAGTCCGACAAGGACGGCATGCGCATCTTCATCGAGGTCAAGCGCGGCGAGATGGCCGAGGTGGTCCAGAACAACCTGTACCAGCAGACGCAGCTCGAAACCGTATTCGGCATCAACATGGTGGCCCTCGACGGCGGCCAGCCCAAGCTGCTCAACCTGAAGGAGATCCTCGACGCCTTTGTGCGCCACCGTCGTGAAGTGGTGACGCGCCGCACGCTGTTCGAACTGGCCAAGGCACGGGCTCGTGCACACATCCTCGAGGGCCTGACCGTTGCCCTGGCCAACATCGACGAGATGATCGAGCTGATCAAGACCTCGCCGTCGCCGGCTGAGGCCAAGGAGCGCATGCTTGCGCGGCGCTGGGACCCGGGCCTGGTTTCGGCTCTCTTGAACTCTGCCGGCAGCGAAGCCTCGCGCCCCGACGATCTGCCGCAGGGTGTTGGCCTGCTGGCTGACGGCTACCAGCTCAGCGAGATCCAGGCCAAGGAAATCCTGGAGATGCGCCTGAACCGCCTGACCGGGCTGGAGCAGGACAAGCTGACCCAGGAATACCGCGACATTCTCGACGCCATCACCAAACTGATCCACATCCTCAGCGATCCCGACCGCCTGCTGGAAGTGATCCGCGGGGAACTCTCCGCCCTCCGCGAGCAGTTCGTCGACCCGCGCCGTACCGAGATCCAGCACAGCCAGGAAGACCTGTCGATGCTGGACCTGATTGCCCCCGAGGAGGTGGTGGTCACGCTGTCGCACGGCGGCTATGTCAAGTCGCAGCCGGTCAGCGCCTACCGCGCGCAGAAGCGCGGCGGACGGGGTCGCTCGGCGACCGCCATCAAGGAGGAGGACTTCATCGAGCGTCTGTGGGTGGTCAACACCCATGACACGCTGCTTTGCTTCACCAGTCGCGGCCAGGTGTACTGGCTGCGCGTCTACCAGCTGCCGCAGGCGGGACCGAATTCGCGCGGTCGTCCGATCGTCAATCTGCTGCCTCTGGTCGACGACGAAAAAATCCAGGCAGTGCTCCCGGTTCGCGAGTTCGATGACGACCATTTCGTGTTCTTCTCCACCCGCAACGGCACCGTCAAGAAGACCCCGCTGACCGACTACTCACGCCCGCGCACCAACGGCATCCGCGCCATCCACCTCGATGAAGGGGACGGACTGGTCAACGTGGCGCTCACCGACGGCTCCTGCAACGTGCTGCTGTTCGCCTCCAACGGCAAGACCGTGCGCTTCGACGAAACCGAAGTGCGCGCCATGGGCCGCACCGCCCGCGGCGTGCGCGGCATGCGCATCGCGGCGGGCCAGCAGGTGGTATCGATGATCGTCGCCGCCGAAGGCGACATCCTGACCGCCACGGAGCGGGGCTTCGGCAAGCGCACGCCGCTCGACGAGTACCCGCGCAAGGGACGCGGCACCCAGGGTGTCATCGGCATCCAGTGCACGCCGCGCAACGGCGCCCTGGTCAGCGCCGTGCAGGTCGAGGAAAACCATGAGCTGATGCTGATCTCCGACCAGGGCACGCTGGTGAGGACCCGCGCGGGTGAGGTCTCGCAGGTCAGCCGCAACACCCAGGGCGTCACCCTGATCCGCCTGCCCGAGGACGAGTCGCTGGTCGGCGTGGTGCGCATCGAAGCGCTGGGCGACGAAGAGGACGGTGAAGCCGACCTCACGCCGACACCGGCGGGCGAGCCCGGTGCGCCAGGCGAGTCCCCGGCACCCGCGGTCGACTGACTCTCATCCGCCGGCGCGCTCGCCGGCGGATGATCCCCACTCGCGGGCAACTGGTACGCTTGGCGCCTCGTTCGCAGGTTTGCCAAGCTTTCCAATGACCATGGAAACCCTTTCCGAACAGCGCTGCTTCGATGGCATTCAGGGCTTCTACCGGTTTCGGTCAGAAGCCTGTGCCGGGCCCATGCGATTTGGCGTGTTTCGACCGCCGCAGGCGGAACGCGGGTCGATGCCGGTGCTTTTTTGCCTGGCCGGGCTGACCTGCAGCGAGGAGACTTTCGCGATCAAGGCCGGGGCGCAGCGAGTTGCGGCGGAGCTGGGGCTGATGCTGGTCACGCCGGACACCAGTCCGCGCGAAACCGGCATCGACGGCGAAGCTGACGACTGGGAGTTCGGTGCGGGCGCGGGCTTCTATCTGGACGCGACGCAGACGCCATGGTCAAAACACTTCCGCATGGAAACTCACGTGGTCGACGAGCTGCCCGCGCTTCTCGCCGAGCACTTTGCAGCCGATGTTTCACGCATGGGCATCCTTGGCCATTCGATGGGCGGCCACGGCGCCCTGACCCTCGCCCTTCGCCATCCTGGCCGCTACCGCTCAGTTTCGGCCTTTGCGCCGATCGTGGCGCCGACCGCCGTGCCCTGGGGACAAAAGGCACTGCCGCGCTATCTCGGCGACGATCAAACCGCCTGGCAGGCGCACGACGCCTGCTGTCTCGTGCGACGCCGACCGTTCGACGGGACCATTCTGATCGACCAGGGCATGGCCGATCGCTTCCTCGACGAGCAGCTGCGACCCGAGCTGTTCGAGGCCGCCTGCGTCGAGACCGGACAGGACCTGATCCTCAACCGACGCGAGGGCCATGACCACAGCTACTGGTTCATCGCAAGCTTCGTCGAAAGCCACCTGCGACACCACGCCGCCAATTTGCATTGACCTGATGGCCCCTTTTGGCGCCGAATCGCGATATGAACCGCAGATGCGGCATCCCGCCGCAGGGGAGATCAACATGCACCGGACAAGGTCCCATCATCGACTTTCGCGCGGCAGCCTCGGCAGCGCCGTTCCCGCGATGCTTGCTTTCTTCCTCGGGCTGGCTTCGGGAGAAGTGGCCGTCGCTGCGAGCGGAGCCGGCGCAAGCGGTCGCGGCGCAGAAGTCCCCGCCGGGAATGGCGCTGCGATCATCGAAGCGGCGCGCTTGCAGGGCGACATCTACCTGCTGATGATGTCAGCCGACGACGCGGCGCGCGGCAACTTTGACGCCTACGCGGAATTGAGGGAGCTCACGCAGGCAATCGGCAAGCGCATCGACATTCTGCGCAACGGTGACAATGCCCTGGGCGTGCGCAGGGCAGGCGAACAGCAGAATCTTCTGCTCGAGCACCTCGAACGCCGCTGGCACAGTGTGGACGGGGCCGCCCAACGCATGCTTTCGCGGCAGCCGCTGATGCTGGACCTGATGGATTCAGCAGCGGCATTCGGCGCCATGACGCCACAACTGCAGGCGCGCCTTGATGAAGTCGCGCGCCTGCTCATGGAGGCCGAGGCGCCCGCGCAGCAGCAGTACATGGTCATGCGCAACCTGCTGCTGGTCGATCGCTTGCTGCGCAGCCTGCGCGAAATCCTCGAGGGCGGCCATGGCGCCGTGGTTTCGGCCGACCGCTTTTCACGCGACGCATCCATGCTCGGTCGCACCATCGACGCACTGCTCAACGGCAGCGAGGATCTCGGCATCAGCCGAATCGAGAACGCCAAGGCACACGCCGCATTGCGCGAAGTTTCAACTGTGTTTTCCGAATTCACCAGAGAAGCAGACAGCATTCTCTCGGCATCCACTGACGCCTTCGAGGTCCGCGAATCGGCGCACATGATCAGGTACGAAGGTACCGAGCTTGCCAGAGATGCCCTGGCGCTGGCGCAGAGCTACTGAATGAGCAGCACCGGCGCCGGCTTGGACATTGGACCACTTCCAAAGTCACCGCCCGCTTTCCAGGTCGAACTGACCTGGGCAGTTTGTTTGGAAACCGCGACATCAGGGCTGGCGCAGGCACAGGTCCTTGAAGGGCACGGTCAAAGATCAGCCCGAGACCCGGCCCGGTACTTGGCTGCGGCTGCGTCACCAGGATACCGCAGGCGCATAATGGTCGGGCCCCGTGTGAGGCTGCGACCACGTTGAACTCCGCGCAAAATGATACGCAGGCGCCGCAGGACGCTGACACCCTGTTCGCCGCCGTGTACGACCGACTCAAGGCCATGGCCGGCAACCGCCTTGCAGCATCGCCGTCGGGCACCCTGGACACCACCGGGCTGGTGCACGAGCTTTACCTGCGGATGAACGCCGGCGATTCGCTGCAGTTCCAGCATCCGTCGCAATTCTTCGCCTACGCCGCACGCGCCATGCGCCATCTGCTCATGGATCGCGCGCGCAACCGCCTGCGCGATCGCGCCGGTGGTGCCTGGCTGCGCATCACCCTGACCGGCGCCGACCAGCGCCTCGCCATCGACAGCGCCGAACAGGCCCTGGAGCTGGAACAGGCCCTCGAACGGCTCGGTGTCGAAGACGTCCGCGCACTGCGGGTGGTGGAGCTGGTGCATTTTGCCGGACTCACCCTGGAGCAGGCTGCCGAATCGCTTGGACTGTCGCGGCGCACCGTCGATCGCGACTGGCGATTCGCCCGCGCATTCCTGAAATCCGGGCTCGCCTGAACAACATGTCGCAACAGCGCGGCAAACGGCGTTTCCTTGCCTGAGATGAGCGCACCACCGTCCATACGCGAATTGTTCGAAGCCGCTCTCAATATCGAGCCGGGCGCACGCGCGGCCTGGCTGCACGAGCATTGTCCAGACATCGAGAAGCGGATCGCGGTGGAACGCATGCTTGATGTCGATCACGAGGATCCACCCATCGCCATCGATCCGGCGCGATTGGCGCAGATCATCGGCGAGGACACGGCCGAGTTCGCATGGAACCCCGGCCATCGCATCGGCGGATGCGAACTGCTGCGGGTACTCGGCGACGGCGGCTCGTCGACGGTCTATCTGGCCCGACGCAACATCGAAGGTGTGGACCAGGAGGTGGCGCTCAAGCTCCTGCACCGCGGCCTGCACACGCCTGAGTCGCAGCGTCAGTTCCGACGGGAGCGGCAGGTCCTGGCCCGACTGTCGCACCCGAACATCGCCCATATGCTGGACGGCGGCGTGACCGACACCGGTATGCCCTATCTGGTGATCGAGTACGTCGACGGCTTGTCCATCACTGCCCATGCCGACCGGGAGGGACTCGGTCTGCGCGAGCGCCTGCGGTTGATGGTCGCGGTGGCGCGCGCGGTGGCTACCGCCCACCGCAGCCTCATAGTGCATCGCGACATCAAGCCGTCCAACATCCTGGTTACCGCTGATGGCAGCGCAAAGCTGCTCGACTTCGGCATCGCCAAGCTGCTCGACGAAGACTTCGGTGAATATGCCACGCGGACCGGCTTTGCCCCGATGACGCCGCGCTATGCCGCCCCTGAGCAGTTCAGCGGCGGCGCCATCTCCACCGCCACCGACGTTTACGCACTCGGAGTGGTCCTGCACGAACTGCTGCTGGGCGACACGCCACCCAGCGGCGACACGCGCAGGCCTTCGCTGCGCGCCGGAACCACGACCGGGCGCGGCATCGGCACGCGGTTGCCGCTGACGCGACTGCGCGCGGCCCTGCGCGGCGACCTCGACAACATCCTCATGAAGGCCCTGGCCGAGGAACCGGAGCGGCGCTACGCGCACGCCGCCGAGTTCGCCGAGGACATCGAGGATCACCTCGCTTCACGCCCGGTACGAGCGCACCCGCCCTCGGCGTGGTACCGCACCCGGAAATTCGTCGCCCGCCATCGCGGCGGCGTCGCGCTGACCCTGGTGTTTGCGATCGGCCTGATCGCCAGCCTGGCGCTGGCACTGTGGCAGGCTGACATCGCAAGGCGCGAGGCGCTGCGCGCCAACGCGGTGCGCGATTTCGTGGTGGAACTGTTCGATTCGGCGCGCGCGCGTCTGCCCCGCGACCAACGTCCGACACCGGAGGCGCTGGTACGGCAGGCGCGGCTGCGTCTGGATGATGCCCCCGGCCTCGACGCCGCTACGCGCATGGACATCCTGCGCACGCTCGGCGAGGTGCTGCTGTCGCAGTCGGCGCTGGGCGACGCCGAGGCGGCCTTCACCGAGGCGCTGGCGCTCGCCCGCGGAATGTCGGCCACGCACGCAGCGCAGGATCTGATGGTGCTGCGCGCCGACGCCCGCCAGCGCAGCGGGCGCCACAGCGAAGCGCTGTCCCTGCTTGACGAAACCGTCGCCGCCATGCGCGAGCGCGGCGCCGAGCTGCTGCCGCGCGCTTTGACGATTTCCGCCGCTGCCCGGCTAGGACTCGGCGAGCCGGAAGCCGCACTTGCGCTGCAGTCCGAGGCCGTCGGTCTGATCGAAGCGCGCCGAGGGATCAACGATATCGAAACGCTGGCCGCACGCTTCGAACGCGGAACTCTGCTGGGTCGCTCGCAGCGCCACGCCGAGTCCGCCGCCGAACTGCGCGCCGCCATGGCGGCATGGCGCGACCGCTACGCCGTGGTGGACGACCGCTACGTGCGCGCGCTGGCCAGCCTGGCCGCCGCCGCGTTCGCACTCGGTGAACTTGACGACGCGGCGCAGCGCCAGCGCGAACTCCTCGCGCTGAAGCAACGCATCTACACCGAGCCGCACGAATCGATCGCAAGTACCCTGCGTGACCTCGCACTTACGCTGGTCCAGGGTCCGCACAGCGAGGAGGCTGAAGCCCACCTGCAGCGCGCCCTGGCCATGCTGCGCGCCATCCATGGGGGAGAGCACCGTGACATCGTGCAGACCCTCGACACCCTGGGAGCGCTGAACGCGCGCCTGCGCCGGTTCGAGCAGGCGGAGGCGTTCTACCGCGAAGGGATCGCGGCCTGTAGCCGCGGCGACCTGCGCGAGGAAGTGTGCGCGCGCATTCGCAACAACCTTGGACAGACCTTCTACCGCCAAGGCCGGCTCGACGAGGCCGAACGGGAAATGCAGACGGCGCTGGCCATGCGCAGGGACCTGTTCGGCGAGCGTCACCCGACCGTCGCCTTCTCGCTCGCCACGCTCGCCAACGTCCACGCCAGCCGCGGTGACTACGCGCTTTCGGTGACGCTGTCGGACCAGGCGTTGACGTTGCTCGAAGGCCTCGGATTGGGCGCCTCGCGCGAGGCAGTACTGACGCGTCACGGGCTGGCGCAGGCCCTGCATTTCGGGGACCAGTACGCGCGGGCGCTGGTCGAGATCGACATCGCGCTCGAACAGTGGCTGGCGCTGGAACCGCTGGGCCACGCGCGGCGCCTGATGATGCTCATCGAACGGGCGCAGATCCAGCGCGGCCTGGACGACCTCGAAGGGAGCTGGGCCACCATCGCGAAAGCGCAGGCGCTCGGTGTGCCGGACAGCGAGCTCTCGGAACGCTCGCGCGAGCTCCTGAAAACGCTCGCCGCACCGCAAGAGTAGGCATCCGCCGGCCGCGCGGGGTGCCAGAATCCATGTCGCAATCCGCCGCCCTGCGGCGTTCTCCGAATCCGAACCGCCACAGAGGACACCCGTCATGCCCCGCTACCTCATCGAACGCGACATTCCCGGCGCCGGCGACCTGACGCCCGCTCAGCTCAAGGCCATCTCGCAGACCTCCTGCAGCGTGCTCGGAGAGCTCGGCCCGCGCATTCAGTGGGTTCAAAGCTACGTCACCGGCGACCGCATCTACTGCGTATACATCGCGCCCGATGAAGCGATGATTCGCCAGCACGCAGAGAAGGGCGGGTTCCCGGCCAACCGGATTTCACAGGTGACATCGATCATCGATCCGCTGACCGCTGAGTAATTGCTGGCCGCAAGACGCCATCGCGCATCGTGGGGGGAGCTCGAATGGATCGGCACGCTCCTGATCCGGCCGGCGCAGCGAAGTCTGCTTGACGCAATATAGTTAGGAGTACTAATCTTATGGCATGGATTCGGAACGCGATCGTCAGTTGGCCGCCGGCCTCGATCGGCTTGCGGGACTGCTGCGCGCGGATACCTGGAAGCACCGCGAGCGCTCGGGGCTCAATCCAACCCAGCTCGCCGTGCTCAGCCATCTCGCCGTCCATCATCAGGGCGTGCGCCTCAAGGCGCTTGCCGAAGCGCTGGGACTCACTGCGGCGACTCTCAGTGAGTCGGTGTCCACCCTGGAACGCCGCGGTGAGCTCCAGCGCAAGACCGATCCGGGCGATGCCCGCGCCGCGCTGATCGCGCTTACGCCCAGAGGGCGGCGATGCCTGAAAAAGGCGCGCTCGCGGCCGTTGGGCGCGCAGCAGCTGATCGAGGGGTTGGGCGTACAGGATCGCGGCGCCCTGTTGCGCATGCTCCAGCTGCTGATCCACCAGGCTCAGCAGAACGGCATGGCCAGCGGTTTTCGAACCTGCCTTGGCTGTCGCTTCTTCAAGCCGTTTGCCTCAGGAAATCCCGAGCGGCCGCACGTGTGCGGCTATCTAGGCACCGACTTCGGTCACACCGAGCTGCGAATCGACTGCGCTGAGCAGCAACCCGTCGATCCCGAAACCGAACTGACCGCAGCCGATGCGCTGCGCGACCCCCTTCCGCCCTGACGGAAAAAAGCGGGCGACGACCGACTGGCATCGGCCGCCGCCCATTCCTCCCACCGCGTTTGGACCCAGCAAGAGGAGTCACCAGTATGCAACACCCCCGTTCCCATGCCCATGCGTTCCGCCCCCATGTGCTCGCCCTCGCGCTCGTCGCCTGCGGCAGTGCTTTTGCCCACAGCGGCGGCATCCACAGTGCTTCGAGCGAAGGCGTCGCCGCCGAGTTCGACATCGTCCACACCAGGATCAGTACCGAGGACCGCACTGCGCTGTTTCACATGGCGGTGTCCGGCAAGGCCGGCGTGCGCAAACCCGACGCCGTCGGGCGGCTTGCCGGCGCGCCGGTGTTTTCCTACGTGTGGCCCACCAGCATCGATCCCTGGGAGGTCGGATTCGCGAAGGGCGCCGGCATCCTGGCGCTGGCGGTCACATCCCACCCGGACTTTGACGACACGCCGCTGTTTGACGAAAACGGCGACGGCGACCCGAACAACGACGGCGACGACTGGCACAGCCATTGGGTGGTGCTGGCGCCCAACGAGCACTGCGGCGAAGGCATGCTCGGCGTCGTCGACATCCCGGATGGCAACAAACCAAGGCTGCCGAAGACCTGGCCGGGACTGCCGATCCTCATCGACAGCCCTGGCTGGCAACCGCTGTTCGATGGCGACACCGTGGAAGTGCGTGTGCCTTTCGACGATATCGCCGCGGTGGAGCAGGCTGGCTTCGACGGCGTGACCGCCGGGCTGCGCGTGAACGAGAGCGTGCACGCGCCACTGCTTTGCGTGGTCGACGTGTTCAAGCTGGCTTCGGGCGACCTCAGCCTGCCAGGCAAGACCAACCAGTAACGGCTGGCGCGCGCGGCGGCTGCCGCGCGCGCCTCCTCGACGGAGACCAGCTGATGTCGACCCTACCCGTTTCCCCACCGCCACTGCAGGTATCGCAGTGGTTCAACACCCGCGCGGCGCTGTCGCTCGACGATTTCCGCGGCCGCGTGGTGGTGATCGAAGCCTTTCAGATGCTGTGTCCCGGCTGCGTCTCGCACGCCCTGCCCCAGGCCGCGCGCATACACGCGCTGTTTCCGCGTGATCAGGTCGCGGTCATCGGCCTGCATACGGTGTTCGAGCACCATGCCGCGATGAACCCGGAAGCGCTGGCGGCCTTCCTGCACGAGTACAGAATCGAGTTCCCGGTGGGCGTCGACGCCGCATCGTCCGACGACCGCATCCCGCAGACCATGCGTGCGTGGCAGCTCGAGGGCACGCCCAGCCTGGTCCTCATCGATCGCGCCGGGCAGATGCGCCTCAAGAACTTCGGTCGACTCGACGACATGCGCGTCGGCGCCGAAGTGATGGCTCTGGTCGGAGAGCCACTACCATCACCCGCACGCGGTAGCGATGACCCAGCCGCGGCGCGGTGCGACGCCGACGGCTGCGCCTTGCCCTGAAGAAAAACTTGCAGGAGGCTACGTCAACCGTCGCGTGTATTGCCCGTTCCTGCCCTGCGACGATCCGCGCCATTGCGGCGCGGCTGCGCCGTCCCGACACGCGCGTCCCGCCGCCGATCCTCCAGCTGACGACGATCCTCGCCGCTGCGGCGCTCGGGACGATGCTGGTCGTTCCCGTCTTCATGTTTCGATGGCATGGCTCCCCTCCACTTGAACCTCCGGACCCGCTGTCCGGACGGGCATCATGGACCGGAACCGGGCCGTCGAAAAGTCCCCGCCAAGCGCGGACTTGTTCAGAGGTTCCTCAGGCCGCGCGCGGCAGGCGATCCGGATCAGGCAAGGACGCCAGCGCGCTTTCGATGGCCTTGCCGCGATGATCGCCGGACTGGTTGACGCCCTGCGCGCGCACCACTTCGAGATCGGTGATGCCGATGAAGCCGAACAGGAAACGCAGATAGCTTTCCTGAAAATCGCTGGCACCACCCGACTGGTGCACGCCACCCTGGGCAATGGCCAGGATCACGCGCTTGCCGCCTGCCAGGCCTTCGGGGCCGTTCGCGCCATAGCGGAAGGTCTTGCCGGCCACGGCGATACGGTCGATCCACGCCTTCAGCGTCGAGGGAACGCTGAAGTTGTACATGGGCACTCCGATCACCACTACGTCCGCCGCAAGGAACTCGTCCAGCACCTGCGTCCCTCGCTCACCGCCTTCAGCGTCCTCACCAGAAAGCACGCGCGCGGTCAGGTGCGGCAGCGGATCCAGGTCCAGATCACGACGGATCACTTCGATGGCGCCGACCTGAGTGCGAAAGCGACCGACGATGGCCTCGGTGAGGGTACGGCTGACGCTGTTGGCACCGAGCGCGCTGGAATCAATATGCAGGAGTTTCATGGCGGGAATCTCGCATTGAAGGACTGGTTCAAGCCTACGCGTCGATTCATTCGATGATAATCCGGCATAATCGGGACTCATCGTTCCATTTTTGGCGTTATTTGTTCTCAAGAGGTTTAGGCACTATTCGGCCATGCAGCCCTCGCTTGACGCCCTCTATTACTTCGCGATGGTCGTCGACCACGGCGGATTCGCCGCCGCCGGTCGCGCGCTGGGCATCCCCAAGTCGCGGCTTTCGCGGCATGTCGATGCGCTCGAGGCGCGGCTCGACCTGCGCCTGCTACAGCGATCGACGCGGCGCTTCGTGGTCACCGACGCCGGCCGCGAAGTTCACCGCCATGCCAAGGCCATGCTGGCCGAAGCCGACGCCGCCATGGATGCGGCGGCTGCAGCGACTGCAGAACCGCGCGGATTGCTGCGCGTGGCGTGCCCGGCGTCCATCGCCAACAGCGTGCTGGCCCCGGTGCTGCCGAGCTTCATGGCGCGTTTTCCCAAGGTTCGCCTTGATATCGAGGTGAGCAACCGACGTGTCGACCTTCTCGCCGAGAGCTTCGACGTGGCGCTGCGGGTGCGCACCACGCCGAGCGGGGAGGATGGCGTGGTGATGCGCCAGTTCGCCGAACTCGACGAGCTGCTGGTGGCCAGTCCCGCCTATCTGCTTGCGGCCGCAGCGCTGGACGTGCCGGCACAGCTCTCCGACCACCCCACACTGGTTTTCGAACGGGGACGTGAGCATCCCACCTGGACGCTGACCGGCCCGGAAGGGGTGCGCGTCGAAGTCGCGCATGAGCCGGTGCTCGACTGCCACGATTTCAACGTGCTGCGCGCTGCGGCGCTCGCCGGGCGCGGCATTGCCCTGCTCCCCGAGAGCGTCGCGCGTGCTGATATCGCGGACGGCGCGCTGCTGCGTGTCCTGCCCGACTGGCGACTGCCGCAAGGCATATTCCATGCAGTGTTCCCGCACCGGCGCGGCCTGCTGCCGGCGGTGCGCGCCTTCATCGATTTCCTGGTCGAAACCATGCCTGCAGCAGCGGCTGCGTATCCGCGCGCGGCGCACTGATACTCAGGGTTCGCCGCGTGCGACTTCGAATGCGTGGGCGATGGCCAGCAAGCGAGCCTCGTCGTAGGCGCGTCCAAAGAAGCTGATCCCGACCGGCAGCCCGCCGACGCGTCCCGCCGGCACCGTGATATTGGGGTAACCGGCCACTGCGGCGGCAGACGAACTGCCGCCGAGAAAGTGATCGCCGAGCAACGGATCGGTGAGCCAGGCCGGGGCGTTACTGGGCGCGACCAGCACGTCGAGCCCGAGTGAATCCATCACCGCATCGATGCCATCAGGGCCCGCCAGACGGCGCGCGTCGTCGCGTGCCTGGAAATAGGCCGGATCGTCCAGACCCGGCTTGAGGGCTGCCCGCTCGAACAGCTCCTGGCCGAACCATGGCATCACCATGTCGGCATGCTCGCGATTGAAGGCGATCAGGGCATCGAGAGAGCTCAGTGGCGCGCCACTGTCGGCCAGGTACGCTTCCAGATGCGGGCGGAATTCGTGCAGCAGAACCTCGAAGGAAGCGCTGTTGAACTGCCCGTGCGTGGGAATGTCCGCCGGATCGACGATTTCCGCGCCGGCCGTACGCAGCACCTCGAGCGCCACCTCCATCAGCGCATCCGTTTCCCGATGAACGCCGAAGTGCCGCCTCACCACGCCGATCCGCAAGCCACGCAGCGTGGAGCTGCCAATCGCGCCGACGTAGTCGGAACCTTTCGCGTCGGCGTCCGCTGTGGCGTCGTCCAGCGCGTCGCTGCCCGCCATGACCGCAAGCGCCAGGGCGGCATCGGCCACGCTGCGCGTGATGGGACCTGCGGTGTCCTGGCTGAGCGCAATCGGAACGATGCCGCGTCGACTCACCAGGCCCACCGTCGGCTTGAGACCGATCACGCCGTTGGCCGCGGCCGGGCAGACAATGGATCCGTTGGTCTCGGTGCCGATCGCGAGCGGTACGTAACCGGCGGCGACTGCGACTGCAGGGCCGGAACTCGAGCCGCAGGGATTGCGCGTCGGGTCCACGGCATTTCTGGTCTGTCCGCCAAGGGAACTCCAGCCGCTGGTCGATCGGTTGCCGCGGAAATTGGCCCATTCGCTCAGATTGGCCTTGCCCAGAATCACCACGCCGGCCGCGCGCAGACGCTCGACGATATGCGCATCATGCTGGGGCCGGTGTTCGGCCAGGGCCAGCGATCCAGCGGAGGTCACCATGCCATCGCCGGTGTCGATGTTGTCCTTGAGCAGCACCGGGATGCCGTGCAGTGGTCCACGTGGCCCGCTGCGCCTGCGCTCTTCGTCGAGGGCGCGGGCGATGTCGAGCGCTGCGGGATTCAAGGCGATCACCGCGTTGAGCCGTGGGCCGCTGCGATCCATCGCATCGATGCGTGCGTGCGCGTCCGACACCAGCATCTCGGCCGAGAGCGTGCCCGCATCCATGGCCGCCTGCATTTCCGCGATCGATGCAAACGCGAAGTGCTGCGTCGGTGGCCTCGCCACATGCTGGCAGGCGGCAAGCGCCAGGACAAGCCACAGCCACGCAAGACGTTTCACAGCGAAGACCTCCGCATTTCCGCAGTGCTCAAGTCTACTAGCGCACGAAGCGGGCCAGGTCCCGCTCTACAAGAGCCTCTCCCGCTGCTGTGATGACGGGCTTGCCCGTCACCGTCCCCCCACGTACAAAGCCAAATCTTGGCGCTCCGCTTGTGGCGAACGCATGGACCGGGCAGGCTGATGCACCCCACAATACTCGACTGCATGATGACCCTCCCGCTCTCCGGCAAGCGCGCCCTGATCACCGGCTCCAGCCACGGCGTCGGCCTCGCCGCAGCGCAGCTCTTTGCGGCGCAGGGCGCGGAAGTCGTACTGCACGCCAATACCCATCTCGATCGCGCCGTCGAAGCCGCCAAGGCGCTCGGCGCGCGTGCCCTTGGCGTGGTCGCGGCCGATCTCGCCGAAACAGGGGCCGGTACGCGGCTGTTCGCCGAGGCTGACGCGCTTTGCGAAGGGCGCATGGACGTCCTGATCAACAATGCCGGCATCTATGTCGCCAATCCACTCGATGCTGACGATGGAACGTGGAACGCCGCCTGGGATCAGGTGCTGCAGGTCAACCTGCGTGCGCTGGCTGACCTCTGCCGTGCAGCCGTACCCGCGTTTGCCGGGCGTGGCGGTGGCAGCATCGTCAACATCGCCAGTCGCGCCGGCTACCGCGGCGACGACGCAGACCACAGCGCCTATGCCGCCTCCAAGGGCGCGGTGCTGGCGCTGACCAAGACCCTGGCGCGCGCCTTCGGCAAGGACGGCGTGCTCTGCTACGCGCTGGCGCCGGGCTGGATCAACACGCGCATGGCGCCGGACAACGCCGCGGGCCTGGCGGCGGCGAAGAGCGACATCCCGATCGGGCGTATGGCCGAGCCCGAGGAGGTCGCGGCGATGTGCGCCTTTCTGGCGAGCGGCGCCTGCGCAAGCGCCACCGGCGCCTGCATCGACATCAACGGCGCCAGCTACGTGCGCTGATTCCAGCCGGAGAAGAATGTGGAAGAGCTCTACGGACGCAAGCCGCGCATCACCATCACGACCACCGAAGGCCTCGCCCTGCTGGGCGCCGTCGGGGCCGTGCTGATCTGGTCGGGCATCAACCCGACGGACCGCCTGACCTGGTTCATGGAAGTCATCTGGGTGATGGCCGCCATTCCCCTGCTGCTGGCCACACGCGGACGCTTCCCGCTGACGCGCCTGCTCTACTGGCTGATTGCGATCCACTGCGTGATTCTGATCTACGGAGGCAAGTACACCTATGCCCTGACGCCGCTGGGTGACTGGGCCAGAGATGCGTTCGAATTGACTCGCAACAACTACGACCGGCTGGGACATGTGGCGCAGGGCTTCATTCCGGCCATCCTGGCGCGCGAACTGCTGCTGCGGCTGACTCCTCTGCGCCCCGGCGGCTGGCTGTTCTACCTGGTGTGCGCGGCGGCACTCAGCTTCAGCGCTTTTTTCGAACTCATCGAATGGTGGGCGGCCCTGATCATGGGTGGCGACGCGGACGCCTACCTCGCGACCCAGGGCGATATCTGGGATACGCAATGGGACATGTTTTCTGCGCTGTGTGGTGCCATCGTGGCGCTACTTGCAGTTTCGCGCCTGCACGACCGGCAGTTGGGGATCCGCTGAACCAGTGCCGCCCGCGACCGAGCGGCCCGCTCAGCCCGCGCGGCCCGGCGGATGCTCGGCAAACCAGTCGGAGATCGCCGGCATATGCGACTCGAAATTGCCGGGCACCGAGAAATTGAGCACGCCTGCGCGCGCCTCGCTGCGATTTTCGAAATCGTGCGTGGTGCCGCCGGGTACCAGCACAAAGCTGCCAACAGGCGCATCGACCCAACGGTCGACCAGAAGGAAGCTCATCGTGCCTTCGATGACGTAGAACAGATCGTCCTCGGGATGGGCGTGCGCACCGGGGCCCTGCGTATGTGGATCGAGCCACCATTCGGACACGCTGTAGCCGCCCGCGGTTTCCTCGCCGTCGGCCTTGAAGACCGCGGCGATACGGCCCATCGGCCACGCCCTGCCCTCGCCCGGCGACAGGAATACCGGAGTACGCTCGCCGCTCACGATGGACGATTCCCTGCCAGCGCGATCAGGTAGGCAAAGCCGCCGGTGGGATCGCCGATCATCGCGATGCGGCCCACGCCGGGCGCATCGAACGCGGGCACGCACACGCTGCCGCCCAGGGACTGCGCCTTTGCCACCGTGGCGTCCACATCGGCCACGCGCAGGTAGATCGACCAGTGTGCCGGCGCGTCGCCCCACTGCTCGTTCATCTGCAGCAGACCGCCCTGGTTCTCACCGTCCACGCTGAAGATCCGGTAAGGGGTAGGCGGCGCAGACGGGTGCTCGGCCAGCGACCATCCAAGCAGAGGCTGGTAGAACGCCCCTGCAAGTTCAACATCGCGGGTGGCCAGCTCGACCCAGCCGATGGTGTCGACCTCGTGGATCATCCCCACGCCAGGGTGCTCGCGCTGCTGGGACAGACAGAACGTCGCACCTTCGGGGTCGGCCAGCACCGACATGCGCAGATGATTCATCACCTCGAAAGGCGCGGCCAGCAGGCTTGCGCCGGCCGCCTGCGCCGCGGCGGTCGCGGCATCGCAGTCGGCGACGCGAAAGTACACCGCCCAGCGCACCGGCGCACCGTGCGCGCGCTGCTCTTCGGGCATGCTGAAGCAGGCGGCCACTTCGCAGCCATCCTTTTCGAAAATGGTGTAGGCGCCGCCTTCGTCGATGGCGTGGTGCGCTGCACTCCAGCCAAACAGCGCGCAGTAGAACTGCACCGCGGCCGTTTGGTCGGTGGTGGACAGCTCGAACCAGACCGGCGCGCCGATCGGCTGAGGTTCAGTTCCGGACACGTGCTGATCTCCCGTTGAAGAATCCCGGATTACGCCCGACGCAGTCCCGGTCCAAGGAAGGCACCAGACCGCCGCGTCATCCATACGCAGATCCACGCCAACGCGGCGGGCAGCGCCTGGATCAGCAGGATCGTGGGCTTGGCGGTGACGCCACCGTAGATGCCCGCGATGATGACGCAGGCAAGAAAGAACAGCTTGACGTCGCGGCGACCGCCCAACAGCCCCCACAGCAGCCCGGCCGCAAGGAAGCCGTTGTACAGGCCCTGATTGGCCGCCAACACGGCCGACGATGCCGATACCTCAGGCGTCATGTTGAACACGGAACGTCCGACCGGGTGATCCCAGAAGAACATCTCCAGCACCAGGAACGCCAGGTGCAGCAGGATCACCAGCACCACCAGGATATTCGCAACCAGCTTCATGCGCCCCCTCCGGTAACGTCGGTCAGCGACCGAACAACTTGCCCAGCGAACCAAGGGCAGCCTCGGCTCCGGCAAACGACTGCAGCGAGCCGCCGTCGGAAGCCTTGTCGATGATCACCGGCAGCGCCCCTTCCAGACCCTTGAGCGCCTGCCCCTGATCGAGGCCCAGCTGGCCGGCGAAGGACTGTACTTTACCCTGCCCGAACAGGCCAAGGATCTGCTTGGCGTCGATGGCCATGTTGCCACCGTCGCCGAGCCAGGAGGCCGCCAGGCTGGCCAGCCCGCCAGACTGCATCTGCGCTACCAGGCCACCCAGATCGAGCTTGCCATTCTTCATCAGCAATCCGCCGAGGGCGGCGACGATGCCGTCCAGAGACAGACCTTTGCCGGCACCGCCGAGCTGCGACTGGAAGGCGCCCGCGGCGAGTTTGAGGATCTGATCGAGGTTCATCTGCAGAGTTCTCCGAGCGCGCGGCCGCCCCATGGCGGCCGTCGAGTGCTGCTCACGATAGCGCGATCACGGGTCAAATGGATAAGGTATGGCGCCGTTTCTGCCAGTCCCGGTGTGCCTGCTCGCGCCAATGGCCTGCCGAGACCGCGCCGCGAAGTTGCTTCCGGAACATGCGGCGAGCAGGAGGCATGGCGCCGCGATGGCGTCCACCGAAAAGCGCGTGGTCGTCGACGAAGACCATGCGAGATCGACGAAATATCAATGTGACAGGGCACTTCCCAATGAGCGCGACCGACC
Organism: uncultured Gammaproteobacteria bacterium; assembly: GCA_964526035.1. Classification (GTDB taxonomy): domain Bacteria; phylum Pseudomonadota; class Gammaproteobacteria; order Xanthomonadales; family BPKI01; genus DAOMOD01. Next base: position 6,367 of record CAZGKE010000042.1, on the reverse strand, counting down.
TGCTGTTGATTCTTCTTGGCCTTGCGACTCTCGTGATCGGAGGCGAATTGCTGGTGCGGGGCGCGTCGCGCGTGGCGGTGTCGCTGGGCCTGTCGCCGCTGGTGATCGGGCTTACCGTAGTCGCCATGGGCACCAGCATGCCGGAGATGGCGGTGAGCGCCATTGCCGCATGGAACGGACAGCCGGACATCGCGCTCGGCAACGTGATCGGCAGCAACATTTTCAACGTGCTCTTCATCCTCGGGCTTTCGGCCCTGATTGTGCCGCTTGCGGTCTCCTCGCAGCTGCTGCGCATGGATGTGCCAGTGATGATCGGAGTGACGCTGGCTGCGATCCTGCTGGCGCTGGACGGCGCCATCGGGCGCATCGACGGCTTCCTGCTGGTGGTGGCCCTGGCGATCTATTCCGTGCTGCTAATCCGCATCGGTCGGCGCGAAAGCGTGGAGGACGCACCGGCTGGCGCAGCCCCGGGCAGTCTCCCAGCGAGCGTGTTTTTGATCCTCGCGTCGCTTGTGCTGCTCGTCGCCGGCTCGCACTGGCTGGTCACCGGATCGGTGGGGGTGGCCCGCGCTCTCGGTGTGAGCGAACTCGTGATCGGCCTCACCATCGTCGCGGCCGGCACGTCCCTGCCGGAAGTGGCGACATCGGTCATTGCAGCCCTGCGTGGGCAGCGGGACATCGCCGTCGGCAACGTGGTGGGGAGCAACATCTTCAACGTGCTGGGCGTGCTTGGCGTGACCGCACTTGTCGGTGGCGGCGTTCCGGTTGGTGCGGGTGCGCTCAGCTTCGACATGCTGGTGATGCTCGCCGCCGCCGTCGCCTGTTTTCCGGTGTTCTACACCGGCCTTGCCATCGCCCGCTGGGAGGGCGCTCTGTTCCTTGCCTTCTACTTCGCCTACGTCACCTGGCTGGTGCTCGATGCGGTCGACCATCCACTGCACGATGAGTTTGCCCTCGGCATGACCTGGTTCGTGCTTCCTCTCGCGGCGGTCACGCTGGTCGTGTGCAGCGCACATGCCTGGCGACGAAGCAGGTGATCGCCTCCACATCCCCGATGCCGCCCGGCCGGCGTGCGGTGATTGCCATCGCGTGGCCGATCGTCCTGGCCAACGCAGCGGTCCCGCTGTTGGGGCTCGCCGACACCGCAGTCATCGGCAACACCGGCACGATCACCGATCTCGGCGCCATCGCGCTGGGCGCCCTGCTGTTCAACTTCCTTTACTGGGGCTTCGGCTTCCTGCGTATGGGCACCACCGGTTTCACCGCTCAGGCCGATGGCGCCGGCGACGAGGCCGAGGTGCGCGCAACGCTCGGGCGCGCGCTGCTGCTGGCATCGGGATTGGGGCTCGTGCTGATCGCACTGCATCGACCACTGGTCGATCTGGCGCTGGCACTGTTCGGCGCCAGCGATGAGGTCAAGACCCTGACCCGCGATTACGTGCTGATCCGCATCTGGGGTGCGCCGGCCGCGCTGGCCATGTTCGCATTGATGGGCACCCTGATCGGACTCGGCCGCAGCGGCCTGCTGCTCAAACTCCAGCTGATTCTCAACGGACTGAACATCGCGCTCGACGTGCTGTTCGCAGGCGTGTTCGGCTGGGGTGTCGAAGGCATCGCGCTCGGGACCGCGCTGGCGGAGTGGAGCACCTGCCTGATGGCGCTGTGGGCGGTGTCGCGACTGCTGCGCCGGCGCCACACCGACTCGGACGCGTTCTGGACGCGCGAGCGCATCTTCGATGCGACACGGCTGAAGCGCACGCTCGGCGCCAACGCCGACATCATGATCCGCACCCTGGCGCTACTGTTCGCCTTCGCGTTCTTCACCCATCAGGGTGCGCTGTTCGGCGACCGGGTGCTGGCTGCCAACCACATCCTTCTGCAATTCGTCGCCTTCAGCGCCTACTTCCTCGACGGCTTCGCCTTTGCCGCCGAGGTCGTGGTCGGTCGCGCGATCGGCGCGCGCCGGCGCGACGTATTCGACGCCGCGGTTCGCCGCTCCAGCGAGTTGGCGGCCGCCACTGCAGTCCTTCTCGCCCTGCTCGTTCTGACACTCGGCGATTCGGCGATCCACGCCCTGACCAGCATCGAAACCGCGCGCGAAACTGCCAGCCGCTATCTGCCCTGGTCCGCGCTCTACGTGCTGCTGTCCTTTGCTGCCTTCCAGTTCGACGGCATCTTCATCGGCGCCACCCGCACCCGCGATATGCGCAACGCCTCGCTGGCTTCGCTGGTGCTGTTCCTGCTGGCCTGGTGGCCGCTGGCGCGATTCGGCAATGACGGCCTGTGGATCGCCTTCATCCTGTACGTGCTGGCGCGCGCGCTGGCGCTGGGCTGGCACTACCCGCGGCTACGCGCATCCATCGAGCCAGCATGATCGGCGTTCAGGGGGATGTTGCCGCGCGGCGTGGATCGCGAGGGCACTGCGGGTTAGGCTAGTGTGGCCGGCGCTGCCGCTGCCAACCGATCCTGGGGAGGAATCGACCGTGTCCATGCTGCTCAGCCTCTGGCTGCCCATACTCATCATCACCATTGCCCTTTTCTTCGCCAGCTTCCTGGCCTGGGCGGTGCTGCCGCATCACAAGCCCGATATCCGCAAGTGGCCTGACGAAGACCGGCTGCGCGCGTTCGTGAGCGAGAGCGGCGCGGCGCCTGGCGAATACCTTTTTCCGCTGGTCCAGGACCACGAGATGAAGGATCCGGAGGCGCTCAAACGCTACGACACGCCGCCCTGGGGCATGGTCAATGTCTGGGCGGGTAAGCCGTCGATGGGTGGCAACATGGTCAAGACCGTGCTGTTCTTCTTCGTGGTGACCGTGCTGATCGCCTATGTCGGTGCCGCCGCCCTTCCCGCAGGCGCGGCGTTCGCCACGGTCATGCAGGTGCTCGGCACCACGGCGATACTCGCCCACACCGCGGGGGGCATCTGCCGCGAGATCTGGTTCACGCGGCCGCTGCGCGCCAAACTGATGGATGTGGTGGACGGCGTTGCCTACGGACTGATCACCGGCGCCGTGTTCGCCTGGCTGTGGCCGGCGGCCTGAAGAACCGTACATGCACGCGTTCGTAACACGCATACTGGACCATCCACCGTTCAATCACCGAGGGAGATCTCCATGAGCATATTCAACTTCGTCAAGAGTGCAGGACAGAAAATTGCATCCATGGTCGGTGCGGGCGGCAGCGACCAGGCGCTCGCCGAGCATGTACGCAAGCATGAGCTTGGTAGCGATGATCTGAAGGTCGAACGCAACAACGGCACGGTCACGGTCACCGGCAGCGCCGCCACGCACGAAGAGCGCGAGAAGATCGTCATCGCGCTGGGCAATGTCGCCGGCGTCGAGAGCGTCGATGATCGCATCACCGTCAGCGGCGACAACACGGCAACCTCGGAGTTCTACACGGTCCAGAAGGGCGATACACTGTCCGCCATCAGCAAGCGCTTCTACGGCAGCGCCGGTCTCTACATGCGCATTTTCGAAGCCAACAAGCCGTTGCTCAGCGATCCGAACAAGATCTACCCCGGCCAGGCACTGCGTATTCCCCCCAAGGACTGAAACCATGAAGTGGCGTCGCGCGCGAAAGAGCGAAAACGTCGAGGACCGCCGTGGCATGGGCGCCACGGCAGGCAAGTTCGGTCTCGGCGGTCTGGTGGTGGTGTTCCTGGTCGGTCTGCTGATGGGCAAGAACCCCATGGAGATGCTGGGTCTTCTGTCCCAGCTCGACGGTGGTCCAAGCAGCGGTGCCAGTGCACCTGCACCGGTCGACGACGAGGCATCGCAGTTCATCGCGGCCATCCTCGGCGAAACGGAGGATGTCTGGACCGCGCTGTTTGCCCAGCGCGGCAATACCTACGAACCCGCACGGCTGGTGCTGTTCAGCGGCCGGGTCAACTCAGCCTGCGGCAGCGCCACAGCGGCGGTCGGGCCGTTCTACTGCCCCGGCGACCGCCAGGTGTACATCGACCTCAGCTTCTTCCAGGAAATGGAACGCCGATTGGGCGGCGGCGGGCAGTTCGCCGAGGCCTACGTCATCGCCCATGAGGTCGGCCACCACATCCAGACTTTGACCGGCGTTTCGCAGCGGGTCAACGACGCGCGCCGACGTGGCGAAAACCTCGCTGGCGACGGCGGCATGCTGGTACGCCAGGAGCTGCAGGCCGACTGCTACTCCGGCGTCTGGGCGCACCACGCGCAGCGTCGCCATGCGTGGCTGGAGCCCGGCGATATCGAGCAGGCGCTGAACACCGCCAGCGCCATCGGCGACGACCGCCTGCAGAAGCAGGCGCAGGGCACGGTGGTGCCGGACAGCTTCTCGCACGGCACGTCGGCGCAACGCGTGCGCTGGTTCCGCGCCGGCTTCGACCACGGCGATCCGGCGCGCTGCGATACGTTTTCTGCCTCGCGCCTGTAGCCTAGCCTGCGCGATATTCCTGTGCACCGGCAACCAGGTTCGGGCACGCAGATCCACCAAACGTCGCCATGGGCCGAACCGCAGACGCGCGACCTCGGCCGCCGCGTCTGCGGGCAGACCGGCCGCTCAGGGCGAGGCGAAACGCGCGTCGAAACTGGTGATGTTCCAGGTCGGTGACTTCTCGTTGAGCGCGGCGCACATGATGCGCTGGCCGTCGGTGCGCACATTGATCAGGCCGTAGACGAAATCCGCAGCGAGCTTGCGCCGCTGCAGGTCGGACTCGAAGGTGCGCGGATTGCGGTCACCCGCGCGCAGCGCACGGTAGGACACCCTGGCGCGACCCATTTCGCCGGGTCCCAGCGCCGCAACGCTGTTCGCGCCGCTGTCCCGCACGTCGAGCGTACGCACTGTGCCAAAGCCCACGCTGCGCGCCAGCTCGGTGCAGTAGACCAACGGCAGGACAATGCGGTCGCCCTCCAGTTTGCGGAAGCCGGTGATGCCGCAGGCCGCAAGGATGTTGGGCCGCGGATGATCGTGTCCCTCGCTGTCGCCCGACGAAATGACCGTGCAGGAGGGATGGATGGCCTGCAGGAACTGCATCGACACATCGGCACTGCCGTGATGGCAGGCCTTGGCAATATCGGCCTCGAACTGGTGGTGCTGGCCGGCGTAGTCGGCCAGCAGCGACGTCTGACTGTTGAGGTTGAGATCGCCGGTCAGCAGGATCCGCGCGCCGCCGTAGTCGACCCGAAGCAGCACGCTGTTGCCGTTGGTGTTCTGGCTGGTGCCGCCGCTGAAGCGGCGTATCCCCGGCTTGCCGCCGACGTCGAACTCCACCGGGCCGAGCACATGGATGGTCACGCCGCCGCTGCCGTCGAATCCCGGCAGCACGCCATCGGCATGGGTCAGGCGACTGATCGGCGTCGGATCGCCGGCCGCGGTGCGTGCGCCGAGCACTTCACGCAGGAAACTCGCCCACTCGCCGCGCAGCTGTGGGCCGCTCCCGGACAGTGCGGCCTGCACCGACGCGCGGTCGTCCAGCAGACGCGTCCACATCGAACCGTCGCTGGTGCTCTCGTACGGGCCCAGCGTGGCATTGCCGTTGTTGCCGCGCCACCAGGAGAGTCCCGCGTGGTAGAAGGCCTCGACCTGCACGGTGGGCAGGTCCAGCTCGAAGTGCTGGTTTGCATCCAGCAGGTCCCAGAGACCGCCGTAGTGATCCTGGTCGTTGTGCGAGCAGATCATGGCATCGAGCCTGATCGCGCTGTCGCCGTAGTCCTTGGCGAACTTCCAGTCGACGAAGTCGGCGGCGTTCTTGCCGGAGGGCTGATTGCGTCGCGGCCAGCCGCCGTCGATGAGGATGTGTCGATGATCCGGCGTACGGATCAGCACGCCGTCGCCCTGCCCCACATCGATGAAGTAGAACTCCAGCAGCGACTCGCTGCCGAGATGGGCAGGGTCGACAAAGCCGAATCGCCCTCGCGCCTTGATCCGCCAACGCGCCCCGCTCTGATCGAGCACCTGCACGCGATCACCCCAAAGCAACTGGCTGCTCCAGTTGCCGCCATCCACCGTCGTGAACAGGCTGGTAGTGAAACTGCTGCCCCTTCGCTTCACATAGCGGATCATGTCTGACCCTCCCGCTTCCATGACAGCCCCTTGCGACGCTAATGCAGGCGTCGCTCCTCGACCCTTGGCTGCGTGACCGAGTATCCGCCGATTTTCTGCGCCCTGCCAGTGGCCCCTGGACGCGCGGCAAGCCGGGTGCTTGTGAGTTCGGAGGCTGCACCCAGCGTCCGCTATCGGGCTCGCTCCGGAGCGGCGTCCTTCGCGTCCACCCCATCGCGATCCCTTTTCCAGTTCATCCGTTGCAGTCCACTAGTGTAGTGTTCCCCAATTACCTTGCCGAACTCACTTGGTCTTCAGCCCCGATACTGCGTTGCTCGTCGTCGCCATA
>CAZGKE010000041.1:9846-24277 GCA_964526035.1 uncultured Gammaproteobacteria bacterium | reverse complement strand
AGTGGGACATCGCCGCCGGCGCGCTTCTGGTGCGCGAAGCCGGCGGACGCTGCGCGGATTTCCGCAACGGCGAGGACTACATGTCCACCGGCAACATCATCGCCGCCAACGTCAAGGTGAGCGACGCGCTGTACAAGGCCATCGAACCGGCTGTCACCCCTGCCATGCTGCGAAACTGAGTCTTATCGAGGAGGCCGCATGTCCGAGCATCGCGCCAGTATCCACTGGCAACGCGGCGAGACCGCGTTCGACTATGAAACCTATCCCCGTGACCACGCCTGGGATTTCGGTCACGGCCTGACGGTGCCCGCCTCCGCGGCTCCGGAGTATTTCGGCAGCGCCGAGCGCTGCGACCCCGAGAAGGCCCTGGTCGCAGCGCTGTCTTCATGCCACATGCTCACCTTTCTGGCGATTGCCGCCAAGAAGGGTTTCGTGGTCGACGACTACCGCGACGAGGCGGTCGGGGTGCTGGAGAAGAACGCCGCCGGACGCCTGGCCGTGACGCGGGTCACCCTGCAGCCGCGCATCCAGTTCGGCGGCGAGCGCGTACCCGGTAGCGATGAGATCGAACGCATGCATGAAGGTGCGCATCGCAACTGCTTCATCGCCAACTCGGTACATACCCAGGTCACCGTGCAAAGCGGCTGAGGCGGGCAGGTGACGCCTGCCACGACGAATGTTTCACTGCCCCCTCACCCCGGTGAAGGACAATGGCGCGCATTCCGGGTGAGCCACCTGCTCGCCCTACCGGACAAGGGTCGACAGTGAGTTTGCAGACGGACGGTTTCTGGAAGCGCCTCGGCACGGCCGTGCTGCGCTGGTTTGACGCCTCGGCAGGCGATCAGGGCGAAGCTTCGCAACGGCACGGCATCGACTGGCTGCGGGTAGTGCCGTTCATCGGCATGCATCTGGCCTGTGTCGGCGTGATCTGGGTCGGTTTCTCCTGGTTCGCCCTGTGGATGGCGCTCGCGCTTTATGCGCTGCGCATGTTCGCCATCACCGGCTTTTACCATCGCTACTTTGCGCACAAGAGCTTCAAGACCTCGCGCCTTGCGCAGTTCGTGTTCGGGGTACTCGGCGCAGCCAGCGTGCAGCGTGGGCCGCTGTGGTGGGCGGCGCACCATCGCAGCCACCATCGCCATTCCGACACGCCACTCGACCCTCATTCGCCGCGCCACGGCTTCCTGCGCAGCCACATGGGCTGGTTCCTCACCCGTGAAGGCTTCCGCACTGACGAGCGTGCCGTCCGCGATCTGGCGCGCTTCCCGGAGCTGCGCCTTCTGGACCGCTTCGACATCCTGGTGCCGATGCTTCTTGCGGTCGCGCTGTATGTTCTCGGCGCGCATCTTGCCGAAAGCGCACCGCACCTGGGTACCAGCGGTCCGCAGCTGTTGATCTGGGGTTTTTTCGTTTCCACCGTGGTGCTTTTCCATGCCACCGTCACCATCAACTCGCTGGCGCACCGCTTCGGCAGCAGGCGCTTCGACACCCGCGACGACAGCCGCAACAACTGGCTGCTGGCGCTGATCACCTTCGGCGAAGGCTGGCACAACAACCATCACCACTTTCCGGGTTCGGCGCGCCAGGGGTTTCGCTGGTGGGAGATCGATCTCACCTGGTATCTGCTCCGTCTGCTTTCGCTGTTCGGCATCGTCTGGGACCTGAAACCGGTCCCCGCCGGGCTCAAACGCAAAGCTTGAACGGAAGCCGACGATGCGCATCGCGGTCATCGGATCGGGCATCGCCGGACTCGGCGCGGCGTGGCTGCTGTCGCGCCAGCACGAAGTCGTGCTGTTCGAGTCCGAAGACCGCCTCGGCGGCCATACCCATACCCATCGGATCGAGCTGGCGCAGGGGCGCTTCGACGTCGACTCCGGATTCATCGTCTTCAATCCGGCCAACTATCCGCTGCTGACCCGGCTGTTGGTCGAACTCGGCGTCGATTCGCAGCCGACCTCGATGAGCTTTGCCCTGCGCAACGACCGCAGCGGGCTCGAGTACAACGCCACCAGCCTCGAACGCCTGTTCGTGCAGAGGCGCAATCTGCTGTCGCCGCGCTTCTGGCGCATGGTCCGCGAAATCGCGCGCTTCTACGGCGAGGCGCCCGCGCTGCTCGCTCTGCCGGGCGACGGTCCGACCCTGGACGGGTATCTCGACGAGGGCGGCTATTCCGCGGCGTTCCGGGATGACCATCTGGTGCCGATGGCCTCGGCGTTGTGGTCTTCGCCGGCACAGGCCATTCTCGGCTTTCCGATGAAGTATCTGGTCGCCTTCATGGCCAACCACCACATGCTGCAGCTCAGTGGCCGACCGGAATGGCAGGTCGTGCGCGGTGGCTCCAGCCGCTACGTTGGCGCGCTGAGCGCCGGCTGGCCGGTACAGGTGCGACTGTCTTCGGCGGTCAGCCGCGTTCAGCGCCATCGCGAATATGTCGAAGTAACTTCGCCGCAGGGATCGGAGCGCTTCGACCAGGCGGTGCTGGCCTGCCACAGCGACCAGGCGCTGGTGCTGCTGTCTGACCCCTCGGACGCCGAGCGCGAGGTGCTCGGCGCCATCGCCTATCAGCGCAACGAGACGCTGCTGCACACCGACGAGAGCGTGCTGCCGCGCCGCCGCCGCGCCTGGGCTGCATGGAATGCCCTGGTCCCGCAGGGCGACCAGTCGCAGTGCACGGTCACCTACTGCATGAACCTGTTGCAGTCCCTGGATGCACCGGTCACTTTCAACGTCACACTCAACCGCAGCGACGCCATCGATCCCGACAAGGTGCTGGCTCGGATGGTCTACCACCACCCGGTCTACAACCACGCCAGCGTGGCCGCACAGCGGCGTCGCGCCGAGGTCAACGGCGTCAATCGGACCTGGTACTGCGGCGCCTACTGGGGTTACGGGTTTCACGAGGACGGCCTGCGCAGCGGTGTCGAGGTGGCGCAGGCACTGGGGGTCGCGTGGCACTGAACGCATCACTGCCGAGTTGTTTGCCGGCATGCTGAACAGCGCCGTCTACGAAGGCTGGGTGCGGCACCGCCGGCACGCCCCGCATGCGCACGCGTTCCGCTATCGGCTTGCGCAGCCGTTCCTCGATCTCGACGAGATCGACCAGGCGCTGGCGCAGAACCGCTGGTTCTCCCGCGAGCGCGGAAACCTGGGCCTGTTCCGGCGCAGCGACTACCTCGGCGACAGCGAGCTGCCGCTGGCCGAAGCAGTGCGTCAGCGCGTGGCCGTCGAGACCGGCCAGCGTCCGCAAGGGCCGATCCGCCTGCTCGCGCACCTGCGCTACTTCGGCCACTGCTTCAATCCCGTTGCCATCTATTATTGCTATGCACCCGATGGCTTGACCCTGGATACCATCGTCGCCGAGATCACCAATACGCCCTGGAAGGAGCGGCACGCCTACGTACTGCCCATCGACACGGCGGAGAAGCACGGCAGCGCGCTGCATTTCGGTTTTGAAAAGCGCTTCCACGTGTCGCCATTCCTGCCGATGGATCGCCACTATGACTGGCGTTTCCAGACTCCGGGAGAGGAGCTGCGTATTCACATGGGCGTCATCCATGAAGGCGTGTCTCAGTTCGACGCCACCCTGGTCATGCAGCGCCGCGCGCTCGATCGGGCAGCGCTCAACCGCTGCCTGTGGCGCTTTCTGCCGATGACCCTCAAGGTGGTGTCGGCGATTCACTGGCAGGCCTTCTTGATCTGGTGCAGACGCAATCCGGTCTACGATCACCCGACGAACTCAAAGAAATCGTCCTCATGAGCCAATCGAGCCGACAAGACGTCGCCCCCGTCACCGAATTGCCCGACCCCGGCGCCGCTGCCGTGCGCGGCATGGACCGACTGCTGCGCAGGCGCCTTTTGCGTCTGCTGGGTGGCCTGAGCGATTGCCAGCTGACCGTGGTCGACGGCGGCGAGCGCTTCCATCTCGGCACCCCCGCCGCGAGTGCAACGGACACCCTGCGCGCCACCGTGACCGTGCGCCACCCGATGTTCTGGCGTCAGGTCGCGCTGGGTGGCAGCGTGGGCGCTGCCGAAGCGTGGATGGACGGACACTGGACGGCGGAAGATCCGGTGACGCTGGTGCGCATGCTGGTACGCAACCGCGATCTTCTGGACGCCATGGAGACCGGCACCGCGCGGCTGGCGACGACGCTGCTGAAGGGCTTGCATGCCCTGCGCCGCAACACGCGCAACGGCTCGCGCCGCAATATCGCCGGCCACTACGATCTCGGCAACGAGCTGTTCCGCCTGTTCCTCGACGACAACCTGATGTACTCCTCGGCGGTGTATGCGGATCCCGCCGACACCCTGGAGCAGGCGCAGACGCGTCGGCTGGACATGATCTGCCGCAAGCTCGAGCTTGGACCCGACGACCACGTGGTCGAGATTGGCACCGGCTGGGGCGGCTTCGCGCTGCACGCGGCGGCACGCTACGGCTGCCGCGTCACCACCACCACCATTTCCCGCGAGCAGCATCAGCTGGCCTCCGAACGGGTGCGCGAGGCGGGGCTGGAAGACCGCATCACCCTGCTTCTGTCCGACTATCGCGACCTCGACGGCACCTACGACAAGCTGGTGTCGATCGAAATGATCGAGGCCATCGGCCATCAGTACCTCGATACCTATTTCGCCAAGGTCGCCAGCCTGCTCAAACCCGAAGGGATGGCGCTGATCCAGGCCATCACCATCGAAGACCATCGCTACGCCAAGGCGCTGCGCGATGTCGACTTCATCAAGCGTCACATCTTTCCCGGCAGCTTCATTCCCGCGGTCAGCGCCATGACGTCGTCCATGGCGCGCGCCAGCGACCTGCGACTGTTTCATCTGGAAGACATCGGCCCCAGCTACGCACTAACCCTGCGCGAGTGGCGCCGACGCTTCCTTGCGCGCCTCGAAGAGGTTCGCGCGCTGGGCTACAGCGAGCGCTTCATCCGCATGTGGGACTTCTACTTCGCCTACTGCGAGGGCGGGTTCCTCGAGCGTTCCATCGGCAACGTCCACATGCTGCTGACCCGTCCACGCTGCCGTCGCGAGAGCATCCTTTCTTCATGAACCTGATCATCAATGCGGTACTTTTCCAGCTCACCTGGATCGCCGCTGTAGCCGGCGCCGGCTACGGCCTGTGGTGGCCGGGCGTGATGGTTCTCGCGGCGTTTGCCGCCTGGCAGCTGCGCGACCCGCTGACTCGCACGTCTGATCTGAGATTGCTGGCCTGGGCGCTGCCCATCGGCCTGCTGGTCGATACGCTGTGGGTGCAGAGCGGCATGCTGAGCTTCGCCACGCCGCTGCCCTGGGCCGGCGTTGCGCCGGTGTGGATCATGGTGCTCTGGGCCGGTTTCGCTCTCACCCTCAACCATTCGCTGCGCGCATTGAAGCCGCGCCTGCTGCTGGCAGCGGCGCTGGGACTGATCGGCGGCCCGCTCGCCTACTGGATCGCCAGCACCGCCTGGGGTGCCGCAGCCATCCACTGGCCGCTGTGGGCGGCGCTGCTGGCGCTGGGCATTGCCTGGGGCATGCTTACCCCGTTCCTGTGCTGGCTGGCGAACAGGCCCCGGCCGAGCGCCGCGCTAACGGCGCACGCCTGAGGTGGTGGTGCCTGCCGACATCCTGGTGGTGCTGCTGGTCAGCAGCATCGTCATGGCCGGGGTCTGGGAAGTGCAGCGGCGCACCCGCAACACCGGCTTCGTCGATGTCGCCTGGGCGTCACTGATGGCCGCAGCGGCGGTATGGTTCAGCGCCACGGGCGATGGCGCCTTCGTGCCCCGGTTGGCGCTCGCGATGCTCGGCGGCATCTGGGGATCGCGGCTGGCCCTGTACCTGCTCGCGCGGGTGCTGCACGAGGCCGAGGACGGGCGCTACAAGTTCATGCGCGAGCGCTGGAACGACAACCAGCTCAAGCATTTCCTGTTCTTCCAGTTCCAGGCGCTGCTGGTGGTGCTGTTCTCGCTGCCTTTCTGGGTGGCCGCACAGAATCCGGCGGAAGGCTTCACGCCCTGGGTCATCGCGGCAATCGCGGTGTGGGTGGTCAGCCTCGGCGGCGAAGCCGTGGCCGATCACCAGCTTGACCGCTTCCGAAGCAATCCAGCGAATCGCGGCAAGACCTGCCGGGAGGGCCTGTGGCGCTATTCGCGGCACCCCAACTATTTCTTCGAGTGGACCCACTGGTTTGCCTATCTGCTGCTCGCCATCGGCGCACCGATGGCCTGGCTGGCGCTGATCGGACCGGTACTGATGCTGATATCCCTGTGCTGGGTCACCGGCATCCCCTTCACCGAAGCCCAGGCCCTGCGCTCGCGCGGCGACGACTACCGCCGCTACCAGGCGGAAACCAGCGCCTTCATTCCCTGGTTCCCGAAATCCAGACCGGATGCGAACCCGCGCGACCCGCGATAACGGTTGGCGCTGTGGCATTGGTCTGAAAACTGAAAACTGAAAACCGAAAACCATCGTGATGCCCCAGAACGAACCCTTCTCCACCCGCCTCGCCGAATCCGGCTACCTCCCCGACGCATTGCTTCGTCTCGGCATCCGCCGCCTGTGCGCCGAGCGCCTGCGCGAAGAGCGGTCGGGAGATGCCGAGGGAGCCTGGTCACGTTACGTCGCGCTGATCGAGGAGCTGCGCCGCAGCCCGGTCGCGATCCATACCGAGGCCGCCAACGAGCAGCACTACGAAGTGCCGCCACGCTTCTTCGAACTGTGCCTCGGCAAGCGACTGAAATACTCCAGCAGCTATTTCCCGGCGGGCGTCAGCGACCTCGATGCAGCCGAGGAGGCGATGCTCGCGCTGTACGGCGAGCGCGCTGAACTCGCTGACGGCCAGGAGATCCTGGAGCTGGGCTGCGGATGGGGCTCGCTGACGCTGTGGATGGCCGAGCGCTTCCCGGGTTCCCGGATCACCGCGGTATCCAACTCCCGCCCGCAGCGCGAATTCATCGAGGCGCGCTGCCGCGAACGCGGCTTCAACAACGTGCGGGTGATCACCTGCGACGTCAACCAGCTCGAGCTGGATGCCCGGCGTTTCGACCGCGCCGTGTCGATCGAGATGTTCGAGCACATGCGCAACTACGAGACCCTGATCGGCCGGATCGGCAGCTGGCTCAAGCCGGGCGGCAAGCTGTTCGTGCACATCTTCTGCCACCGCGAGCTGATGTATCCCTTCGAGACCGAGGGCGACAGCAACTGGATGGGCCGCCATTTCTTCACCGGCGGCCTGATGCCCTCGGCGGACACCCTGCTCTGGTTCCAGAACGGCGTGCGCATCGAACGCCAGTGGCGCCTTTCAGGACAGCACTACGAGAAGACCGCCAACGCCTGGCTGGCCAACCAGGATCGTCATCGCGACGAAGTAATGGACGTGCTGGCAGCGACCTACGGCGCCGATCAGGCCCGACTATGGCACCAGCGCTGGCGCATGTTCTGGATGGCCTGTGCCGAGCTGTTCGGCTATGGCGATGGCCACGAGTGGCTGGTCGGGCACTACCGCTTCGTCAAGCCGACAGGTTGACGCTGGACAGAGCGTCTACAGGGCACGGCTCTTGTAGGAGGGGCCTCAACCCCGACATGCGCGCGGGATCGAAGCTCAGGTTTGACGCCGAACAGAGTGTCTACTCGACCACCTGGTACTTCACCGCCTGGGGAAGTGCGGGCCACATCAGCGGCTCCGCGGGCAGGGTCTTAACGGGTGCGGTTGATGCGTCAAGTGGATCTGCTGCACTCGGGGCTACGGCTTCCGCTACTTCCACCGCCTCGACGGTGGCTTCGACCGCGACCTCGGCGACCACGACCCGGGCACCCATACTGGCCAACCAGGCGTCGAACTCTACGGCGGTCAGCTTCTTGCCGCTGTCCATGTTGAAACGGTGGGCGGTATCGAACTCCGTGCGCGGCACGCGCACCGGCGGCCGCGGACCGCTGGACGCTTCGATCCGGTCCGCTTCAAAACCAAGGCTCGCCAGCACCGGCTCGGCGACCGCGACGTCGCCCGGCACAGCCTGTTCGGCCTGGACGGAAACAGCGATGAGCAGCAGCGGAACGGCAAGCAAGCACTTCACGGTGGCGATCTCGGTACAGCGGGCTGACCAGCCTACGCCTGGAACGAAAGCTGGGCAAGGCCGGCGCGGCGCGCGAGGACTCGTTCAGCATTCCCTGTTTCCAGAAAAAGGAAAGCCCCGCACAAGGCGGGGCTTTCCAGGGTGACGCCTTGGTCGAATCGATCAGTCGTTGCGAACGCGCAGTTCGGTACGACGGTTCTCTTCGCGACCCTCGCGGGTGGCATTGGTGGCGATCGGCTGGCTCAGACCGTAACCGGTCCAGTTCAGGCGGTCGGAAGCAATGCCGTTGTTGACCAGGTAGTCGAAGACCACGCGGGCGCGGCGCTCGGACAGGCCCTGGTTGTAGTCGGCGCTGCCGATGTTGCAGGTATGACCGGCCACCTCGACGCGGATCACGTCGTACTGCTTGAGGATCTTCACCGCCTCATCGAGCGTGGAGATCGACTCCGGACGCAGGGTGCTGCGATCGAAATCGAAGTTGACGCCACGCAGGTCGATGACCACGTCGATCGGGCAGCCATCCGGGCCAACGATCTGGCCGGGACGCGCCGGCGGACACGGCGGCTCTTCAGCCTGGACCGGCGGAGACGGCGGCGGCGAAGCAGGCGGCTGAGCCGGCGGTGCGGGCGGCGGCGGCGGCGGGGCTGCACGACCCAGGGCAACGGTCACGCCGACCGAAGCGATCAGGTCACCGAAGCCGTTCTCGTCAAGCACCGTCTTGTCGTTCATGTCGTAGCGATAGGCAAGCTCGGTACGCATGTTGACGCGGTCGCTGATCTTGGCCTGAAGTCCACCGCCAACGCGCAACGCAAGGTTGGTGCCGTCGATGTCATTGCCGCTCAAGCGACCCGCGCGATGACGCAGTGCGCCCGCGCCCCAGCTCAGGTACGGACGCCAGGTTTCGTTGTCGGTGAAGAAATGGCGGCTGGTCAGGTTCAGCTCGCGGTTGAGCCAGGAAATCGGCAGATTGCCGAACTTGCCCTTGTCCTGGCTGTAGTTCAGCTCGAGCGACCAGTCGGCATTGATGTACTTGCCGAGGCCGACTGCGTAAAGAGCGTGGTCACGGATCCCCCGATCATTGTCGGCCCACACGTTGCCGAGTGTGCCGGAGACATACCAGCGGTCGTCGAAATTGTCGTTGGCGACGGCGGTGCCGGAAGCCATCAGGCCAAGCACGACGAGTGCGGCTAGGCGATTGCGGATCATGTTGAGCTCCTTTTACGAAAATGAACCGGAGGCGGCAACTGCCACAACCGGGACCATGGGTGCAAATCCCGAAGGACCTAGATCATACCCGTTCAGTAACGGATTTTTAACGGCAATGCGTGACAATGGCGTGGCACGTGCATCTGCCGTTCAGAAAACTCCCGCTGCCCGCAAACCCTGCTGGGCCACGCCGTTCAGTGCGTGAACAGCGCCATGAAGCGCTGGATCGGGGTTTCATCGAGGCGTGCATCGTCGCCGATCCGTTCCAGTATCTGCCGAACGGGCGACGCCGCAAGGTGCCCGCCCAGCGCTGATTCGAACTTCGCCAGCAGCAGCGGGATGCCCTCGTCGCGGCGCTTGCGGTGTCCGACGGGGAAGTCGATCGACACCCTTTCGGTGCTGCTGCCGTCTGTGAAGAACACCTGCAGCGAATTGCCGATGTAGCGCTTGTCGGGGTCGAAGTAGTCCCGGGTGAACTGCGGGTTCTCCTTCACCTGCATTTTTTCGCGCAGCGCGTCGATGCGCGGGTCGGCGGCGACGTCGTCGCCGTAGTCGCTGGCGGTGAGACGGCCGAAGATCAGCGGTACCGCCACCATGTACTGCAGGCAATGGTCGCGGTCGGCGTAGTTGGCGAGCGGCCCGGTCTTGTCGATGATGCGCACGCCGGCTTCCTGGGTCTCGATCAGGACCCGCTCGATCTGGTCGAGCCTTGGCGCCACTTCGGCGTGCAGCTGCATCGCGCATTCCACCGCGGTCTGCGCGTGGAACTCGGCGGGAAAGCTGATCTTGAACAGGATGTTCTCCATCACGTAGCTGCCGAAAGGACGCTCGAACTCGAAGGCATGGCCCTTGAAGGCAACGTCGTAGAAGCCCCAGGTCCTGGCACTGAGCGCAGACGGATAGCCGACGCAGCCCTTCATGGCGTTCAGCGCATGGGTGACCGCCCGACGGCAGGCATCGCCCGCGGCCCAGGACTTGCGCGGACCGGTGTTGGGCGCGTGGCGATAGGTGCGCAGCACGCCGTTGTCGATCCAGCTGTTCGACACGGCGCTGATGATCTCATCCTTGCCGCCGCCGAGCATGCGCGTGGCCACCGCGGTGGACGCCAGACGCACCAGGATCACATGGTCCAGGCCGACCCGGTTGAAGCTGTTCTTCAGCGCATAGCAGCCCTGGATCTCGTGCGCCTTGATCGCGTAGCTCAGAACGTCCCTGACCGTCAGCGGCTGCCCGCCCTCACGCTCGGCCTTGCGGCTGAGGTAGTCGGCCACCGCCAGGATGGCGCCGAGATTGTCGGATGGATGACCCCACTCGGCGGCCAGCCAGGTGTCGTTGAAATCCAGCCAGCGCACCTGCACACCGATGCTGTAGGCGGCCTGCACCGGATCGAGCTCCCAGGCCGTGCCGGGCACGCGTGCGCCACCCGGCAGCACCGCGCCCGGCACCAGCGGACCGAGATGCTTCACGCAATCTGGAAACTTCATTGCCATCATCGCGCAGGCCAGCGAATCGAGCAGCATGTAGCGCGCGGTGGCGTAGGCCTCGGCCGAATCGATCTGGTAGTCGACCACATAGTCGGCAATATCGACCATGGGCTGATCGGGATCGGGGCGCTCGGCTGAGCGGATGTCGTTGAATGACATGTCAAGTCCTCGTAGATTGGCCCGCAACGGCGCCGCGGCGGATTTGATCGCCGTCGACCATTGCAACACGTCTCGGCGCCGATTGCCGCTATGCGCCATGCGTCCGGCGCGCATCGTGACGTGGTAGAAGTCGGCGCCGGTGCAGCAACTGCATTGCGCTTGTGTCTGCGACAATTTCCCGGCATCGTTCGCGATCCCATACGCTGGCGTATGTCGATGACCGACTCACCCTATCCGCACCTGTTCAGCCCCCTCGACCTCGGCTTCTGCACCCTGCCCAACCGGGTGCTGATGGGTTCCATGCACACCGGCCTGGAGGATCGCGCCAGGGACTATCCGAAACTCGCCGTCTACTTCGCCGAGCGCGCCCGCGGCGGCGTCGCGCTGATGGTGACCGGCGGCATCGCGCCCAGCGTGCGCGGCTGGCTGGCGCCGTTCGCCGGCAAGCTGTCCTGGAAGAGCGAGGTGCGCCGCCACCGGATCGTGACCGGGGCGGTGCACGCCGAGGGTGGCCGCATCTGCATGCAGATCCTGCACGCCGGGCGCTACGGTTACCACCCGCTGGCGGTGGCCCCGTCGGCGATCAAGTCGCCGATCTCGCCGTTCAAGCCGAGTGCGCTGTCGGCACGCGGAGTCGAACGCGCCATCGACGATTTCGTGAACACTGCGGCGCTGTCGCGCGACGCCGGCTACGACGGCGTCGAGGTAATGGGCTCCGAGGGCTATCTGATCAACCAGTTCCTCAGCCCGCGCACCAATCAGCGCGACGACGAATGGGGCGGCAGCGCGGAGAAGCGCATGCGCTTCGCCATCGAGATCGTGCGCCGCATGCGCGACAAGGTCGGCCCCGACTTCATCATCATCTACCGGCTGTCGATGCTGGAACTGGTGGACGGCGGCCAGAGCTGGGAGGAGATCGTCACGCTGGCGAAGGCCATCGAGGCCGCAGGGGCGACCTTGATCAACACCGGCATCGGCTGGCACGAGGCGCGTATTCCCACCATCGTCACCAGCGTGCCGCGTGCAGCCTTCACCTGGGTGACGCAAAAGCTGAGGGGCGAGATCGGCATTCCGCTCATCACCTCCAACCGGATCAACATGCCCGACGTCGCCGAACGCGTGCTCGCCGACGGCCACGCCGACATGGTGTCGATGGCTCGCCCGCTGCTGGCGGATGCCGACTGGGTGCGCAAGGCGGAACGTGGCGCGGCACTCGACATCAATACCTGCATTGCCTGCAACCAGGCCTGTCTTGATCACGTGTTCGAGAACCGCCGCGCTTCCTGTCTGGTCAACCCGCGCGCCTGCCACGAGACCGAGATCGTGATCCGCCCCGCCGAAGCGAAGAAACGCATCGCGGTGATCGGTGCCGGCCCCGCCGGCCTGGCCTGCGCCACCATCGCCGCCGAGCGTGGCCACACCGTCACCCTGTTCGAGGCGGCTGGCGAAATCGGCGGCCAGTTCAACCTGGCCAAACGGATACCCGGCAAGGAGGAGTTCCACGAAACCCTGCGCTACTACCGTCGGCGCATCCAGCAAACCGGCGTCGAGTTGCTGCTGGACACGCGGGCGGATGCCGATTCGCTCGCCGCGGGCTTCGATGAAGTCGTCATCGCCACCGGGGTAGTGCCGCGCGCAACGAGGATTCCCGGCAGCGAGCGCGACAACGTGCTCAGCTATCTGGAAGCAGTGGAACAGCGCAAGCCGGTGGGACCGCGGGTCGCCATCATCGGCGCCGGCGGCATCGGCTTCGACGTCGCCGAGTTCCTGGTGCAAACGCCGCCATCGCCCACCACCGACATCGACCGCTGGCTGGAGGAATGGGGCGTGGACCGCAGCATGGACGCGCGCGGCGCCGTGGAGGGTGTCAGCGCGCAGCCGGAGCCGCCCGAGCGCGAGGTCTACCTGCTCCAGCGCAGCAAGGGCCGACCCGGCGCGCGCCTCAACAAGACCAGCGGCTGGGTGCACCGCGCATCCTTGCGCGGCAAGGGCGTAAAGATGATCGGTGGCGTCAGCTACGAGCGCGTGGACGACAGCGGCCTGCACGTGACCATCGATGGAAAGCCGCAGGTGCTGCAGGTGGACACCGTGGTGATCTGCGCTGGGCAGGAGCCCAACCGCACCCTGGCCGATGCGCTGGTCGCCCGCGGTATCCAGCCGACCCTGATCGGCGGCGCCGAAGAGGCCGCCGAACTGGATGCCAAGCGCGCGATTGCGCGCGGGACCGAGGTGGCTTGCGCGCTTTAAGAGCCGGGACTCGGGACCCGGGACCCGGAAAGCATCGCACTCTGGGGACGCAACGAGTGACCGCAACGTTCTGTGCCTTCGGCACATGTCGGGACTCTGTCCACGTCTCAGCCGACAACACCACAGTCGCCCCGCGGCCTGTACCCTACTCCCCGCTCCGTACTCCCTACTCCCTGCTTCCGAATGAATCCCAAGGCAGTCATCCTTCTTTCCGGCGGCATGGACTCCGCGGTTGCATTGGCCGAGGCGCGCGCGGCGGGCTTCGATGCGCATGCGCTCAGCATCGCCTACGGCCAGCGCCACGGCGCCGAGCTGGATGCGGCGAGCGCGGTGGCCAGGGCACTTGGCGCTGTCGAGCACAAGGTGCTGGCGCTCGACCTGCGCGCCATCGGCGGATCGGCGCTGACCGCAGACATCGACGTTCCGGAGCATGCCAGCGAAGGCATTCCGGTCACCTACGTGCCGGCACGCAACACCATCATGTTGTCGCTGGCACTGGGCTGGGCCGAAGTGCTGGGGGCGGACGACATCCACGTCGGGGTCAATGCGGTGGACTATTCCGGATATCCCGACTGCCGACCGGCCTTCGTGGAAGCGTTCGAGAAGCTCGCCAATCTCGCCACGCGGGCGGGCGTCGAGGGGCATCGCATGCGCATCCATGCGCCCTTGATGGACATGAGCAAGGCCGACATCGTGCGCCGCGGCCTCGAGCTCGGTGTGGATTTTGCGCTCACCGTGTCCTGTTACCAGGCCGATGCTCGAGGACGCGCCTGTCGGCGCTGCGACGCCTGCCGCCTGCGTGCGCAGGGTTTCGCCGAGGCCGGCGTGAACGATCCGACGCGCTATCGTATCCCCGCCCCGTAACACCGTGAGAAAGCGCGACGCCGGCTCACCACAGCCGCGCCAACCCGTAGATGCGCAACGCCTCATCGAACCGGATCCCGTCGGGGTTCCTTCGTCACCCCGACATACGCGCTAGAGCCGCAGGAATGGCGGCATGGGGATGGCGCCCTACTTCCGCACACCGTAGGTCGGCACCCCCGTGCCGACATCGTCGCAGACAGGAAGAACAGCAACATCGCGATCCCAACAACGCCGCTGTCGCCAACAGGACCCACATTTCTTGTCCATACAGACGCAAGCGCATAAACTTCGCGCCCGTCCCTTGGCGTGGGTCGTTAGCTCAGTTGGTAGAGCAGCGGACTTTTAATCCGTAGGTCGATGGTTCGAGTCCATCACGACCCACCACTCCTTGATCCTTCCCAACCCCTTTTCGTCCGCACACAT
>CAZGKE010000041.1:5116-9746 GCA_964526035.1 uncultured Gammaproteobacteria bacterium | reverse complement strand
GGCGAAGCTTGCTTCGCCTGATTCCGCCTCGCCCATCACGACCCACCACTCCTTGATCCTTCCCAACCCCTTTTCGTCCGCACACATCCTCCGCGACTTGCGGGGATGGACTCGAACCGAGGTTCGCTGTCTGGCGCAGGGCTTTCCTGCCCTGCTGGACAGCCCGGCCTGCGCCATCCATGGCTACGGCGCTCGGCGGGGCGAAGCTTGCTTCGCCTGATTCCGCCTCGCCCATCACGACCCACCACTCCTTGTTTGTTCCCCACCCTCTCTTGCGTCCGCGCAGATCCTCCGCGGCGTGCACCCGCTATTTCCGCGCGCCCGATCACGTCCTTTTCTCGGGTAGGAGCGGGTGACTGTCCGATCGCAGCGTTGCCGCGCCCTTGTGCTTCCCCTGCTCCCTACTCCCCAGCCTCGCCCTTCACCACCGCCACGTACGAAAAATTGAAACACATCTCCTCGTCGGAGCCATATCCACCCAGCACCGGCTTATCTGTCGCGTTCTCGAACTCGCATTCCACCGCGATGCGCGTCTGCTTGAACGCTGCGCGGGCGGTGACCTTGGGCTCGACGAAGGTGAAGTCGCGCTGCCAGTTGAGGTCCCAGCGCGGCACGCGCAGGAGGGTTTCCTTGTGCCCGTGACCATCGGTCAGGCTGATGGTGCCGGCGGCGCCGTAGCTGTGCATGTGCAGGTTGGCCGAATGCACCTCCAGCGCCGCCACTTCGGCCTCGTCAATACCGGTGTGGCGGGCCATGTAACCGGAAAGCCTCTCGAAGTCGTAGCCGACTTCGTAGCGCGTGCGGCGCCCCGGCGGAATCACCATGGAGCCGTTCTCGGCGGCGTCGGTCCACTGGAAGCGCGTCACCGGGACGTGCAGCGCCGGCTTGTCGACATGCTCGGCGACGCTGAACTGCATGCGTGAGCCCTGATCCGATTCGCCGGGCGCGAACGCAGAGTAGTAGTGCATCTGCACCACCACGGCCATGCCCGGACGCACGGGAATGCCGGTCCCTGCCGGGAAGGCGTAGCCATCCATGCCCGGCGCCCAATGCGCCAGCCAGAAGTTGCCGCGCTGCAGTTCGCGCACGCCGTCCGGGTACTTCTCGTTGTAGGCCGCGCGCGCATCCGCCTTGCCGAGTCGGTCGGGCACCGCGCCTCCGAAGCACTGGTAGCCCGCGCCGTCCTCATCGTCCTGCAGCGCCTTGAAGCGCGCGGCGAGTTCGGGCTCCACTGCGAACACCACCAGGTGATGCGCCACGCGCAGATTGCCCGGCAGCGCGCGGAAGCCGGTGATGTAGGCGGGCTGCTGCAGCGGCCAGTCGAGTACGAAACAACGGTAATCATCGTTGCGCGAAGCGTTGGGCAGATAGGCGGCGCCCGGCAGCACCTCGAGATCGATCTGCGCCTTGAATCGCGGAGCCTCGGCCGGCGTGGCGCCGCCGTCTGTGTGCGCGGCCGGCTCGCCCTTCGGAAATCCGGCAGCCGCCCAGGCCTTGAGCATGTCCAGATCAGCCTGACTGAGCGAGGGATCATCGACGTACTGCTGGTGCCCCGGCTCGGCCAGCCAGGGCGGCATGCGCCGCTCGCTGGCGGCGGAAACGATGGCGGGACCCATCGCATGGGTGAACTCATCATCTTCGAAGGAGAAGGTCAGGCTGGAAGCGGCGTGGCAGCCCTGGCAGTGCTTTTCGATCAGCGGACGCACGTCGCCGTGATAGTCCTGCGCCGGTAAGGGCAGCGCCAGCAGCAGGATGCTTGTTGCAAGGAAAGCTTGAGGGCGGTTCATTTTGCCGCGACCTCGCTGCTGTCGACCCGTCCGAGCCAGGTGCGCAGGTCCTGCAGCTCGGCGCTGTTGATGTGGCCGACGTGACGGTGCACTTCAGTGCCCGCGGCATTGATGATGATGAAGGTGGGAACGGTCTGCACGGCCAGTCGCGACTTCAATTCGCCGTCGCGATCGAAATAGAAACGGTCGGGGTGCTTCGAGAACAGCGCCAGGCGATCGAGATAACGCTGCCCGGCTTCGATGTCGTCGTCGATGCTGATGGCGAGATAACGCACACCGGGATGGCGCTGCGCCAGCACGTCCACTTCGTCCATCAGGCTCATGCAGCTGCGGCACCAGCTGGCCCAGAACTGCAGCAGCAGCGGCTGGCCGTCGAGGTCGATGCCGCGAAGTGGTTCGCCAGAAAACGCGGGCAGCGCGAGTTCTGCCTGCCAGTCGGTCTGCGCGCTGGCGCTGCGTTCCAGCGCGCCTGCGACTGCCAACACCACCACAAGTGTCACGATTCGCAGCATCGACATCTGCTCTCTGCCTCAATGTCAGGAGTTTACCCCGATCCGCGCAGGGCACGGCTCTTGTAGGTCCGGGGGTAGCCCGGCGCAGACGCGAAGCGGCCGAACCCACCTGTGGGCAGCAGTCCGCCCGCGGGGACAGATGTCGGCAAAGGGCCGACCTACGGCTGCTCTATGCAGGAGCGGCGAAAGCCGCGATAGACGTTTCACCCTAACCGCAAATCGCGGCTGAAGCCTGTCCTGAGCATTGTCGAAGGGCCGCGCCTACATTGCGGACGCTACGAAAACAATCCGGCTTCCTTGATGCGGCGAATCTCGTCGCGCGCGCGTGCAGCGTCCTCGAATTCGAGGTTCTGCGCGTGCTGGTACATCTGCGCCTCCAGCTTGCGCACCATCGTGGCCATCTGCTGCGGCGACAGCGCGTGGTATTGCGCGGTCTGCTCGGCCACTTCGGCGGCGCGGCGACCGGCCGTCCCGCGACCGCGGCCCTTGGCGTCGGCGCCCTCGCCACGCGCGCCCTCCATGATGTCGCTGATCTGTCTGACCACCGAGGCCGGCGTGATGCCGTGTTCGATGTTGTACGCCTCCTGGCGGGCGCGACGACGGTCGGTCTCCTCGATGGCCACCTGCATCGAACGGGTGACCTTGTCGGCGTAGAGAATGGCCTTGCCGCGCAGGTTGCGCGCGCAGCGGCCGATGGTCTGGATCAGCGACCCGGATGAACGCAGGAAGCCTTCCTTGTCGGCATCGAGGATTGCCACCAGCGACACCTCGGGCATGTCCAGACCCTCGCGCAGCAGGTTGATGCCGACCAGCACGTCGAACTTGCCGAGGCGCAGGTCGCGGATGATCTCGACGCGCTCCACGGTTTCGATATCCGAGTGCAGGTAACGCACCTTGATGTCGTGCTCTTCGAGGTATTCGGTGAGGTTCTCCGCCATGCGCTTGGTCAGCGTGGTCACCAGCACACGATCACCCATCGCCACGCGTGCGTGGATCTCCGACAGCAGGTCCTCAACCTGGGTGCGCGCCGGGCGCACTTCGAGATCCGGATCAGTAAGCCCGGTCGGGCGCACCACCAGCTCGACCACGTTGCCCTCGGCCTTCTCCATTTCGTACTTGCCCGGGGTCGCCGAAACGAAGACCGTGCGCGGCGCGCGGCGCTCCCACTCCTCGAACTTGAGCGGCCGGTTGTCCAGCGCCGACGGCAGACGGAAGCCGTACTCGACCAGGGTCTCCTTGCGCGAGCGGTCGCCGCGATACATGCCGCCGAGCTGCGGAATGGTGACGTGCGATTCGTCGACCACCAGCAGCGCGTCCGCAGGCAGGTAGTCGAACAGCGTTGGCGGCGCTTCGCCGGGCGAGCGACCGGTCAGGTGCCGCGAATAATTCTCGATGCCCTGGCAGTAGCCGATCTCCACCATCATCTCGAGATCAAACTGGGTGCGCTGCTGGAGGCGCTGCGCCTCCACCAGTTTGCCATCGGTACGCAGCTGCTCCAGGCGCGGACCGAGCTCGTCCTTGATCGCCTCCACGGCGCCCAGCACGGTGCGTCGGGTGGTGACGTAATGACTTTTCGGATAGATGGTGTAGCGAGGCACCCTGCGCCGCACCTCGCCGGTCAGCGGATCGAACAGCGCAATGCTCTCGATCTCGCCCTCGAACAGCTCGATGCGCACGGCGTCCATCTCGTTCTCGGCGGGAAACACGTCGATCACCTCGCCGCGCACGCGATAGGTCGCGCGACGCAGCTCCATGTCGCCACGGGCGTACTGGATTTCGGTCAGGCGACGGATCAACTCGCGCTGCTCGATGCGCTCACCGCGCACCAGATGGATCACCATCTTGAAGTACTCCTCGGGGCTGCCGAGGCCGAAGATTGCCGACACTGTCGCCACGATCAGCGCATCCGGCCGCTCCAGTAGCGCCTTGGTGGCTGACAGGCGCATCTGCTCGATGTGCTCGTTGATCGAGGCGTCCTTCTCGATATAGGTGTCACTGGAAGGCACATAGGCCTCCGGCTGGTAATAGTCGTAGTAGCTGACGAAGTACTCCACCGCGTTGTGCGGAAAGAACTCGCGAAACTCGCCATAGAGCTGCGCCGCCAGCGTCTTGTTCGGCGCCAGCACCAATGTCGGCCGTTGCACCGCCTCGACCACTTTGGCCATGGTGTAGGTCTTGCCGGAGCCGGTCACGCCGAGCAGCACCTGCTGCGCCAATCCGGCATCAAAGCCATCGATCAGACGCCGAATAGCCTGCGGCTGGTCGCCGGCGGGCTGGTAGGGGGAGACGAGTTGGAAGCGGTCGGTGGAGGACATGCGGGGAGTATAGGTC
>CAZGKE010000041.1:0-5016 GCA_964526035.1 uncultured Gammaproteobacteria bacterium | reverse complement strand
GGGCCTAGGGAGTAGAGGCTGGCATATTGGAGCGATGCCTATGCACAAGCCTTTCGATACACCGTCCTTCACATCTTGAAGCTTCGTCGCACGCCTGCGGCTTTTTCTCTAGGCCCTAGGCCCAAAGCCCCAGGCCCCAGGCCCTGTGATCAAGCCATGACTTCCGACCCCTCCCCCATCCAGCCACCCCCGCTACACTGCTGCGATTGTCTCGGGGGCGGACCGCCATGATCAAACGCATTCTCAAGTGGGGACTGACCCTGATCCTGGTGCTGGTGCTGGGTGCCGGCGCGCTGCTGGCGCATACCTGGTACTTCAAGCCGCTCAGCATCGACTGGTTCTACACCCGCGTGTTCCTCACGTTCGCGCTCGAGAACCCGGAGATGCTCACGCAGTTGCGTCTGCTGGAGCCGCTCGGCATCCGCGGACACAACGCGAAGCTGGCCGACGCTTCGCTGGAACGCGAAAACGAGCAGCTGGCCCGCCTGCAGGCCGACTACGAAACGTTCCAGAGCTATTCCCGAGAGCGCTACAGTGGCCAGGACCTGATCAGCTACGACATCTTCGACCACTTTCTGGGCGACCAGGTGCGCGACGGCATGCGCTTCCGCCACCACAATTTTCCGGTGAACCAGATGTTCGGCGTGCAGAGCGGGCTGCCCAATTTCATGGCCAACCAGCACTTCGTCGAATCCGAGCGCGACGCGCACGACTACATCAGCCGACTGACCCAGTTCCCGCGCCGCTTCGATCAGGTCATCGAGGGCCTCAGGCTTCGCGAGGACAAGGGCGTTTACCCGCCACGCTTCACCGTGGAGAAGGTGCTCGAGCAAATGCGCGGCTTCATCGCAGACTCGCCCGAGAAGCACATGCTGTACACCACGTTCGTGGACAAGCTCGACAAGATTCCGGCCGAAAAGCTCAATGCTGCGAGACGCGAAGACCTCAAGACCCAGGTGGCGGACGCCATCGATGCCCACGTGTTTCCAGCCTACCGCGCCTTGATCGCGCACCACGAAGCGCTGCTGCCGAAGGCCACCAGCAACGACGGCGTATGGCGCATGCCGGACGGTGAGGCCTTCTACGCGTGGCGGGTGCGCAACCAGACCACCACCACCATGACGGCCGACGAAATCCACGACATCGGACT
This sequence comes from uncultured Gammaproteobacteria bacterium, assembly GCA_964526035.1. Classification (GTDB taxonomy): domain Bacteria; phylum Pseudomonadota; class Gammaproteobacteria; order Xanthomonadales; family BPKI01; genus DAOMOD01. The sequence goes on along the minus strand of CAZGKE010000041.1, from coordinate 3,866 downwards.
GGCCGAGGTCGAACGCATCGCAGCCGAAATGGATGCGATCCTGCGCGGCGAAGGTCTCGACGAAGGCAGCATCGGCGCGCGTGTACAGATCATCGCCAAACGCGAAGACCAGCTTTACCCCGACACTGACGAGGGTCGTCAGCAGATCCTGGCCGACTATCAGCAGATCATCGACGAGATCAGTGCAGGCCTCGACGAATGGTTTGACCTGATGCCCGAAGCCCCGGTTGAAGTGCGTCGCGTACCCGAGTTCAGCGAGAAAACCGCGCCCGGCGCGTACTACCAGGGTCCATCATTGGACGGCAAGCGCCCGGGCGTGTTCTTCGCCAACCTGCGCAATGTCGAAGAGATTCCGCGATTTGGCATGCGCACCCTCGCCTATCACGAGGCGATCCCGGGCCATCACTTCCAGATTGCCATTGCCCAGGAGCTCAAGGGTCTGCCGATTTTCCGGCGCTTCCTGCCGTTCACCGTGTACGCAGAAGGCTGGGCGCTCTATTCCGAGCAGGTCGCCTGGGAGGCCGGTTTCCAGGACAACCCGCTGGACAACCTTGGCCGCCTGCAGGCGGAGATGTTCCGTGCGGTGCGCCTGGTGGTCGATACCGGCATGCACCACAAGCGCTGGACCCGCGAGCAGGCCATCAACTACATGACGAACTACACCGGCATGGGCGACGATGAGGTGGTGGCCGAAATCGAACGCTACCTGGTCAACCCGGCGCAGGCGCTGGCCTACAAGGTCGGCATGTTGAAGATGCTCGAGCTGCGTGAAAGGGCCCGTCGTGAACTGGGCGAGCGCTTCGACATCCGCGAGTTCCACAACGCCGTGTTGACTTCGGGATCGATGCCGATCTTCATCCTCGAACGGGTGGTCGACGAGTGGATCGCTGACAAGCGTATGTAGGAGCCCACTGGTGGACGACCGTCCCCTCGCATCAATACCGCGTCCCTGTCGCCGACGAAGGAGCGTAGGTCGGCATCCCCATACCGACATCGCCACCTTCAACGTTGCGAACCGGCGGCATGGGGATGCCGACCTACGGGCACGGCGCCGCTGACCACCCCCCGTACGCAGGAGCCCACCGGTGGGCGACCGTGCCCTCGCACCCCATACCGTCCCGAACTGCACCCTCGGCTCCATCCGGGTTACGACGTCGACGCCATGTCATAAGATCATTCGATGCAAGCATCGGAACGCCCCCGCGACGATGCCCTCAAGGGCATCCTCCTCACCAACGCCTTCACATTCGCCATCGCGCTCTGGCAGGACTGGAGCGTGTTGCAGCTGATGTGGCCGTTCTGGGCGCAGAGCGTGATCATCGGCTGGTTCGCTCGCCAGCGCATGCTCAAACTGCAGGCCTTCTGCACCCACGGTCTGAAGATCAACAACCGCAGCGTCGAACCCACGCCGCAGACGCAGCGCCAGGTGGCCAATTTCTTCGCCATGCACTACGGCTTCTTCCATCTGGGCTACTTCGTGTTCCTCCTGGCGTTCACGACGATGGCCGATGCCAGAGGCGCCATCGAAGTGCTCAACACCGGCAGCAACACCCGGTCGACGGTAGACATCGGCAGCGTCCACCCCTTCGACTTTCTGATATTCATCGCCCTCTCTGTCGGCTTCTGGCAAAGCCATCGCGCATCGCACAAGGAACACGTGCAGGCCGATCTCGGCAATACACCGAGCCTCGGCACCCTGATGTTCATGCCCTACCTGCGCATCATCCCCATGCACCTGTGCATCATCCTCGCGATTCCGCTCGGTGCCGGCGCACTTTGGGTATTCATGCTGCTGAAAACCGGCGCCGATGCGCTGATGCACGTGGTCGAGCACCGTACCCTGCAGCGCCGTCGCTCCATCAATTGACGCGAAGACCCGCGCCCAAAACCCAGCCCTGGGCGCTCACCACGTCGGCAAGATGCTCGGCCCAGGCGCGATAGCTGGTCGCGTTGGGATGGAACCCGTCCTCGGCGAGACCCTCGGGGTCGAGCTGACTCGGCTCGCTGGCCAGCGCGACGCTTGCATGACCCGATGCCACCTGCGCGAGCAGGCCGTTGATGCGCTCGATGCGCCAGGCCACCAGTCCTCGCAGCGGCTCGGCGAACAGCGGTGAGGCGTTCAGGGGCGGCACACGCCCGAGCACGCAGGGGACGCCCTCGCCGCATTGCTCACGAAGCATCCCGATCATCCGCTCCATTGCGGCCTTGAAGTCCGCCGACGGCGTCAATCCCATCACGTCATTGACACCCAGCGAGGTGACGATGAGATCGGCACGAAAGGCGTCGCCACCGAGCGCGCCCAACTGCTCGACGAGGAAATCCACCATATCCACCGCCGCCAGTCCGCTTCTTGCAACGACGCGCCACGCCACCACGCAACCTGCACGTCGCGCCAGCTCGTCGGCCAGCGAAGGCGCAAGTCCATCCGCCTGGCGAGGCGCTCCTACCGCCGCCGCGGCAGAGTCGCCCACCACCAGCAGCCGGAGGCCGGGTTCATCGGTACCCGTCGCCCCGTGCCGTGGCCCCTCCGCTTCGGGCAGTCGCAGCGCACGCATCTTGACCAGCTTGCCCTGCACCAGCAGCACCGGCAGCAGCCAGGGCTTGCGATAGGGTCCGAGCGTGTCCGCGTCAGTCACTGCCAAGGAGGATCTCCCGAAGATGCGGCCGCCATTGTGCCGCAACTGTCCGCGCGCGCTCTGCTACCCTGCGCGCGTTTCGCGCATCGTTTCCGGGAGACCTGCCTTGACTGCAAAGACCGCAAGCATCGGCGTCCGCTTTGGCGCCTTCGTCGAACGCGTCGGCCACAAGATTCCCGATCCGGTGATCATCTTCATGGTGTTCTGGCCGCTCGCCTTCCTGATCGCCGCGCTGATGGGCGGCCACCAGTTCGAGAGCATGGGGGCCGGCGGCGAGGCGGTGGTGTACAGCATCAAGCCGATGTACGAGGCCGAGCACGTGCGCTGGATCTTCGACAACGCACTGGTGCAGAACTGGCTGGCCTTCGGCGGCGGCGTGCTTGGCGTGATCCTGGTGGTGATGCTTGCCATCGGCATTGCCGAACATTCCGGGCTGCTCGGCGCGCTGATCAAGCGCATCGCCTCGAAGCTGCCGCAGGCCTGGCTGCCGCTGCTGCTGGTGTTCCTCGGCATCACCAGCTCGGTCGCCACCGACGCCGGCTATCTCATCCTGATCCCGCTGGCCGGGCTGCTGTATGCCGGCATCGGACAGAATCCGCTGATCGGCATGGCCGCGGCGTTTGCCGGCGTGTCCGCAGGCTTCAGCGCCAACCTGATTCCCGGCACCCCGGTGGACGTGATCATCGGCATGAACGCCAGGGTGTTCGCCGAGTCGCAGGGCGTGCCCTTCACCACCGCCGGGGGCGAGGAGCTGCGACCGGCGACCATGAACTACTGGTTCATCGCCACCTCCACCTTTGTCCTTGCGGCGCTCGGCGCCTGGGTGACGAAGCGCTTCGTGGCGCCGCGCCTTGCCGACCAACCCTACGTACTGCCGGAAGGACTGGACACGCACGAGTTCGACGTGACCGATGCCGAGCGGCGCGGCCTTCGCGCCGCGGCGATCGGCGTGCTGGTCGCACTCGGCATCATCGCCGCCCTGGCGCTCGGACCGCTGGGCGCCTACACCAACCCGCAGGGACAGCAGGTGCTGCCCTTCCTCAACAACATCATCCTGCTGATCTCGATCTTCTTCGCCGTGGTCGGCATTTTCTTCGGCGTTGCCAGCGGGCGCTTCAAGGGCATCGGCGACGTGGTCGGCGCCATGGTCAAGCAGATGAACACGCTGGGCTACATCCTGGTGCTGACCTTCTTCTGCTACAACTTCCTCGGCCTGCTGAGCTACAGCGG
>CAZGKE010000040.1:8290-24559 GCA_964526035.1 uncultured Gammaproteobacteria bacterium | reverse complement strand
CATGGATGAGCCGAATAGTGCGCCGGATAAGCGCCACGGATGGAATATCAGTTCTGGAGAGGTGGCAGAGTGGTCGAATGCGCCGGATTCGAAATCCGGTATACGGTTTCACCGTATCGAGGGTTCGAATCCCTCCCTCTCCGCCAGAAATTGACAGCGTGACGCCGCACGTCAATGCGGTGGCTACTGAACGAAGCGATCAAGGGAGGGGTGAGAAGCCTCGCCGGGGTTCGTACGCATTCGTCGGGAACGAATGCGGATGCCCGAAGGGCAGCCCCCGAAGGGGGTGATCCCCATGGATGGGGCGAGCAGCCCTCCCTCTCCGCCAGAAATTGACAGCGTGACGCCGCACGTCAATGCGGTGGCTACTGAATGAAGCGATGGGAGGGTGCCGTGCCCTGTGGGAGCGGCCTCAGCCGCGACAAGCGCACCGCTCAGCCAGCAACGCCTGATGGTCCGTCCCGCCACGCCTCCACCGCCAGCACGAAGCGCAGCACATCGATGTAGCGGTTGTAGAGCGGCGTCGGCGACACCCGGATCACGTCCGGCTCGCGCCAGTCGCAGATGATGCCCTCGCGGTGCAGGTGCTCAAACAGGCTGCGCCCGCGTTCGCGGCCACCCCTGACCCGCAACGACAGCTGGCATCCGCGCCGGTCTGCGTCGCTCGGAGTGACTATTTCCAGTACATCACCCAGTCGGCGTTCAATTTCCCGTGCAAGCCTTCCAGTGAGCGCCACAGACTTGGCCCGCAGTCGCGCCATGCCGGCCTCATGGAACAGCCGCAGCGAGGCGCGCAGCGGCGCCAGCGCCAGCACGGGCGGGTTGGAAAGCTGCCAGCCGTCGGCACCGGGCGTGGGAACGAATTCCGGACGCATCTGGAATCGCGTCTCCGCCTGATGACCCCACCAGCCGGCAAAACGCGGACGATCGGTGCGGGCATGGCGCTCGTGCACAAAGCAGCCTGCCACCGCGCCGGCGCCGGAGTTCAGGTACTTGTAGCTGCACCAGACCGCGAAGTCGGCGCCGCTGTCGTGCAGCGACAGATGCAGATTGCCGACCGCGTGCGCCAGGTCGAGGCCGACGATACATCCGCGCGCGTGCGCCAGTCGCACGATCTCAGCCATCTCCAGCGCCTGGCCGGTCAGGTACTGCACGCCAGGCATCAGCACCAGGGCAATGCGCTTGCCGTGCTCCGCCAGCGCCCGCTCGATGGCGGACATCGATATCGTGCCATTGGGTTCGTCGCCCTCCAACTCGATCAAGGCGGTGGACGGATCGTAGCCGTGGAAGCGGACCTGCGATTCCGCCGCGTGGCGATCAGAAGGAAACGCATGCTTTTCCATCAGGATGGCAAAGCGGTCGGTGGCAGGCCGGTAGAAGCTGGCCATCATCAGGTGCAGGTTGACGGTGAGCGTATTCATCGCCACCACCTCGGAGGGCAGGGCGCCGACCACTTCCGCCAGGTGTTCGCGTACGAAGGTGTGCGCGTGCATCCACGGGAACTCGCCGCGGAAATGCCCTTCGACGCCGTGCTTCGCCCATGCTTCCAGTTCCGCATCGATCTCGGCGCGGGTGTCGCGCGGCTGCAGGCCCAGCGAGTTGCCGCAGAGGTAGACCTGTTCGCGGTCGCCGTGCGGCGGGATCAGGAAGCGGTCGCGGAACGATGCCAGCGGACAGGTGGCGTCAAGGTCGAGGGCGCGGATTTCGGTGAGGGCTTCGGTCATGAACGGTCGGTCCTTGGTGTTGTAGGAGCGCACTCGTGCGCGACCGCCGTTCGCCGCGGTCGATCGCGCCGGTCGCGCACGAGTGCGCTCCTGCAAAAGCACATCAGGCAAACCGCGAGAGCGGCAGGCCAAGCCATTCCAGCGCGGTGCCGTGGAACAGCTGAGCCCGACCCACCTCGTCCAGTCCCAGCGCCTCGATATGGCTGCCCGGCTCCTGCTCGCCCAGCGGGAAGGGGTAGTCGGTGCCCAGCATCACGTGGTCGTTGCCGACCACGTCAAGCAGATAGCGCAGCGCGGCGGTGTCGTGAACGCATGAGTCGAAGAACAGCCGCGACAGGTACTCGCGCGGATTCCGCGGATTGTCGGTGGCGACCAGATCAGGGCGCATGCGGAAGCCGTGCTCGATGCGACCTATTGTGAACGGGAAGGAGCCACCGCCGTGAGCGAGGCACACGCGCAGGTTCGGCAGCCGTTCGAGCACCGCGCCGAAGATCAGGCAGCAGGCGGCACGGCTTTGCTCGGCCGGCATGCCGACCAGCCACGGCAGCCAGTACTTGGGCATCGACTCGCGTCCCATCATGTCCCAGGGATGCACCAAGATGGCGGCACCGAGGTCGGCGGCGGCTTCGAAGAACGGGAACAGCTCGGGCGCGTCGAGATTCCAGTCGTTGATGTGCGAGCCGATCTGCACGCCCTGCAGGCCGAGCTGGTCCATGCAGCGTTCGAGCTCGCGGATCGACAGGTTCACCGACTGCAGCGGCACCGTACCGATGCCGGCGAAGTTCTTCGGATGTTCGCGGCAGAGCCCGGCGGTGTGATCGTTCAGAAACTGGTGAAGCTCCAGCGCGTGATGCGGCTTCGCCCAGTAGGAAAACAGCACCGGCACGGTGGAGATCACCTGCACTGACACGCCGTGTCTGGCGTAGTCGGCGACGCGCAGCTCCGGGTCCCAGGTATTGGGCCAGATCTCGCGGAAGAACTTGCCGTCCTTGTAGATGCGATGCCGCCCGTCGTGGTGATGGATCACCGGAAAACGGTCGTCGTCGTACTTCTCGGCCAGGTTGGGCCAGTCGCGCGGCAGGATATGGGCGTGGGTATCGATCTTGAGCATGGCGGCATTGTAGCCGCCGGACTGGCCCCGGGCCGATCCGCGGGTCAATCGCGGCTTTCGCCGCTCCTACAGAAACTTTGGCGGCGCCGGGTTCTCATGCGCGCAGGCCGCGCAGGTGCGGTGGTCTTTGGAACGATAGAAGCGCTCGAATACCGGCGGGAAGTCCTGTTCGATGTCGTTGAGCGTGAAGTACTCTTCGTAGAGCTTGTGATGACACTTCTCGCAGAACCACAGCAGGCCATCCTGTTCGTGCGGCAGGCGCTTGCGCTCGATAACAAGGCCGATGGAGTCGGCCATGCGCTGCGGTGAGTGCGGCACCCTGGGCGGCAGGTAGAAGATTTCGCCGGCGCGGATGGGGATGTCGCGCGGGACGCCGTCCTCCATCACCTTGAGCACCATCTCGCCCTCGACCTGGTAGAAGAACTCCGGGCCTTCGTCGTAGTGGTAGTCGGTGCGCTGGTTGGGACCGCCGACCACCATGATGTAGAAGTCGCCGGCGACGATGCATTTGTTGCCGACCGGCGGTTTCAGCAGGTGGCGGTTGTCATCGATCCAGCGCTGGAAGTTGATGGGCGGTGCGAGCATGGCCATGTTCCGCGACAGGGGACGGGTATCACCATTGTAGGAGGGACGGAGCTTGTCCGCAGGCGTGGGGGTGGGACGGTCGCGTACGCGTCTGCCTTGTAGGTCGAGGTGACGACGGAACCCCGACGCGGTCGATTTCAACGGGCCGCTGCGTCGGGGTGGGCTGCGCCTACCCCGATCTACCGTGCTGCCTCCGACAATGCCGCCACGCACTTGAGCTCGATGGCGATCGGCGTAGGCAGGGCGCTGATGCCGAGCGTGGTGCGGCACGGCTGCGCGCTGGTGAAGTGCTTCGCGTAGACGCGGTTGTAGGCGGCGAAATCGCGCGCCATGTCGGTGAGGTAGACGGTGACGTCGACCAGGTCCTCCCAGCGTGCGCCACTGGCTTCGAGCACGGCACGCACGTTGGCGAACACGCTTTCGCACTGCGCCTCGATGCTGTAGTCGACCAGACGACCCTCGGCGTCATGGACATTGCCGGGAATCTCGTCGCTGCCCGGTCGACGCGGGCCAATACCAGAGAGGAACAGCAGGTTGCCCACGCGCCGCGCGTGCGGGTAGGCGCCTACCGGCTTGGGTGCAGCTTCGGTGCGGACGGTATCGCTCATGGATCGGAGTCCGTCGGTGGGGCAGGGCGGCTGCGTCGCCTGGCGAGGTACCAGCCGACAATGCCCAGCAGCAGCAGGGCGGCCACGAAGGCGGCGCCGACGGCGCCCATGGCGCGCATGAAGTCGAAGTCGCCGAAGCGGTCGATGGCGAAGCGGGTGCCGACGGCCACGATGTAGACGGTGAACAGCGTCAGAAACGCCGCGCCGACCAGTGCCACCAGTATTCCGACCGCCCTCACCGGCAGCGCTCCCGAACGGCCGCGATTGCCCGGTCGCGCGCTCCGTCGATGTCTTCGATGGCGGCAATGGTGACGCCGAGGTCGCGGATGCGACCGTCATTGAGGCCATAGATCCAGCCGTGTGCGGCCACCTTCTGTCCGCGTGCCCAGGCGTCGCGCACCACCGTGGTCTGGCAGACGTTGACCACCTGGTGCAGCACGTTCAGCTCGCACAGACGGTCGATGCGGTCTTCCTCGTCCTCCACCTGGCCCAGGATCTCCAAGTGTCCGCGCATGATGTCGCCCAGGCCGTGCAGCCAGTTGTCGACGATTCCGAGGCGGGTTCCCCTCAGCGTGGCCTGCACGCCGCCGCAGGCAAAGTGGCCGCAGACGATGATGTGCTCGACCTTCAGCCATTCCACGGCGAACTGGATCACCGACAGGCAGTTCAGGTCGGCCGGCACCACCTGGTTGGCGACGTTGCGGTGGACGAACACTTCGCCCGGCTGCAGGCCGACGATCTGGTTGGCCGGCACGCGGCTGTCGGAGCAGCCGATCCACAGGTATTTCGGCGTCTGCTGCCGCGCCAGTGCGGGGAAAAAGGACGGATTGTCACGTTCGATGTACTCGGCCCAGGTGCGGTTGCGGGCGAGCAGTTCGCGGATGTCGTTCATGGGGCAAACGTCACGTTTCGGGTATCAGTGAAGAAGCGCATCGCCTCGAGGCCACCCTCGCGACCGACGCCGGAATGCTTGACGCCGCCGAACGGAGTGCGCAGGTCGCGCAGCATCCAGGTGTTCACCCAGACGATGCCGGCCTCGATGGCGGAGGCCAGTCGGTGCGCGCGCTTGAGGTCGGCGGTCCACAGGCTGGCGGCGAGACCATAGTCGACATCGTTGGCCCATGCCAGCGCCTCGGCGTCGTCCGCGAATCGCTGCAATGTCACCACTGGCCCGAAGATCTCCTCGCGCAGGCTTGCGCAACCAGGGGGAAGTCCTTCGATGACCGTAGGCGCCACGAACCATCCTTCGGCGCAGCGGCCGGACAGTCGCACACGCTCGCCGCCGCACAGGATCCGACCGCCTTCTTCGCGCGCGCGGGCGATGGCGCCGATGACCTTGTCCAGATGCTCGGCACTGGTCAGCGCCCCTTGCTGGGTGTGCTCATCCGCGGGATCGCCGATCCGAAGCGCCGCTACCCGTTCGACAAACGCGTCCCGAAATTCCTCGTAGATCGAAGCTTCGACGAGTAGCCGCGATCCGCACAGACAGATCTGCCCCTGGTTGGCAAAGGCCGAGCGCACCAGGGTGTCGAGGTTGCCGCGCCAGTCGGCATCGGCAAACACCAGGGTCGGATTCTTGCCGCCCAGCTCCAGCGACATCTTCTTGAACTGCGGTGCGGCCACTGCAGCAATCTCACGGCCGGCGCGGGTGCTGCCGGTGAAGGACACCGCCTTGATCGAAGGATGGGCGACCAACCGTGCACCGACGCCGGGTCCACGTCCATGCACTATGTTGATCACGCCCGGCGGTAGCCGGGCTGCGCTCAGTACTTCGCCGAGCAGGGTTGCAGTCGCTGGCGTCACCTCGGACGGCTTGGCGATGATGCAGTTGCCGGCGGCGATGGCCGGCGCGATCTTCCAGGTCAACAGGTAGAGCGGCAGGTTCCATGGACTGATACCGGCCACTACCCCGAGCGGTGGACGCAGGGTCACGTTGAGCGTGCCGTCGGCCATCGGGTGCGCCTCGCTCGCGAACTGCGTGGCGGCCGCGGCGAAGAAGCGGAAGTTGGCGACCGCACGCGGGATGTCGACGCTGCGCGCCAGCGCGAGCGGCTTGCCGGTGTCGCGACTCTCGGCCGCTGCGAAGTCCTCGAGGCGCTCCTCGATGCCGTCGGCAATCCTGTGGAGCAGGGCGGCACGCGTCTCGCTGGCGGTGCGCGACCAGTCCGGGAAGGCGGCAAGCGCCGTCGCTACCGCCGCTTCAAGGTCTCCAGCATCGCCGTCGGCGACGCGCGCGTAGACCCGACCGGTGGCCGGTTCGAACACGTCCAGCCAGCCGTCCGCGGCCGGCGCGTGGGGCTGGCCGCCAATGTAGTGCAGGAATGTGTCCATGGTCGGGGACAGATCGGGGGTGCCAAGGGTAGCGCGAGCCGGGGTGCGGCTCCAGCGTTGGCTGTCATCGGCAGCGCTGTGGGCAAACGCCGGTGCCTGTCAGAGTCCGGCGTGCGGGATCACCTGCGCAGGGCTTGCCTGGCATCGCCAGGTCAGCGCTGACAGTTTCGGCACCAGTACAGGCGTCGCCCGCTGAACTGTTCGCGCACGATGATCTCGCCGCAGCCGTCGCAGGGTTCGCCGGCGCGTCCGAACACCCGCATCCGGAAGCCCTCGGGCGTGTCGGTCAGGTAGTCCGCGCGCATGCCGCTGGTGCGACGAATGCCGCGCGTGCGGTAGCTGCGCTGAGGCACATCGAGCAACGCTTCGGCGAGCCGCAGGCGCTCGTCTTCATCAAGATCGCGCGGGCGTCGGTCCGGGGCGATCGCGGCCTGGTACAGCACTTCGCTGCGCAGGTAGTTGCCGATGCCGGCAAGGAACGCCTGGTCGAGCAGCAGTGCGGTCAGGCCGCGGCCGGCGAAGCGCTTCATGGCGAGTCGCCTGGACACTTCCACAGAGTGCAGCGCCGGGTCGAGAACATCCGGACCGAGGCGCTGCAGAAACGGGATCTGCTCGACCTCTTCATGGCGCAGAAGGGCTACATCAGAGGCTGAATAAAGAAGAATCGAACGCTTGGCGGTGTCCAGCGCCACCCGCAGCGATCGCTTCGAGTCGGGCCGCTGTCCAGCCTCGGTTACCTCCCACACCCCATAGAGCTGGTTGTGCGAGTACAGGGTCCAGCCGTGATCGAAGCGCGTGAGCAGGGCCTTGCCGCGCGGCGTGATCGACTCGATGCGGCGCCCGACCAGCGCCCTTTCGTGGTGCTTGAGTGCGGGAATGGCGAAGAATGCCGAGGTCAGCGGCGCGCCTGCCACGGCGCGGGCAAGCTGGTCGGCGGCGCGGTGGATTTCTGGACCTTCAGGCATACCCTCAAGTCTGCGCGGGCGACTGCAATCGTCGTGTGCGGCAGGCGGACTACCAGCTACGCGGTGGTACCGGCGGCACGCGCTGGATCTCGTGATATTCGAAGCCCATTTCGCTGTGATCGACCCGCGCAACGCGCGCGGTGACCAGAGCCGCGGGGCCCGTGCGCCCGGGAAAGATCAGCGTCACCACCTGCTCGGCCTCGATGTCGCAGGCGGGCGGGCGCAGCACGCAGCAGCCGCCCACCGACACATCCACCGCATCGACCAGCCACGCGCGGTCGCCGTAATGCAGGATCAGCTGGAGATTGCAGGCGATTCGATCCGCCTGCCGATCCAGCATCGGTTCATCATCAAAGGGCGCGCGTACGTCCACCGTCTACCGCCAGGGCGACGCCGTTGATGTAGGCCGCGGCCGGACTGCACAGGAAGGCGATCGCCGCCGCGATCTCGTGAGCCTGTCCGAAGCGGCCGGCAGGAACGCTGGCGCGCATGGCTTCGGCGACCGCCTCCTCGCTGCGGTCGCTGGCCCTGGCATTGGCGGCGATCAGGCTGGAGAGGCGACCGGTCTCGGTGAAGCCGGGCAGCACACTGTTGACGGTGATCCCGTGCGGGGCGAGTTCGGAGGCCAGCGTCTTGGCCCAGCTTGCGACGGCTCCGCGGACGGTATTGGACACGCCGAGATTGGCGATCGGCTCCCTCACCGACGTGGAAATGATGTTCACCCAGCGTCCGAACCCGGCCTCCTTCATGCCGGGCAGCACCGCCTGCAGGATGGTCTGTCCGCCGATCAGGTGGCGACGGAAGGCGGCGAGGTAGGCATCGGCGTCAGCGCCATGCGCAGAACCGCCGGGCGGGCCGGCGCTGTTGTTTACCACGATGTTCACAGGGTGGCTCGAAACCAGGGCGGCGACGGCCGTTTCCAGCGCCTCGCTGTCGTCCATGTCCACGGCCAGCAGTCCGTGGCGTTGCCCTTCGTGCCCGCAGGGCAGGGCGAGCGTCACCTGACGCAGTACCGACTCGCGCCGGGCGAGCACGGTGATGCTGGCGCCGAGCAGGGCCAGCTCATGCGCGGCAGCGCGGCCAATACCCTCGGAGGCGCCGCATACCAGCGCGTGGCGACCACTCAACTGCAGATCCATCACGACGACTCCCGGTTCCTCGACGCCTCGAGCCTGGCGAGCATCATTCTCGCCACGGTCCCGTTGCTCTCCCCGCCCACCGCGGCAAGTCCGGCAGCCGCGCCCTGTACGTTGGCGGGTGGATGATTCTGATTCAGTTTGAACTTCATCTCAATGCGTTTCGGACGCAAGCGAAAACCGACGATCCCGTGCAGTTGGGAAACGAGGTCGGCACGATCGCGATCGAAGCGCCATGTGCTGCCTGCCGTGGCCTCGAATTGACGACTCAGGCGGTCAACGAGGTCGGCAAGCGAAGGCATATCGACAAAGGTTTCGAGCGTTCCGCCGAGATGGGCGACGGCGTAGTTCCAGGTCGGCACCCGTGACGCCTCGTCCCGGTCCGGGTACCAGTCTGGCGAGATGTAGGCGTGCGGTCCGTGCACGATCAGCAGGGCCTCCCCGGTATGCCGCCACTGCGGATTGGCGCGCGCCCAATGTCCTTCGATCAGCACGCCGCCTGCACTGCGGCTGTAGAGGACCGGAAGGTGGCTGACATACGGGCCCTCGTCGGTTTGCGTGACCAGCGTGGCGAACGGGTAGTCGGTGACCAGGGCGTCGAGGGCGGCGAGGTCGTGTTCGGCGAAGTGGCTGGGCGTGAACATGGGAGCTTCAGGGCATAGTCGGAACGCTCAAGAGTACCCGCGCCGCAGCTGTCGGGTGCGGCGACGAATCCTGGGAGCGTCGAGCGGGGCGAAGCGCCGCCCGTCTATTGTCGCCTGGATACCTTTTGCGTCATGCTCGGGTGCAGGTCTTCGTCACTATCACCGCTGGGCGGCTGGATGCTGGCCAGGTCGAAGCCAAGGAGGTCGGCGTCATCTTCGTCAAGGCCGTCGAAGGCGCGAAACTCGGCGTCCAGCAGCGCGGCGCGGGCCTCTGCGGCGTCAGCGTAGGGCAGGGTGCGGCCGTCGCAGTCAAAGACCTGGGCGCTGCCGCTGTCGAGTTCGGTCAGCCTGGCCCAGACCAGGGTGTCGCCGAGGGCGGCGACCCACCATTGAGATTTGTCCATGGGAGAGATTGGGTGGCTGCGGGCTTGTTGGGGTCGGATTGTAATTGTGTGGGTGTGCGCTTGGTGGTTCCAGACGGGCTCTCGACGGCGCCTTGCGCCGCTCGATGCCGCCTCAGCGCGAACGGAACGTCCTGGGTCAGATCGCCTGCAGCGCGAGCCACACGGCGGTGCCGGCCAGGCCGATGACGATGCACCAGCCCAGCCACTGGGCGGCGACGGCCAGTCCGTCAAGATTGGGGTCGCGGCGGGCGCGCCAGCTTCCCTTGAGTATCCACGCGAAGAAGGTCGGTGAAAGGCTCGATCCACCCGGAACCGCGCTTTGGTCGCGGTCCTCGACGTGCTTGTACGCCAGGGTCCCGAAAATCAGGTAGCCGAACAGTCCCGATGCCGCAAAGCCGGAGGACAGCAGCAGCAGGAAGGTCTCGGCCATTCCCATCAGAATTCGGCGCTTCCCGGCACGCGCGGGTAGGGAATGGCGTCGCGGATGTTGGCCAGGCCGCACACGTAGACCACCAGGCGCTCGAAGCCGAGGCCGAAGCCGGCGTGCGGTACGGTGCCGTAGCGGCGCAGATCGCGGTACCACTGGTAGTGGGCGGCATCCAGGCCGAACTGCGCCATGCGCTTGTCGAGCACGTCGAGGCGCTCCTCGCGCTGGGCGCCGCCGATGATCTCGCCGATGCCCGGCGCCAGCACGTCCATGGCGGCCACGGTTCTTCCGTCATCGTTGAGGCGCATGTAGAAGGCCTTGATGTGCTCGGGGTAGTTCATCACCACCACCGGGCGCCTGAAGTGCACCTCGGTGAGATAACGCTCGTGCTCGGTCTGCAGGTCGACGCCCCAGTCGGGGGTGAAATCGAACTTGCGATCGGCCTTCTTGAGGATCTCCACCGCCTCTCCGTACTCGACCCGTTCGAAGGGTGTATCGACCAGCTTTTCGAGTCGTGAAACGGCTTCTTTTTCAATGCGTTCAGCGAAGAAATTCATGTCGTCTCCGCGCTCGTTCAACACGGCACGGAACAGGTATTTGAGAAAATCCTCGGCGAGATCGGCGTTGTCGTTCAGATCGGCGAAGGCGATCTCCGGCTCGATCATCCAGAACTCGGCCAGATGCCGCGCGGTGTTGGAGTTCTCGGCGCGGAAGGTGGGGCCGAAGGTGTAGACCTTGCTGAGCGACAGGCAGTAGGCCTCGACATTAAGCTGGCCGGACACGGTCAGGAAAGCCTCGCGGCCAAAGAAATCCTCGCGGAAGTCGATGCTGCCATCGTCACGACGCGGCAGATTGGCGAGGTCCAGCGTCGACACGCGGAACATCTGCCCTGCGCCCTCGGCATCGGAGGTGGTGACGATCGGCGTGTTGATCCAGTAGAAGCCGCGCTCGTGATAGAAGCGGTGCACCGCCTGCGCCAGGCAGTGACGGACGCGGGTGATGGCGCCATGCACATTGGTGCGCGGACGCAGGTGCGCCACTTCGCGCAGGAACTCCATGGAGTGCGGCTTGGGTTGGATAGGGTAGGTCTCCGGGTCGTCGACCCAGCCCACCACCTCGATTTCATCGGCTTTCAGCTCGACAGCCTGCTTGCCCTGAGAGGCCACCAGTTTGCCGCGGGCAATGAAGGCGCAGCCCGAGGTCAGGCGCAGCACTTCGCTCTCGTAGTTGGACAGCTCGGCCGGCGCCACCACCTGCAGCGACTCGAAGCAGGAGCCGTCGGTCAAATTGACGAACGACAGGCCCGCCTTGGAATCGCGCCGTGTGCGCACCCAGCCGCGCACCTCGACCCGACTGCCAGCCGCATGCGCGCCAGACAGCGCCTCGCGCACCGAAACGATGGCCATGCATTGACTCCGCAAAATGGGGAAAGCCGGCGATGGTACTAGGGCCGGGGCTTGGGGCCTAGGGGCCTAGGGGCCTAAGCCCTAAGCCCTAATCACCTAATCACGTAATCCCGTAATCCCGTAACCCCGTAACCCCGTAACCCCGTAACCCCGTAACCCCGTAACCCCGTAACCCCATGGGTTCAAAGAACCCACCCCGCCTTCCGCTTCCCCAAAAACGCATTGATCCCTTCCTGGCCTTCGTCGGACACGCGCAGTCTGGCGATCAGGTCGGCGTTGTCTTCCTCCAGTTCCATGCGCCGCTTGGGGCTGCCGGTGGCGATGCGCAGGGCGAGCCGCTTGGCTTCACTGAGGGCAGTGGGGCCGCCTCTGAGCAACAGATCGATCTGATCTTCTACGGCGCGGTCGAGGTCCTTGCGCTCCACCAGGAAGTGCAGCAGACCGATGCGATGGGCTTCAGCGGCGTCGATGATTTCTGCACTCTGGAACAGGCGGCGCGCCTGGCGGCCGCCGATGGCATCGACCACGTACGGTGAAATGACCGCCGGCACAAGTCCGAGACGCACCTCTGAAAGCGCGAAGGTGGCGTCGGACACACCGATGGCGATGTCGCAGCAGGCCACCAGACCGACGCCGCCGCCGAAGGCCGCCCCGTTGACGCGCGCCAGCGTAGGCTTCGGCAGCATATTGAGGGTGCGCATCAGCCTGGCGAGTTTGCGCGCGTCCTTGCGATTGTCCTTTTCGCTGGCTCTGGCCATGGCGCGCATCCAGTTGAGGTCCGCTCCGGCGGAAAAGCTCTTGCCGGCTCCGGTAAGCACCACAACCCGCACGCTGGCATCCTCGGCGATCTGTTCGAGTGCGTCGCTCAACTCGCCAATCAGCGCATCGTCGAAGGCGTTGTGCACCTTGGGGCGGTTGAGGGCAAGAGTTGCAACAGAATCTTGCTGACTGAGTACGACGCTGGCGGACATGGTGGGAATCCCGGTGACAATTCAATGACGATGGCATACGCAGATGACCGGCATCCTACATCGACGGAAGCGTTTTGCTGCTACCTTTGCCGCTTTGCTGCGTTCCGTTGGACCGGGTGACCGACTCTGCCCTGATGCCATTGCTGCTGCCGGCCGCCCCGGCGCTGGCCTTGCTGCTGGCGCTGATGTTCCAGCGTACCCGCGTGGCGCTGCTGGCGTGGTACCTCGGACTCGCCTCAGGACTGTGGCCGTGGATTCCGGGGGCCTCGGGTCTCGACATGCTGGCCCTGGCGGCGCTGCCGCTTCTGCTGGTGCCGGAATCGGCGCTGTTCTCCTTGCGCACCCTCCTGCTTGCGCTGCTCCCATGGCTGGCCATGTGGCTGCTAGCCTGGCTGCCGCCGGTGGCGCCGCAGGACGGCCTCCGCGGCGCCTGGCCGCTGCTGCTTGGCTGGTCCGCCGTACTGTGGGCACTGGGCCAGTGGTTCCTGCGCGGCGGCGCGCTGCCGATCGCCATTGCCCTGGCTCTGGGGGCGATGCTGGTGGCATTGTTTCCGGGCGCCGTGGCGCGAGGCTGGTCGCCTGGAGTCGCCGGGGCCGTGGCGAGCGGGGTTCTGCTTCTGGGAATACTGCTGGCGTCCTACCGCATGGCCTTTCACGATGGGCTGACCGGTCTGCCCAACCGTCGTGCGCTGGACGAGGCGCTGGCGCGACTGGGTGGGCATTTCGCTCTGGCCATGGTCGACGTCGATCACTTCAAGCGTTTCAATGATCGCCACGGACACGACGCCGGGGATCGGGTGCTGAAGCGGGTGGCCGAGCGACTGCAGCGCACCCGCGGCGCCCGCGCGTTCCGCTACGGTGGTGAGGAGTTCTGTCTGCTGTTCACCGGTCGCCGCACCCGCGACGCGAACCAGGCGCTCGAGGCGGTCCGCGAGACCATCGCCTTTGATCGCGTGCGGCTGCCCGGCCCTTCGGGCGCGCGCGGGCCGCGCGAGGCCAAGGTGACTGTCAGCATCGGACTGGCCGAACGCGACGGCGAACTGCGCCAGCCAGAGGCCGTTCGCGAGGCCGCGGACCGGGCGCTGTATCGCGCCAAGTCCAAGGGTCGCAATCGCGTGGTGCGCGCCTGATGCGCATGCTCCGGCGCGCCGTGTTTGTCGTTGCATTCCTGCTGGCTGCGGACTACGCCATGGCCGGCGATCGCGGTCTGCCGTTCGTGACCTGGTATGCCCCTTCAGACTATGGCGCGGGCACGCAGAACTGGGCGGTGACGCAGGACGGGCGCGGCTACATGTACTTCGGCAACGAGGGCGTGGTGCTGGTGTTCGACGGCGCTCGTTGGCGTCGTGTGCCGATTCACAGCGGTCGCGCGGTTCGTTCGCTGGCCACCACTGCGGACGGATCGGTACTGGTCGGCGCCCAGGAGGATTTCGGCATTCTGGAAGAGGATGAATACGGCAACATCCTCTACCGGTCGTTGCTGGACCGCTTCGCCGGTGAAGTCCCCGCGTTTCACGACGTATGGCAGGTGATTGTCATCGGCGACCGCTGGCTGTTCTCCACCGATACCGTCCTGTTCGAACTGAATGCCCGGGAAGCGCGAATTCTGAGCGGCCCGACACCCATTGCCGGGAGCTTTCGGGCGGACGAAGAAATCTACAGTTACTTTGAAAGCGGCAAGCTGATGCGCCTGGGTCGCCAGGGCTTCGAACCGCTTGCCGGCCTGCAGTCGCTGCCGCATCCGGTCTATGCGGTGGAGGCTCTCGCCGACGGCGACCTGATGATCGGTCTTCGCCCGGGTGGCCTGCTGCGCTACCGTCCCGAAGACGGATCGTTGCGCCCGGACTGGGAAGCGGCGGGTGCTGAGCTGGCACTGCGTCACCTCTACCATGCACGGCGGGTTCCGGATGGCCGGATTGGCCTGGCCACGCTGCGCGGGGGGCTGTTGCTGCTCGATGAATCGAGCGGAGAGTTCGAAGTTCTGGACTCCGAGAAGGGACTGCCCAATCCCACCGTTCGTCATCTCTACGTCGATGCCGAAGAGGGTGTGTGGCTGGCGCTGGACAATGGCATTGCCCGGCTGGAGGGTCGCGCCGCAATCGATATCTGGGACGAACGCAAGGGGCTGGCCGGGTCGCCGCTGTCCGTGCTGCGTTTCGACGACACCCTGTATGTGGGCACCACGCTCGGGCTCTATCAACTCGCCGACGGCCGGTTTCGGCCGGTGGCCGGGATCGAATCTGAAACCTGGGCACTGCTGGCGCACGCGCCGGCTTCGGGACCGAAGCGACTGTTGGCGGCTACCAGCTATGGCATCCACGCGGTGAAAGCCGCAGTTGCCGAAAGCCTCTACGGACCCCATCTCACGGTGGCTCTGGCGATCAGCCCGCGCATGCCGCAGCGCCTCTGGATCGGCAGCTATGATCGCGGCGCCGGCTACATCGATCTCGACAGCGGACAGCTGGAGCCAGAGTTCACCGAACTCGATGTGCAGGCGCGCGCCTTGCAGGTGGGCAGCAACGGCGATCTGTGGCTGGAGACCTGGTCCGACGGGCTGTTCCGGCTTGATCCACGGCATGGAGAAGTGCTGCAGCGTTTTCCGGGGCGCGAGGGTCCGACCGAGAGCTCGGGCCTCGTTGTGCTCGATTCACCGCGTCAGCGTCTGCTCGCTGGTCGCGAAGGGATCTGGCGCCTGGGCGCGGGCAGTGGCGTCGAGCCCGCCGAAGATCTGCGCGGCCTGCTCACTGCGCCCGGCGGCGGCAGCGCGCTGCTTGTAGAGGGGCCAGAAAATGTCCTTTGGTCGGCGGCCGTGGACGAGCACCGGCAGTGGATGCGCATGGCCGATCTGCGCGACGGCGCGCGCGGGCATGATCTCGACACCCACCTGCGCCGGCTGCCGGACATCGAGTTCTACGTGGTCTACCCGGAAGGCGACGCGCAGGCGTGGATCGGCGCTTCGGAAGCGCTGTACCGGGTCGACATGGGCGCGGGCGGGCGTCAGCGTCCTGCCCTGGGCCTGCACATGGTCTCGGCGAGCACGGCCCACGGCACATTGCCGCTGTCCACCGGCAATGTGCCGATCGAGCTGTCTGGGGAGAGCTTTCCCTTGCACCTTGCGTTCGCTGCGCCGCGATTCGATTGGCCCGACGGTACGCGTTATCGCCATCGGCTCATGGGCTTTCAGGAAGAGTGGTCGCCATGGCGCAGCTCGGCCGAGCGCGAATTCAGCCACCTGCCCGCCGGCAAATACGAACTGGATATCGAAGCGCGCGATGCCCATGGACAGGTCGCGGCGCTTCAATGGTCCTTCGAGGTTGCGGCACCCTGGTACCTGCGGCCCGCCATGCTCCTCGCCTATCTGGCGGCGACCGTGCTTGCAGTCATCGTTCTGATCCGTCTGGGTGGCCGCCGCCAGGCCCGCCACAATCGGAAGCTGGAGGCGGTGGTGGCGCAACGCACCGCGGAGCTGAGCGAGCAGCAGGACCTGCTCAAGGCCGAGCGCGACAAGCTGGCGCGACTCAGCCGCGAAGATGAGCTTACCGGCCTCGCCAACCGTCGGGCAGCCAAGGAGCGCCTGCAGATCGAGTGGGCGCGCACCGAGCGCAGTGACGGGAAGCTGGCGCTGGCGGTGATCGATCTCGATCATTTCAAGTCGGTCAATGACCGCTTCGGCCACGAGTGCGGCGACCGCGTGCTGCGCCGTTTCGCCGATCTGGTCGTCGAGCACAGTCGGCAGTGCGATCTGGTGGCACGCTGGGGCGGCGAGGAGTTCTTGCTGCTGCTTCCCGATGCCGATCGCGAACAGGCGCGGATCAGTTGCGAGCGCATCCGTGGCGCGGTCGGCGCGGCCGACTGGGCCACCTTGATTCCCAATATGCGGCTGACGGTGAGCATCGGATTGGCCACCCGCGAGGGGCGGACCACCTGGGAGCAGATGCTGGCGGCTGCCGACCGCTG
>CAZGKE010000040.1:0-8190 GCA_964526035.1 uncultured Gammaproteobacteria bacterium | reverse complement strand
ACGCCGAAGCGGCCCTTGCTGACCGGTGCGTTGAGGCTCGCGGAAATGGCCAGACCAAGCACGCGTCGGGTGTCCGCCGGGTCGATGACACCGTCGTCCCAGAGGCGCGCGCTGGCGTAATACGGATGGCCCTGACGCTCGTACTGGTCGCGGATCGGTGCCTTGAAGGCCTCCTCTTCCGACGCTGGCCACTCCTTCCCCGAGGCTTCCAGGCCATCGCGGCGCACCGTCGCCAGGACGCTGGCCGCCTGCTCACCGCCCATCACGCTGATGCGCGCATTCGGCCACATCCACAGGAAGCGCGGCTGGTAGCCGCGGCCGCACATGGCGTAATTGCCGGCGCCAAAACTTCCGCCGATCAACACGGTGAACTTGGGCACGTGCGAGCACGCCACGGCGGTCACCATCTTCGCGCCATCCTTCGCAATGCCCGCGTTTTCGTATTTGCGTCCGACCATGAACCCGGTGATGTTCTGAAGGAAAACCAAAGGGATATCGCGCTGATTGCACAGTTCTATGAAGTGCGCGCCCTTCAGCGCCGACTCGGAGAAGAGGATGCCGTTGTTGGCGACGATGCCCACCGGATAGCCGTGGATGTGGGCAAAACCGCAGACCAGGGTCTTGCCGTAGCGTGCCTTGAACTCATGCAGCTCCGAGCCGTCGACGATGCGCGCGATGATCTCGCGCACGTCGTAGGGCAGCCGCGTGTCGGTGGGAACGATGCCGTAGATGTCCTGCGCCGGATACTCAGGTTCTTTCGGAGGAACAATCGCCAGGTTATTGTTTTTACTTCTATTCAGGTGGCGAACGATGTCGCGCGCAATGGCCAGCGCGTGGGCATCGCTTTCGGCGAAATGGTCGGTGACGCCCGAGGTGCTGCAATGGACTTCCGCGCCGCCGAGAGCCTCGGCGTCCACCACTTCCCCGGTGGCCGCTTTTACCAGCGGCGGGCCGCCCAGGAAGATGGTGCCCTGTTCGCGCACGATGATGGTTTCGTCGCTCATCGCCGGCACATAGGCGCCGCCGGCGGTACACGAACCCATGACCACCGCGATCTGTGGAATGTTCAGCGCAGACAGCCGCGCCTGGTTGTAGAAGATGCGGCCGAAGTGATCGCGGTCGGGAAACACCTCGTCCTGCAGGGGCAGAAAGGCGCCGCCGGAATCGACCAGGTAGATGCAAGGGAGGTGGTTTTCCAGCGCCACTTCCTGCGCACGCAGATGCTTCTTGACGGTGATCGGGAAGTAGGTGCCACCCTTCACGGTGGCATCGTTGGCCACCACCATCACTTCCTGTCCGTGGACGCGACCGACGCCGGTGATCAGGCCGGCGCAGGGCGCCTGGCCGTCGTACATGCCGTGGGCTGCCAGCGGAGACAGTTCGAGGAACGGCGATCCGGGATCGAGCAGGGCGCGCACGCGCTCGCGCGGCAGCAGCTTGCCGCGTGCGCTGTGCTTCTCGCGCGCCTTCTCGCCACCGCCTTCTGCAGCCGTCGCCTGGGTGGCCTTGAGGTCCTCGACCGCGGCGCGCATATGCGCGGCATTGGCCTGGAACTCCTCGCTCTTGGGATGGATACGGCTGGCGATCTTGGGCATGGGCTCGGGGTCGGTGGTCTGAAAGGGTGATGCTCAGTCGCCGCGTTCGGCTTCTTCGAGCGCGCGATCGGTCCGCTCCTTTGCCTCGCGCGCGGCAGTCTCGGCCTGCTCGCCGATGCTTTCTGCAAGATCCGTCACTTCGTCGACGTGCTGCTCGATGACGCCGTCATCGCGTTGTTCCTCTGGCTGCTTGCAGGCGGACAGACAGACGGCAACGCAGATCAGAACGGACAGTATGCGGCTCACGGAACTCTCCGGCGCAGTGCGGGCAGGCATTGTCGCCGGGTCTGCTGCGCAGGCCAAGCACCGCGGCTGAATCCGATCAGCCCACGGCGCGCCTGTATCCTTCGAGTCTGGTGATTCCGCTGCGCTCCGCGTCCTGCGTCCGTCCACCGGCAGAGCCGTCGATCACGATTCCGGGCGAGCACTGCAGGTCCAGTTCGCCGGTCGCGATCATGGCGGCGCCGAGTTGCTGCACGTCCTCGATCAGCGAGTCGAAGCGTGTGGTCGCGGTGGGCCGCAGCAGCGCCCAGCCGTTGCGACCGCCGGACTTCACCTGATACATGGCGTAGTCCGCCAGCGCCACCATGCGTTCCCAGCCCAGGTCATGCTCGTCGCCGCGGAAGCGCGGGTACTCGACCATGCCGATCGAGCACGTCACTTGCAGGGTGATCTCGTCGTTGACACGGAACGGGTGCGCAGCGGTGGCCGCGCGAATGCGCTCGACGACTCGTGTCGTCTCGTCCTGGGGCATGGGCCGCATGACCAGAAGAAACTCTTCTCCTCCCCAGCGAACCGCGTAGTCGCCGCTGCGGATCTGCGCTTCCAGCAGTTCGGCGAACTGCTTCAGGATCAGGTCCCCTGCCAAGTGGCCATAGCAGTCATTGATCGGCTTGAAGGCATCGAGGTCGATCAGCGCGAAGACCATCACCGACTGCGCCTCGTCCGGATCCGGGTGACAGCGGTGGAAGTGGGCGAGGTCCGATGGCAGCTGGTCAATCAGGAAGCGCCGGTTGTGCAGTCCGGTCAACGGATCGCGCAGCGTCATCGCCTCCAGGCGACGGTTGACGGTTTCCAGATCCTCCGTGCGCTTGGACACCAGGCGTTCCAGGTGCTGCTCTCGACGCACATGCCGGCGCAGCAGCAGGTGGAACACGCCGCTCGCAAGTGCGATCACTGCCGCCAACACCAATACAGCGAACCACACCGTCTCGTGGAAATACGGAGATACCCGGAATTCGAGACGCGCCGGCGTGTGCGCCCAGACATCGCGCCCGTTCGCCGCGTTGACTTCGAACACGTACTCGCGTGCCGGCAGATTGGTATAGGTGACGGAGCGGCGCCCCGTGTCGGCGAGTTCTTCCCAGATGTCGCTGTATCCACGCAGGCGATAGCGGATGCGCAGGCTCCCGGGGTCGCGGAAGCTCAACGCTGTGAACTCGATGGTGACGTCTCGACCTTCGGCGTCGATCTGCATGGGCATGCCTGGCAGCACCGCGTGCCAGATGCCAAGGGTGCGGACTCTCTCGACGACGGGCGAGGGTGCCGGTTCGCCGTCGCGCTTTGCCAGCGCAGGCAGAGACAGCAGGCCGTCGCGAGTCGGAAGCCATAGCAGGTCGTCGTGGATCAGGCCCTTGGCATTGCCCGCACCGTTGCAGCAGTGGACTTTCTGGCCGCCGCGCTGATCGCCTCGCTCGCTCAGCACCACTTCGACCTCCACCGGCACGTCGAGCCCCGCCAGTTTGCCGCGAAGCGAAGTCAGCGATAGCGCGTAGACACCGCGAATGCCGGCGACCCACAGGTGGTCGTGGCGGTCGTGGGTGATGAAGAAAGGGCTGTTGGTCGGAACCTCGGGCAGGGCCGCTACATCAAGCCAGCGCTCCCCGTCGCCGAGGAACAGATGCTCGCCCAGCGAGCCTACAGCGATCAGGCCGTCATCCAGCCGGTGCAGCGCGGTGATGTCGATGTCGGACGGCAAGGTGCTGGAGCGATCGAATGGCCGGATACCCTCTGAATCCATTTGATACAGACCGCCCTGCGTTCCGATCAGGAGGATTCCACCGGGAAGCGTGAGCAGGGTACGCACCCGCGGATCCGGAAGGCCCTCGGAGACGCCGAATCGGTCCAGAGCACCATCGCGATGACGAAACAGTCCGGCTGAAGTTCCAAGCCAGAGATCGCCGGCTGGGTCGCGCAAAATGGCGTTGACCTGAGCACTGCGCAACGCGTCGAACTCGGGTGGCGTACGCAGTCCAAGGCCATCATGGTAGGCCAGACCGCTGCGCGTGCCGATCCACAGCGCGGACCCTTCGGCAAGCAGGGTATAGGCGTCCGGATGCGGCAGTTGGTCGCCTGGGACGAGTACCTCGAAACGCCCGTCCCGGAGCACGGTGAGGCCATCGCCGGTGCCGACCCAGAGCCGGTCATCGTCGCTGCGGGCGATCGACCAGACGATGGGCATATGCAGGCCCTCCGCTTGACTGTAGCGGCGCGCCCAGCCGTCCCAGAGCCGATTCAGCGCCTGCCACTGCGAGCCCACCCAGAGGTTGCCCTCGCGGTCCTGGAACATTGAGCGCACCGCCGGTATGGCCCCCGGATCGCCCTGCTGGGTGACCTCCACGACCGCCCCGTTGCGGATGCGCACCAGTCCCTTGACGGTGCCGACCCAAAGGCTGCCGCGGCTGTCGGTAAACAGCATGTCAATCGGCAGGCTGGCGAGATCCGGATGTGCGTCGAAGCGCAGCCAGCGCTCGCCGTCGCTGTCCTGCACGAACAGACCACGCTGACTGCCTGCCCACAGGCGGCCCTGCGATCGCTCCAGCGCCGTGACGGCCGCCGCGCGGTGGCGTTCGGGCAAAGGCAGAAAGACAGCCTGGCCGTCCTGCACCCGATGAACGCCGCCACTGCCGCCGACCCATAGCAAGGCGTCCTCGATCAGCAGCGAGAAGGAAGGTCCGATATCGATGCCCGGCACCGCCTGGATGCCGCGGTCGTCCACACGCAGCAGGCCGAGACTGGTGGCTGCATAGATCCAGCCGCGCTGTCCAAGCCCGAGTGCACGGATATCGGGCGCAACGGCGTCGTCTTGCGGAAGCCGCATCGGCACCGAGCGCAGCACGCGGTTCTCGTAGACAGCAAGGCCGCGATAGGTGCCGATGAACACCCGGCCATCGGGATGGGCCAACAGGCTGTTCACCATCATGCCCGGAAGCTCGGGCGCGGTTTCCGGCGTGAAGTGGGTGAACGCCACACCATCGAAACGCGCGGCTCCGGCCTGGGTGCCGACCCAGATGTATCCCTCCGCATCCTGGGTGATGGCCTGTACGGTTGCCTGCGGCAGCCCGTGCTCGATCGACCAGGTGTCGCGCACGAAGTGATGCAACTGCTTGTCCGGATCGAGCGCGAGCGCCGGCATGGTTGCGAACAGCCATGCCAATGTCGTCCATCCGATTGTCTTGAAGTGTTTCATTCCTGGAGCGCCCCGCCGTTCTGCACTGTTCGCGGCGAGGGTTGCCTGGAGGCCACCGGCCGCTGTATCCGGTCGTTGACCGGAAGGTATCGACAGCCGGCTACTCAATCGCTGGCGTCATGCGCCCATGGTGGTTTGCGTCCTTGTTCCGAAATGTGATCGAGGCCGCGGATTCACACTTGCGTCCCGGGTTGGCGCATTGTTCACAAACCCGGGGCACAGCGCCGATCCCTGGCGCCGATTCCCGACGTGTCGAGACAGCAGCGCCCCGCAGGCGTCCCGCGCTCCGCAGCCATGGTGTCGTCAGACCAGCTCCACCGCCAGCGCAGTGGCTTCTCCGCCGCCGATACACAGCGCTGCGACACCGCGCTTCTTGCCGTGCACGCGCAGGGCGTTCAGCAGGGTCACCACGAGGCGTGCGCCGCTGGCCCCGATCGGGTGACCGAGGGCGCAGGCGCCGCCGTGGACATTGAGCCTGTCGTGCGCGATGCCCAGCTCCTTCATCGGCGCCATGGCGACACAGGCGAAGGCCTCGTTGATCTCGAACAGGTCGACGTCGTCCACCTTCCAGCCGAGCTTGTCGAGCAGCTTGGAGATGGCGCTGACCGGCGCCGTCGTGAACCACTCCGGCTCCTGCGAGTGGGTGGCGTGGCCGACGATGCGCGCCAGCGGGGTCAGTCCGAGTCGGGTCGCCTCGGCCTCCGACATGACCACGGTGGCAGCGGCTCCATCGGAGATCTTCGAGGAACTGGCCGCAGTGATGGTGCCGTCCTTCTTGAAGGCCGGGCGCAGGCCGGCAATCTTGCCGATGTCCATGCGGCCGGGCTCCTCGTCGGTATCCACCACCACATCGCCCTTGCGGGACTTGACCGTCACCGCCGCGATCTCCGCCGCGAAGGCGCCATTCTGCTGCGCTGCAAGCGCGCGCTTGACCGACTCGGTGGAGAACGCGTCCTGCTCCTCGCGGGTCATCGCGTACTTGGCAACGCAGGCTTCGCCGAACACGCCCATCGCCTGCTTGTCATAAGGGTTCTGCAGGCCGTCCCACATCATGTGATCGACCAGCGCCGTGTCGCCAAGGCGGAAACCGTTGCGGCTGCCGGGAATCAGGTGCGGTGCGTTGGTCATCGATTCCATGCCGCCGGCGACCACCGCGCTTGCGCTGTCGGCGCGGATCAGGTCGTGGGCCAGCATGATCGCCTTCATGCCCGAGCCGCAGACCTTGTTGATGGTAGTGCAGCCGGCGGCCAGCGGCACGCCGGCACCGAGGGCGGCCTGCCGGGCCGGCGCCTGGCCGAGGCCGGCAGGAAGGACGCAGCCCATGATCACTTCGGAGACATCGTCGCCGGAGAGACCCGACTGTTCGAGCGCCGCCTTGATCGCAGTCGCGCCGAGTTCGGTGGCGGGCACGCCGTTGAACTGGCCGAGCATGGCGCCGATGGCAGTGCGGCGGGCGCCAACGATGACGACAGAATCGGACATGGGGGTTCTCCGTGGTTCGGGTGGGGCCGGGCGTCCGGCAAGCCCCCGATTATCGCGCTGCAGCATGAATGGAGCAAACCGCCGGAAAGGCGTGGACGCGCACGGACCTCCTTGCCTTGCCAGTCGCCGCCGGGAGGCCGAGAATCGGACGCTGGTTGAAATGGTTTCCCGATGAGCTCATCGACCTTGCCCGGCGTTCGCGACTCCCGCATGCCCGTTCATACGGTGGTGCTGATCAGTCGTGCCGATCACGCATGGTCGAGCGAGATTCTGGACATTTCCGCCACCGGTGCACGGGTGGTGCGGCCGCTGGACTGGCAGGGAGAGCCGGACGATGTCTTCCAGCTCGATGTCGTCATCAGCGAAACTGCTGCACTGCATCTGGAGGCGCGCGTGGCGCGCGTGACTGCCGAACACGTGGCCTTTCAGTTCACCCTGATTCCGGAATCCGGTCAGCAGCTGTTCTGGGGGTTGATCGGTCGCTATGCGGAGCCCGCCGACGCTGGCGAATGATCCGCAGCGCGTGAACGCTGCGTGAATCGTGCCCCTGGCTTGTCCGTGGGGCCAGTGGCCTGACTTGTCGCGGCGCTCCGACAGGGACTATCCTCCAAGCCTTGGGTCCACTTCCGACCAGCTTCCCAAAGGGCGTCGGAGATTGGGCATCCCACCCCCGGGGGATATCAGGAGTCACCACCATGTCCATGTTCATGCGCGCGCTGCTGGTCTTGCTGGCCGCATTCGTGGCCCAGCTTGCCCACGCCGCGACGCCCGACCAGCCGCCGCAGGTCGATGCCAAACAGGTTCCGCTCGAAGAGCACTGGCGCGTCGATGGCGGCGAGATCCGCCTGCGCTTCAACGATGATTTCCTTGACCTGTTCGGCATCAAGGTGCTGCTGCCGAAGACCACCTACGACGCCAGCGATCCGATGTACTCGATCTTTCCGCTGCGTCACGCCGAAGGCCTCAAGTTCAATGCGCCGGAAGGCGGCTTCGATCGTTTCATCGGCGGCAGCCTGAAGGTGGCCGACGGCTTTCGTCTGCGTCTCCCGGACGGCAGCGTGATCGACCAGCGAAACGTCACCCTGCGGGTCAATCCGGACAACCCCATGCACATCGACCTGGTCGGCAGCGATGGCCAGGTCTGGCTGTACTTCAACCACCTGATGTACAAGATGATGGACGACTTCCGCATCTTCTACGTACGCAGCGCCGACCTGCGCGCCACGCCGGCCCTGGCCAAGCGCCTCGGCGCGCCCGAACTTGAACGCGCCTACGTCGGCGAGATGCGCATGACCGCCTATGTGGTGGCCCACAGCCGCGACTTCATCGCTGCGCCCAAGTGCCCCAGCCCGAACTTCCACGGCAATCCGCTGCCCGGCGGCGGCGGCAGCTTCCAGGCCGATGTGCTCATTGAGACCTACTCCATGTTCTTCAGCCGCTGCCGGCGCGGGGACACCGGCGCGAACGGCTGCGACGGACTGGGCGCCGACAACGGCGAGGTGGTGTTCACGCCGTCTGCGACGCTACGCAACAGCGACCTCGACAGCACCGCCGACGTGTCCTGGTACCGCAAGTTCACGACCAGCCCCTACGACTATCCGTATCCGGGCAATGACCAGCACCCGTATCTGATCTGGAACATTT
>CAZGKE010000039.1:0-24627 GCA_964526035.1 uncultured Gammaproteobacteria bacterium | reverse complement strand
GAAGTGCTCAAGCAGGTGCGTGCGCGACTGCCGGCGCAGGCGATGGAGTGAAGAGCGCGGTTTTCGGTTTTCGGTTTTCAGTTTTCAGCCGGGGCTGCCTGCGACTGCACGACATCGTGGCGCCATCAAGGTTGTGGACTTTGTTGGGGCAGCAACCCGAAGCCAGGAACCCGTTGTCTAGCCGAGACCGCCACGCAACCGCGGCGCCGTCTGAAAACCGAAAACTGAAAACTGAAAACCCGGCGCCGTCAGGCGCCGCTGAGATAGCGGTCCTTCAAGCGCACGTAGTGCTGCGCCGAGTAGTGCAGGGATTCGATCTCGCGCTCGGACAGCTTGCGGATCATGCGCGCCGGGCTGCCCAGCCATAGTTCGGCCTCGCCCACCACCTTGCCGGGCGCCACCACCGCACCGGCGCCGACGAAGCCATGACGCTTCACCAGCGCGCCATCAAGCACCACCGCCTTCATGCCGATCAGGCAGGCGTCCTCCAGCGTGCAGGCGTGGATCACGGCGCCGTGGCCGATGGTGACGTCGGCGCCGATGATCGTCGGTATCCCGCCGGTGGTGTACGGGCCATCGTGGGTGACGTGGACGATGGTCCCGTCCTGGATGTTGCTGCGCGCGCCGATGCGAATGTAGTTGACGTCGCCGCGCACCACGGTGCCGGGCCAGATGGAGACGTCGTCGGCGAGCTCCACGTCACCGATGACGGTGGCGGCCGGATCCACGTAGACGCGCGCGCCGAGGATGGGGTTCTTGTCGAGATAGGGGCGGATGCTCATGCGCGAATTGTAGGCGAGCGCACCCTGTGGGAGGGGCCTCAGCCCCGACCGGGGCGGGTCGGGGCCGAGGCCCCTCCCAAAATGCGAAGCGCAGCAGGTCGCACGGCCAAGCGCAGCGCACCCGGCAGCTGAGGCGGTTCCCACCGTCGACGCCATGCTTCCGCGCTAGACTTGGCGCATGGACATGGCCGCCTCCACCCCCGTCGAAGACCTCAAGCCCACCCTCGAGCGCCTGCGCGCCGCGCACATGGCGAAACCGCCGGACTACGCGCAGCGCCACGACGACCTCAAGCGCCTGCGCGTCGCCTTCAAGGATCGCCTCGAGGAAATGGCCAGGGTGATGGCCGCCGACTTCGGTCAGCGCTCACGACACGAGAGCCTGCTGGCGGACGGCATGACGGTCCTGCACGAGATCGACTGCATCCTGTCGCGCCTGAAGCGCTGGATGAAGCCCAGGCGCGTCGGCGTGGGTCTGAACTTCCTGCCGGCGCGTGCCGAGGTACGACCGCAGGCGCTCGGCGTGGTCGGCATCCTGGCGCCCTGGAACTATCCGGTGAACCTGGCGCTGATGCCGCTGGCCTCGGCCATCGGCGCCGGCAACCACGTGATGCTCAAACCGTCCGAGCACACCCCGCGCACCGCCGAATGGCTGCGCGATCTGCTGGCGCAGATTTTCCCCGACGACCGCGTGGCCACCGTACTTGGCGGACCGGAGCTGGCCGCTGCATTTTCCGCGCTGCCCTTCGATCACCTGTTCTTTACCGGTTCCACCGCAGTCGGTCGCAAGGTGATGGCGGCGGCCGCCCCCAACCTCACGCCAGTGACCCTGGAGCTGGGCGGCAAGTCGCCAGCGATCATTGCGCCGGATTTCGACATCGAGCGCGCGGCGCAGCGCATCGCCACCGGCAAGCTGCTCAATGCCGGGCAGACCTGCGTTGCGCCCGACTACGTGCTGCTGCCGGCCGACCAGGTCGACGCCTTTGCTGCGCACCTCAAGACGATCGTCAAGGAGCGCTACGCCGATCTCGAAGGCAATGCCGACTACACCGCCATTGTCAACGACGCCCAGTACGATCGACTGACCGGACTGGTGGACGACGCGCGCGAACGCGGCACGCAGGTGATCGAGCTGTTGCCCGGCGATCCGCAACAGCGGCTGTTTGCGCCGACGCTGGTGATCGCTCCCGACGATGCGCATGCGGTGATGCGCGAGGAGATCTTCGGCCCGGTGCTGCCGCTGGTCCCCTACGACACGCTGGACCAGGCCATCGCCTTCATCAACGCGCGCGACCGCCCGCTGGCGCTATACCACTTCGACCACGACCGCACGCGCACCCGCGAAGTGCTGGAGCGCACCTGGGCCGGCGGCGTCACCGTCAACGACATCATGATGCACGTCGCGCTCACCAGCCTGCCGTTCGGCGGCATCGGCCCGAGCGGTATCGGCGCCTATCACGGCGAAGCCGGCTTCCGCACCTTCAGCAAGCTGAAGCCGGTGTTCTACCAGCCGAAGTGGAACGCCATGCGCCTGTTTGTACCGCCTTATCGCAAGCTCGCCGAGTTCCTGGTGCGCTTCGTGACGCGCTGAGGGCAAGCCGATGTGGAAGGACATCGGCATGTGGCTGCTGGCGCTGCTGGCGGCGGTGATCGCAGCCGCAGTCGGCGCGAGCATCGTGCAGGCCCAGTTCAACCTGGCGCGGCTGACCGCGCTCGGCGCCGAGATCGACCTCTCCACCCGCATCGCCACCAGCGGCCACGACATCGTCAGCTTCGGGCCGCTGTTCGGGGCGCTGGTCGCGCTGGGCTTCATCATCGCTTTCGCGGTGGCGGCGCTGCTGTCGCGGTTCTTTCCTTCGCACCGACGCTGGCTCTATCCGCTGGCCGGGATGGCCGCGGTTGCGGCGATTCTTGGCTTGATGGCGCTGGCGCTGCCGATCACCGCCGTCGCCGCGGCGCGCGGCTGGGGTGGCTTCGCCGGCCTGGTGCTGTGCGGTGCGGTCGGCGGCTGGGTATTCCTGCTGTTCAGGCCCTCTGCTCGAACCCGCTAGCCGCAGATCGAAACGAGCCTGCCACCCTCCGAGCGGGTCAACCAAGGGGGGTCTGTGATCAACCCGCCCGGAGGGGGCCTGCGTTACGCACGGAACAGGTCGCTGCGGTGGTAGGCAACCACCATCAGCGGCAGGATGCTGCCGCGGCGGTGGAAATCGACGTTGGCGATCTGCCCGAACCTGGCGCCATCACGGAACACTTCACCATTGGGACGGATCTCCAGGATCACCCGCTTGTGCACGCGCACTTCCAGATGGCCGGCGTCATTCGCCTCCAAGGTGAACACGTTGCCGTGGATGTCCTTGTAGGTGTTGCCCAGCGACATCTCGCCCATCAGGTTGATGCCCTGGAAATAGCGGTCGCCCTTGAAGTAGCCCACCTTGCCGCGACCGTAGAAGGCGTCGCGCTCGCTGCGATCGGCGCCGAGGCTGACCGCGAAGTCGTCGGTCTGCATGAAGGCATAGGCATAAGCGCTGCTGAGAATCTCGCCGTTGCGGACTTCGATGCCTTCGGGTATCTCCGCGGCGGCGTCGGCCTGCGGGCATTCGATCATGCGGATACCGCTGGCCGACGTGGTGTAGCGACAGTCCTCCATGCCGGGCGGCAGCGCCTCGCCGGCACCGGCGATGCCGCCGCCCACGAACATCGCCAGCGACAGACCCGCTGCGCCCAGCGCGCCCAGTCCCATCCACGGCTGTCGCGGCACCAGCTTCGCGCGTACCGGCTCCAGACGCCGGGTGACCGGCTGCGCCTGCGGCACCTGTTGTGAAATATCCAGGGCAAAAAGCGTTCCCAAGGTCACCAGCAGGATGGCGACCAGCAGTCCGATCAGCCATGACAGCGGCGCGTGCACCAGTCCGGCGATGCCAACGCCCAGCAGCACCAGCCCAAGCAGCCCCCAGACCATGCCGGCCAAACCGATCCAGATGCGCAGCGCGCGCAGGCGCCTGTCGAGTTCGGCCAATGCCGGCATTCGAGCCACCAGCAGCGGTGACGCCGCCATCACGCCCAGGGCCAACAGCAAGGTGATTCCGATCAGTGCGTACATCGATGCAGTCTCCGCTTTCCGGCATCCCCCAACGGATGCCGCTTCAAGCGCAGTTGTTGCATGCAGCATGCCAACCTCGACGGCGCCGCAATGACTTGATTTCACTTGCCTCGCATGGCGCACGCGTCCCGCCACGGGGACGCCGCGTCCCGTGAGTGGGAGATATCGCGTGAATGGCTAATCCGGGTAGGTCGCCTTCATGTAGGCCACCGATTCGCGCACCAGCTCGCGCAGCACAGCGAGATCGATGTCGGTCAGGCGCTTCACGTAGAGGCAGGACTTGCCGGTCTTGAACTTGCCGAGCTTGGCCATCAGCGCGTCATGGCGCTGGAAGCCGGCCATGATGTAGAGCGTCAGTTCGCTCTTGCGCGGCGCAAAGCCGGCCAGGAACCAGTCGCCTTCGCGGCCACTTTCGTAGCGATAGTGGTAGCGACCGAAGCCGACCATCGACGCGCCCCAGATCGCGGGCTTCTCGCCGGTGACTTCCTGCATCAACTTCGAAACAGCACGTGCGTCGCGGCGCATGTCGTCGTTTTCGATGGCATCAAGGAAAGCCTTGACGCTGGCGGTGGTCTTCTGGGTCTTGAGCTCAGCCATGGGGTTCACCTCCGTTTACCGACGCTACTTTACGGCAGCGCGGGGACGTATATGCCGAACTTGCTGTTGTAGGTCGGCATCCCATGCCGACCCACCACAGCAGGTCAGGCCCGACCGCGAAAGAACTACTGCTTCAACCGATACCCGGTCCGGAAGATCCATGTCACCGCCACCATGCATGCGGCGAGAAATCCGAGCAGCGCCAGCAAACTGGTCAGGATCGTGACGTCGCCGGAGCCATAGAACGTCCAGCGGAAGCCGCTGACCAGGTAGACGATGGGATTGAACAGAGTGGCCGTGCGCCATGGTTCCGGCAGCATTTCGATGGAGTAGAACACGCCGCCGAGAAAAGTAAGCGGCGTCACCACCAGCATCGGTACAAACTGCAGTTCCTCGAAGCCCTTGGCCCAGACGCCGATGATGAAGCCGGCCAGGCTGAAGGCCAGCGCCACCAGCACCAGGTAGGCGAACATCCACAGCGGATGCGCGATGCTGATCGGTACGAACAGGCTGGCCGTCGCCAGGATCACCAGACCGAGGATCACCGACTTGGTGGCAGCTGCACCGACGTAGGCCAGCACCGTCTCGAAGGCCGACACCGGCGCCGACACCACCTCGTAGATGGTGCCGGTGA
Source organism: uncultured Gammaproteobacteria bacterium (assembly GCA_964526035.1). Lineage (GTDB taxonomy): Bacteria > Pseudomonadota > Gammaproteobacteria > Xanthomonadales > BPKI01 > DAOMOD01. The sequence continues at coordinate 19,517 of CAZGKE010000039.1, read as the reverse complement.
ACTTGGGCATGTGGATGCCGAAGGCCGCGTTGTTGAGGCTCTCGGTGAACACCGAAAGCATGATCAGGCCGGGCACGATGAAGGCGCCGTAGCTCACCCCGTCGATGGCGCCCATGCGTCCGCCGATGGCGGCGCCGAACACCAGAAGATAAAGCGCCGTGGTCAACACCGGCGTGGCCAGGCTCTGCCACAGGGTGCGGCGGAAGCGCGCCATCTCGAACAGGTAGATGGCGCGCACGCCGTTCCGGTTGAACCGCATCGTTGCAGTGCTCATGCGCCCTCCCTCACCAGATCCACGAAGATGTCCTCCAGAGAACTCTGGCGCGTGTTGAGGTCGCTGAACTCGATGCCGAGTTCGGCGATGCGCCGGAGCAGCCGCGGTACGCAGGTGTTCTCTTCGCCGGCGTCGAAATCGAGCACCAGCTCGCGACCGCAGTTGCCGATGGCGAGATTCCATTCGGCCAGCGCGTCCGGGATGTCCGCAAGCGGCTCGGACAGATGCAAGGTGAGCTGCTTGCGACCAAGGCGGCGCATCAGCACCGCTTTCTCCTCCACCAGCAGGATTCGACCCTTGTGGATCACACCGATGCGGTCGGCCATCTCCTCGGCCTCCTCGATGTAGTGGGTGGTGAGGATGATAGTGACGCCCGAGGCGCGCAGACGCCGCACCATGGCCCACATGTCGCGGCGCAGTTCAACGTCGACGCCGGCGGTCGGTTCATCCAGGAAAAGCACACGCGGCTCGTGCGCCAGCGCCTTGGCGATCAGCACGCGTCGCTTCATGCCGCCGGACAGCGTCATGATCTTTTCCTTGCGCTTGTCCCACAGCGACAGCTCGCGCAGCACGCGCTCGACGTGGGCATGGTCGGGCGGCAGTCCGAACAGTCCGCGGCTGAAGTTCACCGTGTCCCAGACCGTCTCGAACATGTCGGTGTGCAGCTCCTGCGGTACCAGGCCGATCATCTGCCGCGCCGCCCGCCAGTCGTGCTGGATGTCGTGACCGTCGACGCGCACGCGGCCCGCGCTCGGCACCACCAGGCCGCATACGATGCCGATCAGCGTGGTCTTGCCGGCGCCGTTCGGACCGAGCAGGGCGAAGATTTCGCCGCGGTGAATGTCGAGATCGACACCGGACAGCGCCTTGAGGCCTCCGGCGTAGGTCTTGTCGATGGCTTCGATGGAGACGATGGTATCCACAATGTTCATGATCGCTCGTGGCACGTGATGATCGGCACCATCGTAGCCCGGATGAAGCGCAGCGGAATCCGGGGAGCCGTCTTCCCCGGATTCCGCCGCAAGCGGCTCCATCCGGGCTACACGGGATTCCTTACGCATGACTTGCCTCCAGCGCCGTCCGCGGCCGCATGCGCTCGCCCAGCTTGCGCAGCGCCACGTAAAACACCGGCGTCAGGAACAGACCGAACAGGGTGACGCCGATCATGCCGGCGAACACCGCCACGCCCAACGCGTGCCGCACTTCGGCGCCTGCACCGCTGGCCAGCACCAGCGGCACCACGGCCGCGGTGAAGGTGATCGAAGTCATGATGATCGGCCGCAGGCGCAATCGGCAGGCCTCCAGCGCGGCCTCGACGATGCCCTTTCCGGCCAGCTCGAGCTCGCGCGCGAACTCGACGATGAGGATGGCGTTCTTGCACGCCAGCCCCATCAGCACCACCAGGCCGACCTGCACGAACAGATTGTTGTCGCCACCGGTCAGCCACACGCCGAGCAGGGCGAACAGCATGCACATCGGCACGATCAGGATCACCGCGAGCGGCATGGTCCAGCTTTCGTACAGCGCCGCCAGCACCAGGAACACCAGCAGCACCGCCAGCGGGAAGATCAGCAGGTTGGCGCGACCCTCGTTGACCTGCTGGAAGCTGAGATCGGTCCATTCGAAGCTCATGCCCGCGGGCAGCACCGCCGGTGCGAGTCCCTCGATCACTGCCAGCGCCTGGTTCGACGACAGGAATCGCGGATCGGACTCGCCCATGAGATCGGCGGCGGGGTAGCCGTTGTAGCGGATCACCGGGTCGGGCCCGTAGCCGGGTGTCAGCGTCACCATGGAACCAATCGGCACCATCTCGCCCGACTGGTTGCGGGTGCGCAGGCGGGCGATGTCCTCGGCCTGATCGCGGAAGCCGGCGTCGGCCTGCGCGATCACCTGCCAGGTGCGGCCGAAACGGTTGAAGTCGTTGACGTAGGCCGAGCCCAGATACACCTGCATGGTCTCGAACAGGTCGGTCAGCAGCACGCCCTGCGCTTTGGCCTTCTCGCGGTCGACGTGGGCCTCGATCTGCGGCACGTTGGCCTGGTAGGACGAGATCGGATAGCCCATGCCGGGAACCTGCGTCAGCGCGGCGGAGAACCCCTGCACCGCATTCTGCAGCTCGCCGTAGCCGAGTCCGGCTCGGTCCTGCACGAACAGCGAGAAGCCCGAACCGGTGCCGATGCCGAGAATCGCCGGCGGCATGATGGCGAAGCCGAAGGCCTCCTGGATGCCGCCGAACTTCATGTTGAGTTCGGCGGTGATTTCTGCGGCGCCGCGTTGTCGTTCAGAGAAGTCGTCCAGCCCGAAGAAGATGGTGCCGGTATTCGGCGTGTTGGTGAACTGCAGCGCATTGAGACCCGGGAAGGCGACCGCACTCTTCACCCCCTCGGTAGCGAGCGCCAGTTCACTCATGCGCTTTACCACCGCCTCGGTGCGGTCCAGCGAGGCGCCTTCGGGTAGCTTGACACCGCCGATCAGGTACATCTTGTCCTGGGTGGGAATGAAGCCGCCCGGCACCCACTGGAACAGCCCCGCAGTAGCGACCAGCAGCAGCGCATAGACGCCAAACACCAAGCCGCGCGAGCGCAGGCTGCGGCCGACCGCGCCCTCATAGGCGCGCGCGCTGGATGCGAAGAATCGATTGAATGGGCGGAACAGCCAGCCGAAACCGCGATCGATCAGTCGCGTCGGCAGATCCTTCGGCGCACCGTGCGGTTTCAGCAGCATCGCCGCCAGTGCCGGCGACAGGGTCAGCGAATTGATGCCCGAGATCACCGCGGAGATGGCGATGGTCACCGCGAACTGCTTGTAGAACTGCCCCGTGACTCCGGACAGGAAGGCCATCGGAACAAACACCGCGCACAACACCAGACTGATGGCGATGATCGGTCCCGACACCTCGCGCATCGCCTGGTGCGCGGCGGCCAGCGGCGCGCGCCCCTCGGCGATATTTCGCTCCACGTTCTCCACCACCACGATGGCGTCATCGACCACGATGCCGATCGCCAGCACCAGACCGAACAGGGTCAGCGAGTTGACCGAAAAGCCGAGCATGTAAAGCACCGCGAAGGTGCCGACGATGGACACCGGCACCGCCAGCAGCGGAATGATCGAGGCGCGCCAGGTCTGCAGGAACAGGATCACGATCAGCACCACCAGCGCCACCGCTTCGAGCAGGGTCACCACCACTTTCTGGATCGATGCGCGCACGAATACGGTGGGGTCGTAGACCACCTCGTATTCGACCCCGGGCGGGAAGCGCTGCGCCAGCTCGGCCATCTTCGCGCGCACCGCGTTGGACAGCTCGATGGCATTCGAGCCGGGCGCCTGGAAGATCGGCACCGCGGTCGCCTCCTTGTTGTCGAGCAGCGAGCGCAGCGCATATTCGGAGGCGCCCAGTTCAAGCCGCGCCACGTCGCGCAGGCGCGTGAGCTGTCCGTCGTCGCCGACCTTGAGCACGATATCGGCGAACTCCTCTTCGGTGGCCAGCCTGCCCTGCGCGTTGATCGACACCAGAAAGTCGGACGCAGCCTCGTTCGGCGGCGCGCCCAGCTGGCCGGCCGACACCTGCGCGTTCTGCTCGCGGATCGCGCGCACGATGTCTCCGGCGGTCAGGCCGCGCGAGGCGGCACGGTCGGGATCGATCCACACGCGCATCGCGTAGTCACCGGCACCGAATACCCAGACCTGCCCCACGCCGGGCAGTCGAGCCAGCTCATCCTTGACCTGCAGGGTCGCAAAGTTGCGCAGGTACAGACCGTCGTAGCGACCGTCCGGCGAGGTCAGATGCACCACCATGGTCAGATTGGGCGACTGCTTGAAGGTGCTGACGCCGAGGCGGCGCACGTCTTCGGGCAGACGCGGCAGCGCCTGCGCCACGCGGTTTTGCACCTGCACCTGGGCGAGATCGGGATCGGTGCCGGGGTTGAACGTCACGGTCAGCGCCAGCACGCCGTCGGAGCCGGCCACCGACTTCATGTACATCATGTCCTCGACGCCGTTGATGGCCTCCTCGAGCGGCGTCGCCACCGTCTCGGCAATGATCCGCGGATTGGCGCCCGGATACACCGCGCGCACCTGCACCGTGGGCGGCACCACATCGGGGTATTCGCTGACCGGCAGCATCGGCAGCGCGATGGCGCCGGCTACGAAGATCAGGATGGACAGGACCGCGGCGAAGATCGGTCGGTCGACGAAGAAGCGGGCGAGGTTCATTAAAGGTGATTAGGTGATTAGGTGATTAGGTGATTAGGTGATTAGGGGGTTAGGGGGTTAGGGGATTGGGCGCTGGGGGCTTCGGGAGAGTAGCCCCGGACCTGGCAACGCTTTCTTGTCTCCTTCCCCTGCTTGCGGGGGAAGGCCGGGATGGGGCGGCTATTCGCGCTCCAATCGGAAAGGGACTTCGCCGGATGGCTCAGCAAAGCGGACTGCGCGACGTCTCGTCCGCATTGCCTTCCGTGGCCCTGTCAGGGCGTCGCCGCCATCACGGCCGTCGCCGGTGGATCGCCCATGGCGATGGTCTGCGGATCCACCGGCATGCCGGGAAAGAACACCTTCTGCACGCCGTGCACGATCACGCGGTCTCCGGGATCCAGACCGTTCTCGACGATACGCAGCCCCTCGTGCATGCGCCCCAGCGTGACGTCCCTGCGCTGGGCGCTGCTGTCGGCGCCAAGTACGTACACGAACTTGCGGTCCTGATCGGTCAGCACCGCCTTGTCGTCGATCAGCAGCGCGGGCCGCGCGTTGCCACCGAGAAGGCGCACGCGCGCGAACAGACCAGGCGTGAAGCGGCGCTCGCTGTTGTCGAGGACGGCACGCGCGCGGATAGTGCCGGTGGCCGGGTCGACATGGTTGTCGATGAAGTCGACTTCGCCAAGATGCACGAAGCCCTCGCCGTCGGCCAGCGCGACCTGCACGGGAATCGGATCGCCGCGCGAGCTCAGACGCTCGCCGTTGCGCGAACGCGCGACATAGCGCAGGTAGGTGGCCTCGTCACCCTCGAAGCTGACGTGCACGGGGTTGAGCGAGACGATGGTGGTCAACACGGTGGCCGCCGGCTGCGTGGTGACCAGGTTGCCCGGGGTCACCCGGGCGCGACCGGCGCGGCCGCTGATCGGCGCCCGAACCTGGGTGAACTCCATGTCCAGCCGCGCCACGGACAGCGCAGCCTCGACCGCACGCACTTCGGCCTGCGCCGAAGCCAGCGCGGCGCGGCGCTGATCCAGCTCTTCGACGGAGATGACGCCGCCGGCCCCGAGCTTCTCGGCGCGGACGAGCTCCGAACGCGTCAGATCGACGCGAGTGACGGCGCGCGCCAGCTCGGCCTCGGCGCGCTCCAGGGCCGCCCGGTAGGGGCGTGGATCAATGGTGAAAAGCACGTCGCCCTTGACCACCTCCTCGCCTTCCACGTAGTTCATCTGATCGATGTAACCGGCCACGCGAGGGCGCAGTTCGACCGTCTCCACCGCCTCGATGTGGCCAGTGAACTCGTCAAATACGGTGACGTCGCGGATCAGCACCTCGGCCACGCTGACCGCCGGCGCTGGCGGCATGCCCTCCTGCTGCGCCTGCGACGAGCTGCACGCGGCGGCGCCAAGCGCCAGCGCCAGCGGCGCAATGACGGAGAACGCGGAAGAGATTGAACGGCGGGGCAGCATGGGTGGAGCTCCTTGTCGGGTGTTTGACGGCGCGGGGTGGGCAGGCGTCAAAGGCGGATCGATGCGGTTGTCCGCGGCCGCGACCCGGAAAGGCCGCAGCCGCGGTCTGCTTGAACCTCTGACGATCAGGAGCGGCGTCGTTCGACAATGACGGTGCGCGCCTCGATCATCCGGTCCGCTCAGGGATGGACTTCCCAGCCACCGGACTGCAGGCCGTCCAGCGTGTGGCGCAGCTGCGGGCTGAGCGCCAGCATCGGCAACAGCAGCAGGAAGGTGGGAAGCATGAGTCGTTTGAGGATCGATGTGTACATGGCATGTCTCCGGTCGGGGTGGACCGTGTACAAGGCTAATGGAGGCGACTCCGTTTGATTAGACCGGCAAATCGGGAATGATTGTCTCGCCTATGGAACAATAGCCGTGACTTGCGGCATGCAACCTGGACCCGCTCCCGCGCATCCCAGACTCGGGGATCCTCTCAACACATGGCACGCGACCTCAACGAAACCCTGATCTTTTCCAAGGTGGTGGAACTCGGCAGTTTCACCGCCGCCGGCCAGGCGCTGGGCGTGCCGAAGGCCACTGTCAGCCGCAAGGTGCAGGCACTGGAGGAACGCCTCGGTGCGCGCCTGCTCAAGCGCAGTACGCGTCGGCTTGGCTTGACCGAGGCCGGCAGCCTCTACTACGAGCATGCGCGACTGATCGGACGGGAACTTGATCAGGCCGAAAGCGCGGTGCAGCAGCTGCAGGGCGGGCCGCGCGGCTGGCTGCGCTTCACCGTGCCCTACTCGCTCGGTCAACGCTCGATCGCACCGCTGCTGGCCGAGTTCCGCAGCCTGTATCCCGAAGTGCGCCTGGAGATGATGCTGAGCAACGACATCCAGGACCTGATCGCCGAGGACTTCGATCTCGCCCTGCGCGTCGGCAGCCTGCCTGATTCCACGCTGGTCACGCGCACCCTGCTCAAGCTGCGCGCCGAGGTCTACGCCAGCCCGCGGTACCTGGAAATCCACGGAGAGCCGCAGACGCCCGAGGCGCTGCTCGACCATCGCCTGCTGAGCGGTACGCAAGGCCGTCAGGGCGGGCGCATCACCTGGTCGCTGAGCGACGGCGAGCGCGCGATCGAGCTGACCGTGAACCCGGTCATCATCGTCAACGACCCGATGTCCCTGGTGGCGCCGCTGCGCGCCGGCGAAGGTCTGGCGCTGATCGCGCCGGCGGTGCTCGGCGCGGAGATCGAGCGCGGCACGGTCCGTCGCGTGCTGGGCGTGTGGCAGGGTCCGGAGAGCCGTATCAGCGCGGTATTTCCGCCCGGCCGCGTGGTGTCGCCCAAGGTGCGCGCATTCATCGATTTCCTGGTCGAGCGCCTCAAGCTCTGAGCGACTGCGGGTCGCGGCGCCATTGCGTTGGGCCGCCTACGGAGACTCAGGCGACTCGCAGTGCAGCGACTGCACCGTCGCGCGAATGATCATCGACCACGATCAGTTCGATATCGGCAAAGCTCTGACCGAGGGTCGTGTCGACGGCTTCAGCGAGCCATGCGCCTCCGTCGCGCAACGGCATGACCACGCTGCGTCAGCGCGGCCCGCCGATGTTGATGAAGGCGAGGAATTCGGCGCGGGTGCGGGCGTCGTCGCGGAAGCCGCCAAGCATTTGACTTGTCACCATGCTCACTCCGGTCTTGTGGATGCCGCGCGTGGTCATGCACTGGTGCGCCGCCTCCACCACCACGCCCACGCCCACAGGCTGCAGCACATCCTCGATGCACCGGGCAATCTGCGCGGTCAGCTTCTCCTGCACCTGAAAGCGCCTGGCATAGGCTTCGACGACGCGGGCCAGCTTGCTGATGCCCACCACCTTGCCGCGCGGAAGATAGCCGACGTGAGCGCGGCCGATGATCGGCGCCATGTGATGCTCGCAGTGCGATTCGAACTCGATATCGCGCAGCACGATCATCTCGTCGTAGCCGGCCACTTCCTCGAAGGTGCGGGCCAGGTACTCGGCAGGGTCCTCCCGGTAGCCGCTGAACCAGTCGCCGTACGCATCGGCGACCCGGCGCGGAGTGTCCAGCAGGCCCTCGCGGGCAGGATCCTCTCCGGCCCAACTCAACAGCGTGCGCACCGCCTCCTCGGCGGCCTCGCGGGTGACGGCGTGCTCGGCTCTGCTCATGTCGGCTCTCCTGGGGACTGCCACCAGACTACTGGAATCCGCGCGCGCGGACTTGTTCCGAGGCTTCAGGCCACACCGTCCAGCCGGCGCAGCGGTGGCTGTGCGAAGTAGTCTCCGATCAGCATCGGGCGACCGATGGCATAGCCCTGGGCGAAGTCGACGTCCAGGGCCTGCATCTGCCTGATCAGCACCTCGCTCTCCACGCACTCGGCAATGGTCTTCTTGCGCATCACCCGCGCAATCTCGGCGATCGAGCGGACAATGGCCAACGCCAGCGGCTGGCGGTGCGACTCGCGCACGAAGCTGCCGTCGATCTTGAGGAAGTCGACGTCCAGGGATTCGAGATAGGAAAAGGAACAGAAGCCGGTCCCGAAGTCGTCGAGGGCGAACTGGCAGCCCAGCGCCCGGAACTCGCGGATGAAGTCCAGCGCGCGACCAAGGTCGCGAACCACGCTGGTCTCGGTGATTTCGAAGCACAGCCGGTCGGGCGCGAAGCTGCTGCGCGCCAGACGGTCACGCAGGAACCCGGCGAAATCGACGTCGAGCAGGGTGCCTGCCGACAGGTTGATCGCGCACATGCCGACCCCGGACGCCTCCTGCGGGTGGCGCTCCAGCCAGGCCAGCGTGCGATCGACCACGTAACGATCCAGGCGCACGCCGAGCCCGAAGCGCTCGGCGGCAGCGACGAACTGTCCGGGCATGAGCAGCTCTCCGCTGTCGGGATCACGCATGCGCAACAGCACCTCGAAATGGCGTTCGCCGCCGTCGTCGCGTTTGAGCGCGGCGATCGGCTGGCAGTGCAGCTGGAAGCCATCGTGTTCCAGCGCGCGGTTGAGACGCATCACCCAGCGCATCGCCACGGTGCGTTCGTGCACTTCGCCGCGACCGGGATCAGAGATCACCACGCGGTTGCCGCCCAGTTCCTTGGCGGTGAAGCAGGCAGCATCGATCTGCGCCAGCAGCGCGTCGAAACCGAAGCGCCCGGCGCGAAACGGTACGGCGCCGATGCTGACGGTCACCGCCATCAGGTGCTCGCGACTGGCAAAGCGGAAGCTGCCCACAATCTTGCGCAGCTTCTCCAGGCGCGCCTCCAGCTGGTTGGTCGGACAGCGTCTGAGCAGCAGGGCAAACTCGTCGCCACCGGTGCGCGCCAGTACGTCCCCGTCGCCAAGCTCGGCGCGCAGCAGGCCGGAAAGCTCGCGGATCAGCTCGTCACCTGCGGCATGACTGGCAATGTCGTTGACCACCTTGAACTGGTCGAGATCGAGGTAGGCCAACGCCATCGGCTCGGCACGCCGGAAGTCGAGCAGCGCGCGTACCGAATCTTCGAAGCTGGCGCGGTTGGGCAAGCCGGTCAAGGGATCGGTTCGGGCGCGCTTGAGCATCTTCAAACCGGCGACCCGGCTTTCGTGGCTGGCCGCCGCCACCAATTGCGGTACGCCAGCGTTGATGCACATGAAGGCCAGCAGGATCGTGCTGTCGAGCAGTCCGCTCGGCGGCGTGAATCCGCCCAGCCCAAGCCCCGCCACCGAAGCGACGAACAGCGCCAGGACCGCGGTGGCGACCGCCGTGTAGATCGCCTCGAAACGCAGCGCGCTCCACAGCAGCAGCGCAAGCGGCAAACTGGCTACGCCCAGGGCATAGGCCCCGCTGTAGCGTCCGGCCAACAGCACCACACCCAGCGAGACGAACAGACCGATCGCCCAAAGGAACTTCTCGTGCGGACCGGGGAATTCGATGGCGGGGGGCGCCAGCCTGCCCTGACGCACTGACTGCACGACGAGCATGATCGCCGGCGTCACCGCGATGCAGCCAAACAGATCGCCCAACAGCCACTTGCCGGCCGCCGCCGCCAGATCTTCGCTGGGCACCATGCCTGCATGCAACAACCCGACGCTGCCGATCGCGGATGCAACCGTCGCCAGCAGCACAGCGCCTCCCAGCATCACGAACCCGTAGCGCACCTTGAGGCTGCCGGGCACCTGCGGATAAAAGCGCTGCACCCACCACCCGCCGAGCACCGCACCGAGCGTATTGGCAAGCACGGAGAACGGCACGAACAGCGGCGGCACGGGCGCGAGCAGAAGATGGAGGAGCAGCACCGAAACGGCCACGAAAGGCCACCAGCGCAGCCCGAACAACACCAGCGCCGCCAGCGCCAGCCCCGAGGACGGCCAGATCAGGGAGACCTGATCAGGCTGGGCGACAAACATCGTTGCCAGCGCTGCGCCGGCGAGGTAGAGCCCCACAAGTACGATGAAGCGCAGCGTCGGTGCGGCCCAGCTCCCCATGCCCGAAGTGTACGCCCGGGGAATGCCGAGGGTGCGCATGAAACCGTGACCGTAGGTCGGCACCCGGTGCCGACATCTTTCCTGCGCGGCCAGAGCCGGCGGCATGGGATGCCGCCCTACGTGGCGGCGAAAGCCGCATCGGAGGATCAGCCCACAGCACGACGCAGCGGCGTATGCCGTACCAGCAGCTGATAGCTCATCAGGCAGACGGCGAGCGTGCCGGCGATGGCGAGCGCGAACTTCAGCGGCCAGGCCAGCTCAAGGTCCATCAGCAGATACTGGATCGGAAACAGCAGCGGCAGGTGCAGCAAGTAGGTCCAGTACGCGCTCTGCGAAAGGTATCGCATCATCACATTGGGGCGGTTGAGCAGGCGCTGGCCGGCCAGCAGGCACAGCACGGTCAGCCAGACGCTGAGCAACGCCTCCAGCGTCGCGACCAACCAGGACGCGGTGGCGGGAAACGTCTGGACCGGCAGTTCAACAGCAAGGCGCCAGAGGAAAGCGGCATAGAGCACTCCGGAGCCCACGACCAGCCACGGTGCAAAGCGCCGGGCGCGTTCCAGCCAGCCCGGCTGCGCGTGCACCAGCGTGCCCAGTGCGAAGAACGCCCCGTAGAACGCGACCGCCCAGAACTGCGGCAGAAAGCTTTCCGGCGCCGGATGCGGCGCGCTCACCGAGGCCAGCACCGGAACCAGCAGCAGTGGCAGTCCGACCAGCAGCCACGCGGGGGATCGGCGCACCAGCCACTCGCCGATCCGGCCCAGCCCAAGCGTGCGCACCACCCAGTGCAGCACGGTGAACAGCAGCAGGTAGTAGAGGAACCAGAGATGCGTGGTTCCGGGCGGTGTCTGCGGCCGGTCCGGCATCTCCAGGAAGTGGCGGATCATCACCAGCATCGCCGAAGGGTGTTCGACGTTCATCGCGGCCCAGAAGGTGCTCGCCGTCATCGCCCACAGCACCAGCGGCAATGCCACCATGAACGGGAGGGCGATCCGGCGCAGGCGCTGCCGGAACAGCCCGCCCTGCCCGCGCCTTGCGATCAGCCACGCCGCGAAGAATCCCGCGACCAGAAAGAACAGCGGCATGCGTACCAGGTGCAGTACCCACACCACGGTGTCCACCCACACGCTGTTCTGGCGATCGGCGGCAGGCCAGAAGCTGCTCATCAACGGGCTGTAGGCCAGCGCGGCGTGGAAGAACACGCCGGCCAGCATGGCGAGCGCCCGCAGGTGGTCCATGTAGTGCAGCCGATCCTGGGGTGCGGAAACAGGCATGGCTCAGTAGAACGCCGGCTTGCGCGCGTGGTACCAGGTTGTCACGGCAATCACCGCCACCGACAGCGCCACCAGGGTCGCGAGGATCGCCACCGCCGGCGTCGTCCACACGATCGCGTCCACGCTTACGCGTTCACTGATCTCCGGCACCTGCGCCATGCCCATGATGAAGGGATTGATCATCACCATCGTGCCGATCATTGCGAAGGTCGCCCAACCTTCCGACGTCACCGACATCACGGCAGCCAGCGAGACGGCGTAGGCGAACAGGATGTAGGCGAAGATCAGCAGCGAGTACACCACCAGGCCGTCAGGCAGCGGGGTCAACAGCACCACCGCCAACGTGCCGCCGAGCAGCAGCAAGAACGGCACCCCGAAGGTGAGCAGGTTGCCCACCAGCTTCGACACGATGAAGTCCTTCGGGGACACCGGCAGGCTCATCATGAAGGCCAGCGTCTGTTCCTTGCGCTCGTTCATGAGCGAGGTCGAGATCGAAAAGCACGCCGCGGAAACCAGCACGATGATCAGCATCAAGGAGCCAACGTAGAAGGCCCAGGGTTTGGCCAGGCCGAGGAAGCACAGTGCGACGATGCCGGCCAGCACCAGGGCGGCCAGCTGCTTCTGGAACAGCTGCCAGTCCTTGGCGACCAGCAGGCGGATCACGGGGGTATTGAGGGTCATGCCACGGCTCCTGAGCGAACGGCGGTGATGAAGATGTCTTCCAGGGCCATGGGGTCGGTGCGCTGCACCTGCAGGCCGTTGGCGGCAAGGCGGGCGGGCAGCGCGTCGTTCCAGGCGCGCGCCTTGATCTCGACCACGCTGCCGTTGGCGCGGGCGCTCGCGATTTCCGGCCAGGTCTCGATGCTTGCGGGCAGTGCGCCCTGACAGACGACGCGACGCCAGCTGTCCATGAACTCGTGTTTGTCCGCCGATGCGACGAGGCAGCCCTGGTGCAAGAAGGTGATGGAGTCGGCGAGCTGCTCGACGTCGTGGGTGTTGTGCGAGGAGAACAGTACGCTGCGCTGTTCGTCGCGCAGGACGTCGGCCAGCGCTTCCAGCACCTCGATGCGTGCCACCGGATCCAGCCCGGTGGTGGGTTCGTCGAGCAGCAGCATCCGCGGTCGCCGCGCCAGACACAGCAGCAGCAACGCCTTGACCCGCTGGCCGTGGGAGAAGCCACCGACCGCCTGTTCCGGCGTCAGCTCGAAGCGCTTCACCAGTTCGGCCGCATGGCTTTCGCTCCAGCCCGGGTAGATGCGCTGGATCAGGTCCATGTGCCAGCGCAGGGTCTGGCCGCGGTACAGGCGCATGTCTTCAGACGCGAAGCCGATGTTGCGCTTGGCGGCCACCTGCGCTTCGGGCAGGCGATGCCCGAGCACGGTCACTTCACCGGCGTCGGGCGCGGCCAGGCCGGTGAGCAGGCGCAGCAGGGTGGTCTTGCCTGCGCCGTTGACGCCGACCAAACCCATTACCTGTCCCTCCGGCAGGTCAAGGGAAATGTCCTGCAGCGCGAAGTGCGGGTAGCGCTTGGCGATGCCGGACAGGGAAAAAGCGAGGTTCATGATTTCGGTCCTTTCAGGGTTTCGGGATGGGCCGCCGCACCCGCTTCCGGGTAGACAGCCTGATCGATCAGGCGGTGCAGTTCGCTGCGCGGAAGTCCCAATCGGACCGCGCAGGCCAGCAGGGCCTCAAGCTGGCGCTGCAGTTCCTCATGCATGAGCGCGATGGGCAGATCGCTGCGCTCGGCCACCACCGAGCCTTTGCCCTGCCGGGTGGCGATCACGCCAGCGCGCTCAAGTTCTTCGTAGGCACGGCGCACCGTGATCACGCTGACCCGGCTGGCCGCAGCCAGCTCGCGGATTGACGGCAGCGACTGGCCGGCCGCCCAATCGCCGGCCATCACCTTGGCCGTGATCTGGTCGATGATCTGCTGGTACATCGGCCGCGGATCACTGGCCGAAAGAAAGAGTTCGGGGCTCACGGGATCACTGTGCTGCTGGTATATGCACAGTATGCACAGTTAGCTTGGGCGGGACAAGCCCCAATGCCGGCGGCATCGGGATGCCGCCCTACCAGTCCCCTGTAGGTTCGGGCGAAGCCCGACGTAGCCGCGCCGCAGCCGAGCGGCGAAAGCCGCGATCGTCCGCTCCGTCTGTGCCGCACCCCGGTCGCCCACGGGTGGGCTCCTACAACCGCGATCGTAGGTCGGTATCCCTGTGCCGACATCGTTCCCGAGCGCCAAATCCGGCGGCATGGGGATGCCGCCCCACGAGTCCCCCTGTAGGTTCGGGCGAAGCCCGACGTAGCTGCGCCGCAGCCGAGCGGCGAAAGCCGCGATCGTCCCCTCGCTTCGATGCAGTGCCCCCGTCGGGGCTGAGGCCCCTCCCACAGAAGCCATGCCCTGTAGGAGCCCACCCGTGCGCGACCGTCCCCTCCCATCGCTGCCGCACCCCGGTCGCCCACGGGTGGGCTCCTACAACCGCGATCGTAGGTCGGCACCCCTGTGCCGACATCTTGCTCGCGCGCCGAAAACCGGCGGTATGGGGATGCCGTCCTACAATCCCCCTGGAGGAGCGGCGAAACCCCGCGGCGCTGCGCGGGGTTTCGGAAGGTGGTGGCTATGGGTGGACTCGAACCACCGACCTCAGCATTATGAGTGCCGCGCTCTAACCGGCTGAGCTACATAGCCATTGCATGACAGCTAGCCGACTATTTTGGTCTCGGCCACTTTTGGCGTCAAGCTGCAGCCTCTTCCAATGGCACTTGGGCCTGGAAGGGGCGCGGTGTTCCAACGACAAATGAGTCTGGGCGATTGGGTGATGGCTGGTGCGGCTGGGCTGCTCGCGGCCCTGCAACGGTCAGGTCCGCGTCAGCGGGCGCAGCTACAATGGGCGCCCGTTTTCGTGGGATTCCCCATTCATGTGCGGCATCGTCGCCGGCGTCACACGGCAGAATCTGGTTCCGATCCTGGTCAATGGCCTCAAGGCCCTGGAGTACCGCGGCTACGATTCCGCGGGGGTTTGCGTGGTCAGCGACGGCACCCTGCAGCGGCTGCGCACGCAGGGCAAGGTGCGCGATCTGGAATCGCTGCTCGCCGCAGAGCCGATGCAAGGCCTCACCGGCATCGCCCACACCCGCTGGGCCACCCATGGCGCACCCAACACCCGCAACGCGCATCCGGTGGCCTCGGGCGACACCGTGGCGCTGGTTCACAACGGCATCATCGAGAATCACCAGCCGCTTCGCGAAGTGCTGCAGGCGAAGGGTTTCACCTTTCTCTCCGAGACCGACACCGAAGTCATCGCCCATCTGATCGAGTCCATCCACGCCACCGGCGTCGGCTTGCTTGAGGCGGTCCAGCAGACCGTCGCACAGCTTCATGGGGCCTTTGCGATCGCCGTGGTCTCCACGCGCGAGCCGAATGTGGTGATCGGCGCCCGTCGCGGCAGCCCGCTGGTGGTGGGGGTGGGTGAGGACAGTCATTTCGTCGCCTCGGACGTGCACGCGCTGCTGCCGGTCACGCGGCGTTTCATCTATCTCGAAGACGGCGACGTGGTCGAGATCCGCGGCGGCGAGCTTCGCGTGTTCGACAGCGGCGGCGCGGCGGTCGACAGACCGGTGAAGGTGACGCAGTTCAACGCCGACGCCGTGCAGCGCGGCGAGTACCGCCACTACATGCTGAAAGAGATCCACGAACAGCCGTCGGCCATCGCCGACACGCTGGAGGGGCGCGTGCTGGCGGGCCGGGTGCTGCCGGGCATCTTCGGGCCGGATGCCGACGCGCTGCTAAGCAAGGTTCGCGCGGTGCAGATCGTCGCCTGCGGCACCAGCTATCACGCAGGCAGCGTGGCGCGCTACTGGATCGAATCGCTGACCGGGCTTCCGTGCAGCGTGGAGATCGCCAGCGAGTACCGCTATCGCGACGCCGTGGTGATGCCCGACTCGCTGTTCGTCACCATTTCCCAGTCCGGCGAAACCGCCGACACGCTGGCCGCGCTGAAGCAGGCCAAGGGACTCGGCTATCTGGCCACGCTGGCGATATGCAACGTGCCCGAAAGCTCCATTCTGCGCGAATCGCAGTTCTGCCTGATGACCCGCGCCGGACCGGAAATCGGCGTCGCCAGCACCAAGGCCTTTACCACGCAGCTCGCCGCGTTGGCGCTTCTGACGCTCACGCTTGCGCGCATGCGCGGACTGGACGAGGCGCGCTGCCGTGAACTGGTCGGCGAGCTCGAAGCCTGTCCCGCCGCAGTCCTGGAGATTCTCGCGCTTGACGACAAGCTGAAA
Source organism: uncultured Gammaproteobacteria bacterium (assembly GCA_964526035.1). Lineage (GTDB taxonomy): Bacteria > Pseudomonadota > Gammaproteobacteria > Xanthomonadales > BPKI01 > DAOMOD01. Next base: position 3,568 of record CAZGKE010000039.1, on the reverse strand, counting down.
GCGCTGGCCGAACATTTCGTCCATCGCCAACACGCTCTCTTTCTCGGCCGCGGCGTGCATTTCCCCATCGCCCAGGAAGGCGCGCTCAAGCTCAAGGAAATCTCCTACATCCACGCCGAGGCCTACGCCGCCGGCGAGCTCAAGCACGGCCCGCTGGCGCTGGTTGACGAGAACATGCCGGTGATCGCGGTGGCGCCCAGCGACCGCCTGCTGGAGAAGGTGAAGTCGAACATCGAGGAAGTGAAGACACGCGGTGGCGAGCTGTTCGTGCTGGCCGAGGAAGGCGTCGGCCGCGACCTGATTCGCGAGCGCGGTCACCTCATTTCGATGCCGAGGGTGGGCGAATTCGTCTCGCCGATCCTGTTCACCGTGCCGCTGCAGCTGCTTGCGTATCACGTCGCGGTGCTGCGCGGAACCGATGTGGATCAGCCCCGCAACCTGGCGAAATCGGTGACCGTGGAGTAGGTGATCGCCGGACGCTGGCAGCCGCCAACGGTGGCTGCTGATTTGGTGGCGCGAACTTCCTCTGCTAAACCTGCATGCGAAGGTGGCTGCGCACGCCATCGGAAAGACGCGCATGAGCGATTCGCTACGTCAGGGCTATGCCACGGAACTATGGCAGCAGCTGGTGCAGGAAGGCGGCAGCCGCTGCGGCACGCATCTCGATGAAGAGCTCGAAAGCTATCTGGTTTTCCTGCTGATGCGCCACCAGCGGGATGCGCCGCTGCTTGGGCGGGTCTTCGCGCTCGAGCTTCTCGCGGCCATGGAACTGATCGGAAGCCAGCGCATCGATGAGCTTCGCGATGTCGGCGATCGCTGCCTGATCGTCTCCGGGCTGTTTCCCGAGCAGGCCGCGCGAAGCCGGGTGTCGGCGGGCTATTTCGAATCGGTCGGGGCCAGCGCCTATCTCGCGGCCGCCGAGCAGGCGCGCAGCACGTACGCCGCGCTGTTCATGCGTCTTGCCGAAGCCTACGCGGCGCTGGTCGAGGTGCTGGGCGGCGTGCGCCGGGTGGCGCATTCAAACACGACGGTGGATCTGCGCCTGACGCCGTTGGCCACCATGGTGCAATCAGGGTCTACGCGGCGCCACTGACCGGGCGCTGTGCAGAGTCCGCAGGGTCAATCCTTTTCGGGTGGATCGAAGAGGCTGGGCAAGCCGTCTTCGTCCAGCTCATCCTCATAGCCTTCGGAGATTCGCGTCACCACTTCGCCGACTGGGCGGGCGCTGGCGGCATTGGCGACGTTCTCGGCTGCATCCAGCAGGCCCGACAGCTCAGCGCGGCGCTCTTCAGGCACATCGGTCCAGTGGCAGTCGCGCATGGCGCCTTCCATCGACCAAAGCAGGTTCAGGCTGGGGCGAAAGCCGGCGCGCTTGACCTTGATGAACGCTTCCAGCACGCCCATCTGCTCGAGATCTTCCATGCTGCGTATGCCGACCTGACGCAACCAGGCGGTCGACTTGGGCCCGATGTTGCGGATCGGACCGCTCATGAGCGCAGCGCCTGGACGAACGCCGCGGCGAGTGATTCCAGACCGTCGCGATCTTCGTGGTCGAATCGATCATGCACCGGGCTGTCCACGTCGAGCACGCCCAGCAGGCTGCCGTCGGCGCGTTGGAGCGGGATGACGATTTCCGAGCGCGAGGCGCTGTCGCAGGGGATATGGCCGGGAAAGGCATCGACGTCGGCCACCATTTGCGTGGTTCCGGTGGCGGCGGCCGTTCCGCAGACACCCTTGCCCAGGGCGATGCGCACGCACGCCGGGCGACCCTGGAAAGGGCCGACGACCAGCTCGCGCCCGTCCCAGAAATAGAATCCGAACCAGTTCACTTCAATCAGGCTGTGGTAGTAGAGCGCCGCCACGTTGGCGGCGTTGGCCACCATGTCGCTCTCACCGTGCATCAGCGCCTGCGCCTGCTGGAGAAGGCTCGCGTACTGTTCGGACTTGCTCAAGCCCTCGATGGTGTCGACTTCAAACACATTGGCATCCGGTACTGGGTGACAGGCCCGATTCTAGCGCGTTGCCCGATCCGCGGCAGGCGGGAGTCCCTTTCTGGGTATTGCCATCGAACGCCGCAGCAGGAATGCTTGCCCCATGAAGCCGACAGACCAGGTGGGCGCGGACGGATTCGTCGATCGCGGCGCCCTGACTACCCGCACCGAGACCTTCGTCGATGCGGCGTTCGCGTTTGCCGTGACGCTGCTGGTGGTGATGGTGGATGCCGTTCCCGGCAATGTCGACGAGCTTCGCAATGCGTTCAAGGCGGTGCCGGCGTTTGCGGCCAGCTTCGCCATCATCGCCATGTTCTGGTACTCGCACCATCGCTGGAGTCGGCGCTTCGGCCTCGAGGACGGTGTCACCGTAATGCTTTCCTTGCTGCTGGTGTTCCTGGTGCTGGTCTACGTCTATCCGCTGCGGATGCTTACGGCTTCGCTGTTCCACTGGCTGAGCGGTGGCTGGCTGGCCGCCGGGTTTTCCCTGAACAGCGCGCGCGACCTTCTTGATATCTACGTGGCCTACGGATTCGGTTTTGCTGCGCTGTCCGGCGTGCTGTGGCTGCTTTACATGCATGCCTGGCGGCTGCGCGACAGGCTGGGTCTGAGCGCCGAGGAGCGCATAGGCACGCGCATCGAGCTGCGCGCCAACGCGTTGATTGCCAGTACCGGCCTGCTGTCGGCCGTGGTCGCGTTGACCCTGCCGGCGCGCGATTCGGTATGGCTGCTGATGGCGCCCGGGCTTTGCTACAACCTGCTTCTGCTGTTGCCGTGGCTGCTGCGGCGGCAACAGCGCCACCTGGAGAGTATCGAGGGTGCGGCTCCGCTGTCGCGCGCACCCAGCGCCGCGCAGAAATGACCCGGGCGTACTTCGTCACGGGCACCGACACCGGTGTCGGCAAGACCTGGTGCACGGTGGCGCTGGTGCACGCGCTGCAGGCGGCCGGACGCACGCCGATCGTGATGAAGCCTGTGGCCAGCGGCTGCACGCTGCGCGACGGCGCATGGGTCAACGACGATGCCTTGAAGCTCATGGAGGCCTGCGCCATACCGGCACGCTACGCCGACGTGAATCCCTACGCGTTCGCCGAACCCGTGTCGCCGCATATCGCCGCGCAGTTGGCGGCAACCAGGGTCGACCTGCAACACATCGTCGACATCGCGAACCGTCTGCGCCAAACGGGCGAACCTCTGCTGGTCGAGGGCGCCGGCGGTTGGATGTCACCGCTGGATCAGGGGCTGTGGCAGGCGAATGTGGTCAAGGCGCTCGACGCGGGCGTGCTGCTGGTGGTCGGACTGCGGCTGGGCTGCATCAATCACGCGCTGCTCAGTGCCAGGGCAATTGCTGACGACGGCTGTCGACTGATCGGCTGGATCGGCAATCGTGTCGAGCAGAACATGCTGGCTGAGGATGCCGTGATCGAAACGCTGGCCGGCAACGTCGACGCCCCATGCCTGGGCGTGTTGCCCTGGGGGGGCACGACGCCGTCCGCTGCGCTGGATCTGGGGGTTTTGGGTTACTGAAAAGGCCCCTGTCGCCGGCCTTGCCGCCGCAGATGCGGCATGGGCACGGC
>CAZGKE010000038.1:0-25464 GCA_964526035.1 uncultured Gammaproteobacteria bacterium | reverse complement strand
ACGCCGGGGGTCGCCGGCTGCGCCGATGGCGGTCTGCGCTGCACAAATCCGGCGGTATCGGGAAGATTTGGCGGCGCGTGGGTCGGCCCGGCGGGCAGTCGGCCAGCCCGGTGGCCGTGGCGGCCGGGATCCTGGGCTGGCAGACTCAGATTCTGGGGTATTTGAAATGCCTATTCCCTGCCCGCTGTCTATCTGTGGCTCGCGGGCGAGCACCAGGCTGAGGCGACGGCTGGCCCGCTCCCCGGTCCGGGGCGCGAACTACCGGCGACATGAACTTCCTGCTATTCCTCGCCGGACTGAGTGGTCAAACCTGCCTGGAAAATCCTGACGCTTGGACCAGATTCGCCACGAGACGGCGCTGATGCGCCCGGGCCATATTTGGCTCCATGGACTTCATTAGCAATGTACGAAACTGTAGCCTGTCAGGCTACAATCCTCCGCAATGATACGGAGCTTCCGTCACAAGGGGCTCCGGGTACTCTACGAGACCGGATCTGGTCGAGGAGTGCCTCCGGCCAGAGCGGAACGGTTGCGGGAGATCCTCACCTTGCTCGACGTGGCCGGCAGCCCGCGTGACTTGTCGCTACCGGGATTCAGGCTGCACCAGCTAAAGGGCGACCTGGCCCCCGCCTGGAGCATTGCCGTATCGGGGAACTGGCGGGTTACGTTCGTATTTGTTGCCGGCGATGTGTTCGATATTGACCTCGTTGATTATCACTGAGGATGCCTGCGATGCCGATGAAGGCGCCCGCCCATCCGGGCCGACTGATTCAAAACGCTTGCCTTGAGCCGCTGGGACTGTCGGTCAGCGAGGGTGCCCGGGTCCTCGGCGTGTCCCGGCCGACTCTGTCCAGCCTGATCAACGGCCGGGCCGCGCTCTCGGCCGAAATGGCCATTCGCCTGGAAAAGGCCTTTGGCAGCACGGCGGATGCCTGGGTCAGGATGCAGGCCGCCTACGATCTCTCAAGGGCGCGCGCACGCGCCGGAACCATCCGGGTCCGGCGGTATCGGGGCTAGGTCAGCGGGAGAGCGCGGTCAGGCGCAACGCGGCCCGGTTAGCGGCTGCTCCAACCGAGTGGAAACGGGCTGTGCAGGAGGTCTCGTCCAGCCCCAACGCTGCGGCTGGCCGGCGCAGGCCTCGCAACGACTGGGGATACTCCCGATGCTTCGGCCTGCTGCGACGTTCTCTCCTCGGCAGAATAGGTCGGGCTGCGGTCCGGGTGAGCGCGGCCAGGTCTGGCTACCGCGGGGCGCCGGGCCGCGGATCGGTGCCAGGGCCGGGCCCATGCTACGGCGATAGTCCAGGGCTCAAGCTCTTGGCGCGCATCGGGTGCCAGTTCCATCTCACACCTCCAGGTCAGGGAATGATTTGGTATTGCACGAGTCGTGCCAGCGGCAGGTCGAGAAAACCCGAGGGCGTTCGGCCGCGCCGGAGCGCGAGCTGCACCATGGCGGGGCGGCACCCGACCGGGAGGACCCATTTCAGACACGGCCCCGGCCGAGGGCCGGATGTCGCTCAAACCTCAGGGCCGGCAGCGCCAAACCCCAAATACGCCCTGCCGGGACGCCTTGGTGTTACAAACGGTTACACGCTGTTACCGACGTGAGAGCCAAGTGCAGCACGCACTTCCTATAGTAAGGATGCCCAATGACCGTGGACCGGGCGACACAAGGAGAGTGATTGTGATGATTCAGAATCTCACGTTTGGCAATGAGCAGAAATTCAGGGCGGCGATCAACTTCGTTGCGTGCGGCGTCGCAGGGCTGGTTATTCAGCGTGACGCTGCTGAAGCAAAGACGACGGGTATATCACCGGCGGTTTCGAGAATGTCGCCGGCAGGCCGAAGCATCAGTACTGGACGGGACCTGCTGCGGAGCCAGTTCCCACTCGGTTGGTCCAGTCGCTAGGCCATAGGCCGGTCGGCGCTACGCCGTGGTGGTGATCGCGGGGGCGGCACGTCGCGCCCTCGATCAGCACGGCGAGCAAATGGCAAATCCTGCAGCCAACAGGAACTGCGGACGAGCGCGAACGGATTGAGTCGTTCGGCATGTATCGCTGTCTATCGCTCCCAAGCAAGATTTGTCGACGGTCCATCTGACGGTAAAAGTGGCGTGCCCGGAAACGAAGTCGAGTGCTTTCAGATGCTTCTGGGTGCTGGAGACCATCGAGTGGGAGTGACCTAGCCTAACTGAGGCCTTGAATATTGAGCGGTGATCGCTCATTATGCGAGGCATGCTTAAACGGCTCCAGCTCTTAGCCAGGCTGCGCGCTGGCCTAAGAACCAGTCCCGCGGTGGCGCTGCTCGGTCCCCGTCAGTGCGGCAAGACTACACTCGCGCGGCAGCTTTCTGGTACCTCGAAGAGCACCTATTTCGATCTGGAAAATCCTGTTGATCTGGCTCGGCTATCTGAGCCCCTGACGGCGCTAGAGTCGTTGCGCGGGCTGATCGTGATTGATGAGGTGCAGCGTCATCCCGATCTCTTTCCGATTCTCAGGGTATTGTTGGACCGCAAGCCCATTCGAGCGCGTTTTCTCATTCTTGGCAGCGCATCGCCGGAGTTACTACGCCAGAGTTCCGAAACCCTTGCGGGCCGGATAGCCATTGTCGAGATGGCGGGATTTGCGCTTGAAGAGCTCAATCGCCCGGATCTCAATAGATTATGGTTGCGCGGTGGCTTTCCGCGCTCGTTCCTCGCGCGCACTGAAGCCGCGAGTACCGCATGGCGCGAGGATTTCATCCGCACTTTCCTTGAGCGCGATTTGGCCCAACTTGGCGTGCGAGTGCCATCGGGCACGATGCGCCGGTTCTGGACCATGACCGCGCACTATTCAGGTGGTATATGGAACAGCTCAGAGATCGGGAGGTCCCTGGGCGACGCTCATACGACCGTCAAGCGCCACCTCGACGCTCTAGCCGGCGCACTTGTTGTGCGTGTGCTCGAGCCTTGGTACGGAAACGTCGGCAAACGGTTGGTAAAGTCCCCAAAGGTTTACATTCGGGATTCGGGGCTCCTGCATACGTTGCTCGGAATAGGCGATCGCCGGCAGCTAGATGGGCATCCCGTCGTCGGCGGGTCATGGGAGGGGTTCATCATCGAGCAACTTCTCGCTCATTTGCCCAAGGCCAAAGCCTATTACTGGCGAACGCAGGCCGGAGCAGAACTCGATCTGCTGCTGTTTCTGAAGGGGCGGCGTATCGGAATTGAGATCAAGCGGGCTGATGCACCGAAGATGACGCCGTCGATGGGTTCAGCGCTCGAGGACCTTGAACTACACCGGTTGTTGGTAGTTTACCCGGGCTCGGTGCGCTATACGCTCCGTCCCAAGGTGGAAGTGATGTCGCTGGCGCAATGCGTGGCCGAACTGGCTTGACGATGGAAGACACAGGCCTCTAAGGCGGGATGCAGAGGCAATGAAATTGCCCGGGGGTTCTCGGCGGCCACTGATCCATTGATCGGTGTTCCCGTCGGATGGCTGCCATAGCAACACGACCCTGTCCGCCTCTATCGCAGCCTTGACGTCCTCCCTCTTTTCGACGGCAGTCTAGACTTGGACTAAGCTGGCTTCTGAAGTCCTCCGGAACCACAGGAGAGAGGACCATGAAGAAGTCGAGATTCAGTGACGAGCAGATCACCTATGCCCTCCGCGAGGTCGAAGCCGGCACAGCGGCGGCAGCTGGCGCACTGGATCCACGACCGGTTCCAGCTGCCGGTGATGCGCGCGTGTCGGCTGGCCCAGTTGTCACGGGCGGCCTGGTACCGGAAGAGCCAGGCCCGGGATCAGTCGGCCCTGCGCCAGCGGATCCGGGAGATCGCCCAGGCGCGCCCGCGCTTTGGCTACCAACGCATCCACGTCATGCTCCGCCGGGAGGGTTGGCTGGTGAACAAGAAGCGCGTCCGTCGCTGGTATCGGCTCGACGGATTGCAGCTCCGGATGCGAGTCCGGCGCCGCAAGCACCAGTGCCTACAGCGCGGTCCCGCGCCAACGGCGGTGCGCGTCCACGAGCGCTGGAGCATGGACTTCGTGCACGACGCCTTGACCGTCGATCACGGCACCGAGTTCACTTCCCGCGCCCTGGAGGACTGGGCATGGCGCCGCGGCGTAAAGCTTGACTTCATCCGCCCGGGGAAACCCACGGAAAACAGCTACATCGAGTCGTTCAATGGTCGGCTGCGGGATGAGTGCCTGAATGTCCACCAGTTCATCTCCCTGGCCCACGCCCAGGCCGTCATCGAAGCCTGGCGAGTCGACTACAATCAGCAGCGGCCCCACAGCTCGCTCGGCCACCTGACCCCGAGCGAGTTTGCCACCCGAGGTCAGGAAAAGCGGGCTTCAGCAGCAGCGATTTCCTAGCGACAAACTGTCTACGAACGGGGGCAAGGACACCCCAATCAGTAACCTGTGTGACGGGTGTCTTGCCCTCCGGGAGGCTGTCGGCTTATAGTTGACGTATACGTCAACTAGATGATCCGGGGGGGGCGTTCGTGGCCGATCACCGCTATTCGATCCAGCAGCTCGCGCAGGAGTTCGAGGTCACGCCGCGGACCCTGCGCTTCTACGAGGACAAGGGGCTGGTGGCGCCCGCGCGGCGCGGCCAGACCCGCCTCTATTCGGACCGGGACCGGACCCGTCTGCGGCTGGTCCTGCGCGGCCAGCGCCTCGGATTCTCGCTGGAGGAATGCCGCGAAATCATCGACATGTACGACCCCCGGCAGTCCGGCGGCGCCCGGCAGCTGCTGCGCCTCTGTGACAAGATCCGCGAGCACCGGGCGCAACTGCTGCAGAAGCTCCGGGATATCGAGGCCACCCTGGCAAACATGGGTGAGGTCGAGGCCCGGTGCTTTGCTGAACTGCTGAAAAGTGACGTAAACGTCAGGAAGGCGGCCCCGTGAGTGATCTGGCGCCCGACTTCCTCGACTTTGGCCTGGCCGATGAAGCCCGCCTGCTGCGTGACACCGTGCGTGAATTTGCGGCGGCTGAAATCGCGCCCCGCGCCGCCGGGATCGACGCCTCCAACCAGTTTCCCAACGAGCTCTGGCCGCGCATGGGGGCCATCGGACTGCTCGGGATCACGGTGGATGCCGAGTACGGTGGGGCCGGCCTCGGGTACCTGGCGCACGCGCTGGCCATGGAGGAGATCAGCCGCGCGTCTGCCTCGGTGGGCCTGAGCTACGGCGCCCACTCGAACCTGTGTGTCAACCAGCTGCACCGTAATGGCACTACCGGCCAGAAGAGCCGGTATCTGCCCGGACTGGTCAGTGGTGCATTCATCGGGGCCCTGGCAATGAGTGAGCCCAACGCTGGTTCGGACGTGGTCAGCATGCGTCTCCGGGCGGCGCGCCGCGACGACAGCTACGTGCTGAATGGCACCAAGATGTGGATTACCAATGGGCCGGATGCAGATGTGCTCATTGTCTACGCCCGCACTGAACCTGACGCGGGGGCAAAGGGCATTACCGCCTTTCTGGTCGAGAAGGGCTTCCCCGGTTTCACCACGGCCCAGAAGCTCGACAAGCTGGGGATGCGGGGTTCCAACACCTGCGAACTCGTCTTCCGCGACTGCGTGGTGCCCTCCGGAAACATCCTTGGCACGCTGAACGAGGGGGTTCGCGTGCTCATGAGCGGGCTCGACTACGAGAGGATCGTGCTCAGTGCAGGGCCACTGGGCATCATGCAGGCCTGCCTGGACGTCGTCCTTCCCTATGTCCACCAGCGCCGGCAATTCGGCCAGCCGATCGGCGAGTTCCAGCTGATCCAGGCCAAGCTGGCCGACATGTACACGACCCTCCATGCCTGCAAGGCCTATGTGTATGCCGTGGCGCGGGCGGCGGATGGGGGTCAGGCCACACGCAGGGACGCGGCGGGCGCGATTCTCTACACCGCCGAGCGCGCCACGCAGATGGCGCTGGACGCCATCCAGATCCTGGGTGGCAATGGCTATATCAACGAGTACCCGACCGGCCGGTTACTGCGGGACGCCAAGCTCTACGAGATCGGCGCCGGCACGTCGGAGATCCGGCGCATGCTGATCGGTCGCGAACTGTTCAACGCCACGGCCTGATCCGGGGAGCATGACGATGGCTGGCCTCTACTACGACGAGTACTTGCCGGGCAGGATCATCACCCACGATATCCACCGGACCGTGACCGAAACCGACAACCTGCTGGTCACGACGCTCACCCACAATCCGGCCGCCCTGCATCTCGATGCCGAGTACTGCGCGGGCACGGAGTTTGGCCGGATCCTGGTCAACAGCTGCTTCACGCTGAGCCTCATGGTCGGGATTTCCGTCCACGACACCACCCATCGCACCGCTGTCGCCAACCTGGGGTTCGACGAGGTCCGGTTTCCCAAGCCCGTGTTCGTCGGTGACACGCTGCGGATCCGGACCGAGGTGGCCGCGGTCCGGCCCAGCAGCTCCCGCCCGAACGCCGGGCTGGTCACGCTGATCCACCGGGCCTTCAACCAGCGCGACGAGGAAGTCGCCAGCTGCCAGCGCACAGCGCTCGTGCTGAAGCGGCCCGTGCCATGAATGCTGCGCGCTGCCCGCGCAGCTGGCTGTTCGTCCCCGGCGACAGCGAGCGGAAGCTTGCCCGGGCGCTCGATGCGGGCGCCGATGCCGTGATTCTCGACCTGGAGGACGCCGTTGCTGCGGACCGGAAGGCGGTGGCCCGGGAGATGACGGCGGGCTTGCTGCATTCCCGGGGTGGCCAGGCGGGACCTGCACTCTGGGTGCGGATCAATCCGGTGGCCTCCGGGCTGATGCTGGCGGACCTGGCGGCGGTAGTGGCCGCGGCACCGGCGGGTATCGTGCTGCCGAAGCCGGACTCGATAGCCGATGTCCGCGAGCTGGACCGGGCGCTGGCGGCGCTGGAAGCAGCCCGGCCGGGGAGCGCTGTAACGCCGATCATCGCCATAGCCACCGAGACGGCACTCGCTGTTGCCACGCTATCCGGCTACGTGCGGCCCCCGGCGCGGCTCTTTGCGCTGACCTGGGGTGCCGAGGATCTGGCCACGGAGCTGGGAGCGAGCGCCAATCGCGAGGCGGGCGGGGCGTGGCGCTTCACCTACCAGCTGGCACGCAGCCTCTGTCAGATCGCTGCCGCCGCGTCGGGACGCCCGGCCATCGAAACCGTAGCGCCCGATTTCCAGGCTGGGGAGGCCGTGGCGCGCCAGGCGGTACGGGCCGCCGAAGACGGTTTCAGCGGCATGCTGGCGATTCATCCCGCCCAGGTGCCGATCATCAACGCGGCATTCACCCCCACGGCCGAGCAGATCGAGCGCGCCCGCCGCGTGCTGGCGGCCTTCGCCGAGTCACCCGGTGCCGGCGCCGTGCAGCTGGACGGGCGGATGCTGGACCGGCCTCACCAGGTTCAGGCCCGGCGCCTCCTGGAGCGCGTCCGGTGAGCATCCTCGAGTCGCTGCTGGACCTGCAGTCCCCGGAGTTCGCGCGCAACCAGGCGATCAACGCGGCGCTGCTTGCCGACCTGCGGGCCCGCGTGGCTGCGGCCGCATCCGGCGGCGGCGAGCAGGCCCGGGCCAGGCACATCGCCCGGGGGAAGCTGCCCGTGCGGGACCGGATCCGCGAACTGCTCGATCCGGGCTCGCCGTTTCTCGAGCTCTCCCAGCTGGCCGCACTCGGTGTGTACAACGACGAGGTCGCCAGCGCGGGCATCGTGACGGGCATCGGGCGCGTGGCTGGCCAGGAATGCGTGGTGGTGGCCAACGACGCCACGGTGAAGGGCGGCACCTACTACCCGCTCACCGTGAAGAAGCATCTTCGCGCGCAGGAGATCGCGGGCGAGAATCACCTGCCGTGCATCTATCTCGTCGACTCCGGCGGCGCCTACCTGCCGTTGCAGGACGAGGTCTTTCCCGACCGGGACCACTTCGGCCGCATCTTCTACCACCAGGCGAACCTCTCTGCCGGCGGCATCCCGCAGATCGCGGTAGTGATGGGGTCCTGCACGGCCGGCGGCGCTTACGTGCCGGCCATGGCCGACGAAAGCATCATCGTGCGCGGGCAGGGCACGATCTTTCTCGGTGGCCCGCCCCTGGTGAAAGCCGCCACGGGCGAGATCGTCAGTGCCGAGGACCTGGGGGGCGCCGATCTCCATTCGCGCACCTCCGGCGTGACGGACCACTACGCACTGGACGACCGGCACGCCCTGGCGCTGGCCCGCCAGGCTGTCGGCCATCTCAACCGGTCGAAGAGGTCGCGGCTGGTCACCCGCGAGGCTGCCGAACCCCGTTACTCCGCGGAGGACCTGCTGGGGCTGATACCCGGGGACACCCGCAAGCCCTGGGACGTGCGTGAGGTCATTGCGCGGGTGGTGGACGGCAGTGAGTTCAGTGAGTTCAAGCAGCTGTACGGCACCACGCTGGTCTGCGGTTACGCGCACATTCAGGGCTATCCCGTGGGCATCGTCGCCAACAACGGGGTCCTGTTCTCCGAGTCGGCACTGAAGGCAGCCCACTTCGTCGAGCTGTGCAGCAAGCGCCAGGTGCCCCTGATCTTCCTGCAGAACATCACCGGCTTCATGGTGGGTCGCAAATACGAGGCCGGGGGCATCGCGAAGGATGGCGCCAAGATGGTGATGGCGGTCGCGAACGCGCGGGTACCAAAGTTCACGGTGATCATCGGGGGCAGTTTCGGGGCCGGCAACTATGGAATGTGCGGGCGCGCCTTCAGCCCGCGGTTCCTGTGGATGTGGCCGAACGCGCGCATCTCGGTGATGGGCGGCGAGCAGGCGGCTACCGTTCTGGCCCAGGTCCGCCGGGATACGACGCAGGGCGAGGCGGCCTTCAAGGCCCCCATCCGCGAGCAGTACGAGACCCAGGGACATCCCTACTACGCAACGGCCCGCCTGTGGGATGACGGCATCATCGATCCGCGCGATACACGGCGCGTCCTCGCTCTGGGCATCTCCGCCGCACAGAATGCGCCGGATGAGACGACGACCTTCGGCGTCTTCCGGATGTGATGTTCAGCAGGATCCTCATCGCGAACCGGGGTGAGATCGCCTGCCGCGTGCTCCGGACCGCGCGCCGGCTGGGCATCGGCACGGTCGCCGTGTATTCGAGCGTGGACGCCCGGGCTCTGCATGTGCAGCTGGCCGACCAGGCCGTGGCCATCGGGCCGGCGCCGGCCCGCGAGAGCTATCTGTGTGGGGACGCGCTGATCGATGCAGCCCGGCGCACCGGTGCGGAGGCGATTCACCCGGGCTATGGATTTCTGTCGGAGAACGCCGACTTCGCGGCAGCCTGCGCCGCTGCAGGTCTCGTCTTCATCGGACCTTCGGTGGAGGCCATCCGCGCCATGGGCAGCAAGGGTTCCGCCAAGACGCTGATGGCCGCTGCAGGTATTCCCGTGGTCCCCGGCTACCACGGCGGCGACCAGTCGGACGCGCGGCTGGCGGGGGAGGCGAGCCGCATTGGCTACCCTGTGCTGCTCAAGGCGGTCGCCGGTGGCGGTGGCAAGGGGATGCGGGTGGTCAGCAGCGCCGCGGAGTTCCTGCCAGCCCTGGCCGCTGCCCGCCGCGAGGCCCGCGGGGCCTTTGGTGACGAGCGCATGCTGGTGGAGCAATACCTCAGCCGGCCGCGGCACCTGGAGGTCCAGGTGTTTGGCGACAACCACGGCCAGATCGTGCATCTCTTCGAGCGGGACTGCTCGATACAACGCCGCCACCAGAAGGTCCTGGAGGAGGCGCCGGCGCCTGGCTTGTCGGCCGCGGCGAGAAGTCAACTCGGCCGGCTCGCTGTCCAGGCGGCGCAGGCCGTCCACTACCGGGGCGCCGGCACTGTCGAGTTCATTGCCGGGGAGGACGGAGCCTGCTTCTTCATGGAGATGAACACGCGCCTGCAGGTCGAGCACCCGGTGACCGAGTTCATCACCGGCCAGGATCTGGTTGAATGGCAGCTGCGCGTCGCCGCTGGCGAGCCGTTGCCGCTGTCGCAGGCGCAGATCACCCACCAGGGTCACGCCATCGAGGTGCGGCTGTGTGCCGAGGACCCGGCGCGGAATTTCCTGCCTGCCGCGGGCCTGATTGAGAGCCTCGCCCTTCCGGAGAATGCGTCAGGCGTCCGGGTGGATACGGGCGTGCAGGCCGGCGACACGGTCACCATCCACTACGATTCACTGCTCGCCAAGCTCATCGTGCACGGCGCTGACCGGCAAGCAGCCGTGCGGCGGCTCCAGGCGGCTCTTGGTGCGACGCGCGTGGCGGGCGTCCGCACCAACCGGAATTTCCTTGCGGCTGTTGCGAGTCATCCGGCCTTCGTGGCGGGCGCCGTGGATACGGGTTTCATCGCTGCCCACCACGCCGCGCTCACGGGCCCGGCCGGGACACCAGCCGACCCACGCGGCGACCCCTGGGACCGGACGGACGGCTGGCGGCTGAACGGCCCGCCCGAGTGCCGCGAGGCGACCACCCGGACGGACGACGATGCGCGAGCCAGCTTAGCTGCCGCCGGCCCGATCATGGCGCCGATGCCAGGGCGGGTCGTTGCGGTGCACGTGGCCTCCGGGGCTGCCGTCCAGCGTGGCGACGTGCTGCTGGTGCTGGAAGCCATGAAGATGGAGCACAGCATCGTGGCGCCGGCGGACGGCGTGATCAGCCGGCTGAACGCGGCGGTCGGCGAGCAGGTGGACGAGGGTGTGGAGCTGCTGACGCTCGTGCCGGCCCGGTAGGAGCGGCTTCAGCCGCTACGGCGCACCCGGCGCGACCCGGGTCGAATGCCCGTCCTGATCAATGTGACGAACGTCCCGGATTGCTAGCCTGCCCCGTGACTCCGCGGCTGCCGGCCTCAAGAATCCTTCACCCTTCCCGATACCTGAAGCGGGCAGGGGCACCGACTTGCGGCCTGGGCGTTACCGCGCCGGAATCTGCGCGGAAAAAAATCCGGGAGTGGAGAGATGTTGAGCAATCTACGGGCTGGTGGCTGCGGCCTGCTGTGGCTGGCGATGGTACTCCTTGGGGCGGCCGGAACCGCCAGGGGGAGCACTGCCGAGGCCAGACAGGACGCAGAGTCGATCGATCTGACCGAACTCTCTCTCGAGGAGCTGCTCGACGTGGAGATCGTCAGCGCCTCCAAGCGTTCCCAGAAGTCCTCCAAAGCGCCGGCCTCCGTCACGGTGCTCACGGCCGGGGACTTTCGCACCTACGGCTGGCGCTCCGTGAGCGATGCGCTGCGCAGCGTGCGCAGCTTCTACGCCTCCACTGATCGTCTCTACACCTTCACTGGTGTCCGCGGCTTCCAGCGACCCGGCGACTACAACTCGAGGATACTGGTGCTGATCGACGGCTACCGCACCAATGACAATATCTACGACGCCGGCAACGTCGATGACGTGCTTGCGCTCGATGTCGAGTTGATCGAGCGCCTGGAAATCATCCGGGGCCCGGGCTCATCCGTGCATGGTGGCAACGCGTTGTTCGCCGTCATCAATATCGTCACCCGGTCCGGCCGCGACGCGGCAGGCCTGCAGGCCGCCGTGGAGGCCGGAAGCTTCGACACGTACCGTGGCCGCCTGGTCTTCGGCGACTCGTTTGCCAACGGCGCGAGCCTGCTGCTGTCCGCCAGCATCCTGGACTCGCAGGGCCCCTCGCTCCGTTTCCCTGATGATCCCGTCTCCGCCGGCCAGTCCTTCGACGACACCGACGACAGCAAGGTCGGGCGCTTCTTCGGCAAGCTCGAATACGGCGGCTGGCGCCTGTCGCTGGGCCATGCCAACCGCGACAAGGGCTTTACCGGGGGGCTCTACCAGACACTCATCGACCCGCGCAACCAGAGTAGCGACAAATTCACCTTCGTCGACGCGACCTACGGTCAGACCACCGGGCGCGTGAACTGGAGTGCTCGTCTGGCGCACACCGAGTACCAGCTCGACGCCTCGTACATCTATGACGACGGCTCCGGTACGGGCGGGAACGTGCAGCTCTTCGACGTCGCCGAAGGCGCGTGGTTGAACGGCGAGCTGAGGGGTGATGCCGAAGTCGGCAGGCACAGACTTGTGGCAGGCGTTGAGTACCAGGACAACTACCGGCAGGACCAGGGCAGTTTTGCCGCGACCGAAGTCTATCTCGACGACCAGCGGTCCGGTAGCCGGTTGGGCGTCTTCATGCAGGACGACTTCTCGCTGAGCGAGGCGTTGACCCTGTCGCTCGGGCTGCGCTACGACAGCTACTCCGAGGACTCTGGCCAGGTCAATCCGCGAGTGGGCGTGATTTACCGGCAGAGCGCCCAGAGTGTGTGGAAGCTCCTCTACGCCACGGCCTTCCGTCCGGCCAACGTCTTCGAGAAGTACTACAGCTTCCCTGACCTACAGGTTGCGAATCCTGCCCTGGAGGCCGAGACGATTGAGACCATCGAGCTGGTCTTCGAAACGGCCCTGGGCGCCGACACCTTCCTCGTGGCCACGGCCTACCGGTACAAGATTGACGACCTGATTGACTTTGTTAGCGACGAAGAGGAACTGCAGGTCTTCCAGAACCTGAGCAATGTCTCGGTTAGCGGCGGCGAACTGGAACTCCAGCGCCGCTTCGCAAACGGTGCCAGCATTCGCATGAGCTATGGGCTGCAGATCGCCGAGGACACTGACGGTGCGGATCTCAGCAATTCTCCGGAGCACCTACTGAAACTCAACGCAGCGATCCCCCTGTTCGGCGAACGGGCCCGCCTTGGCTGGGAAACCCAGTACACAGGCTCGCGCCAATCGGCGCTGGGAAAGGTGAGCAGCAACACCCTGTCCAATCTCAACCTGACAACAGCCCGACCCTGGGCCGGTTGGGATTTCAGTGCCGGTCTCTACAACGCCTTCGATAAGAGCTACTCGGACATCGCCGATCTTGAGCCACCCCGTTACCAGCTGGAAATGAACGGCCGAACCTGGCGACTTGCCGCCAGCTACTCGTTCTGATCACTGGTGGCAGCAGCTCGGTGACCCAGTGCGTGTTGTGATGTCAGCAAGACGAATGGGCTATCGGTGGTTACTGGCGGCATTGCTGCTGCTTGCGATAAACGGGCAGGCTCAGGTTCCCGAGTACGATCTCAAGGCGGAGCTGGTCTACAAGATCGCGAAGTTCGTGCGCTGGCCGTCAGTCGCCGCTGTCGGGGCCGACAGGCCCTTCCATCTGTGCATCGTCGGCCGCGACGACTTCGGAATGAGGATTGACCGCCTCACGGGCAAGCTGCTCAAGGAGCAGGCCATCGTGATCGAGCGCCTGCCAGGGCAGGACCGGGCTGTGAGCCACTGCCAGATCGCCTTCATCAGCCGCTCGGAGGAGGAGCAAGTCCCGGCTGTACTCGCAGCCATCGCGGCCAGCCCGGTACTCACGATCAGCGACATCGAAGGCTTCGCTGCCCAGGGTGGCATGGTCGAGCTGGCCACCAGTGACGGCAAGATCGCCTTCCGTATCAACCCCGGCGCGGGGCAGCGTGCAGGCCTGGAAATCGGAGCCCAGCTGCTGCAGCTTGCCACGGTCGTCGGTGGCCCGACCCGCGAGGCCGGGCGATGATGCGCTGGCTCAGCACGTTGCCGCTGGCCACGAAGCTGCGGGTCAGCATTGGTTATGCGGCCGGTGTGGCCCTGCTCGTCGCCTCGGGACTCTATATAACTGCCGAGGCCATCAGCCTGCGCGACAGCCTGTCCCGGCATCTCGTCACGCTGACCAGCGCCGTCGCCAAGAACACCGCCGGGGCGCTGACCTTCGGTGACCGGCAGCTGGCAGGAGAGCTGCTCAGCTCCCTGCAGGCGGACCCGAGCATCCGGTCAGTGACCCTCGAGGATGCCACGGGGCAGGTGCTGGTCGACCTGTCGTTTGCGGGGGGGCGGCCGCCACAAGCCGGGGAGCCGCTGACTGGCCGGGCGGCCGGGGAGCGCGGCGCCAGCACGTCCGGGGCGCACTTCCATGGCCTCACCCACGCCCACGTGGTGGCGCCGGTCATCCTGGATGGTGAGCGGATCGGCACGGTGCGGCTCGATGCAGAGTTGACCCAGCTCTATGTGCAGCTGCGCCGGTCCGGCCTGGCCATCGCACTGGGACTGCTGCTGGCCGGCCTGGTGGCCTGGGTGCTGTCAACGCGGCTGGAGCGGGTCATCTCGGCCCCGGTCACGCAACTCCTGGATGTCGTGTGCCGGATCACGGAGCACAAGGACTTCTCCCTGCGGGGCGTGAAGCAGACCGACGACGAGATCGGCGGCCTGGTCGATGGCTTCAACATCATGCTGGGCGAGATCCAGCAGCGCGACCGGCGGTTGCGCGAGTACCAGGGCGGACTCGAAGCCCAGGTCCGGGAGCGGACGCAGAATCTGGAGGCCGCCGCGGCTGAATCCCGGGCCCTTGCCGAGCGGGCCGAGGCCGCCAGCCGGGCCAAGAGCGAGTTCCTGGCGCGCATGAGCCACGAGATCCGGACGCCCATGAACGGCGTGCTGGGCATGACGGAACTGCTTGGCGCGACCGGGCTGGACGAGCGCCAGCGCCGCTACGCGCAGACCATTCACCAGTCGGCCGATTCCCTGCTCGGGATCATCAACGACGTGCTGGATTTCTCCAAGATCGAGGCCGGCCGGATGGAGCTGGACGTGGCGGCCTTCGACGTGCGCGAGCTCGTTGAAGATGCTGTCGACCTGCTCGCCGAGCGGGCCACCAGCAAGGAGCTCGAGCTGATCTGTGATGTGCCTGCCGACCTGTCCATGGAGGTTGTTGGCGATGCCGCGCGGCTGCGTCAGGTGCTGGTCAACCTGGTGGGCAATGCACTCAAGTTCACCGAGCGCGGCCAGGTGGTGATCCGGGTGAGGGAAGCAGGGTCCACCGGCGGTACCAGCCAGCTGCGTTTCGAGGTGGAAGACACTGGCATCGGCATCCGGCCCGAGAACCAGCAGCGCATCTTCGAGTCCTTCTCCCAGGAGGATGGTTCCACGACACGCCGCTACGGGGGCACCGGCCTCGGGCTCGCCATCAGCCGCCAGCTCATCGGCCTCATGGGTGGCGAGCTCGGCGTGCAGAGCGAGCCCGGGTCGGGCTCAACCTTTTACTTCACGCTCCGGCTGCCTCGCGCGCCATTCAGCGACGAGGCATTGCAGCCCTCCCAGCTCGCCCACGCGCGAATCCTCGTGGCGGACGACAACGCCACCAACCGGGAAATCCTGGCGGCCCAGCTTGGCAGCTGGGGCATGGAGGTCGGCGTGGCCAGTTCCGGGGCGCAGGCCCTGGACATCCTCGCCAGGCAGGCTGAGGACCCCGTGGATGTACTCCTGCTCGACATGAAAATGCCCGGCATGGACGGGCTCGCGGTGGCGCGCGCCGCGCGGGCCCGGCCCGGCCTGCAGGACGTCGCGATCGTCATGCTGAGTTCCATGCTGGCCCCGACGGGCGCCGACGACTGGCGCAGGGCGGGCGTCACCGCCTGGCTGGCCAAGCCGGTGCGCCAGGCGCGTCTCAGGGCAGCCTTGATGAAGGTCCTGGCGGGCAGGCGCGCGGATCAGACGTCCACGCTGGCGGCGCTACTGCCGTCGGTCCGCGACTGCGCCGTCGCCGGCCAGACGGTGCTCCTGGTGGAGGACAACCCGGTCAACCAGGAGGTCGCACGGGGCATGCTGACGAGCCTCGGTGCCACCGTGGTCGGTGCCTGGAACGGGCACGCCGCCCTCGAGGCACTCCGGCGCCAGAGGTTCGCCGCCGTGCTCATGGATTGCCACATGCCGGAGCTCGACGGCTACGCCGCGACGCGCAGCTTCCGCGAGTGGGAAGGCCGCACGCAGGCCGGACACACGCCGATTCTGGCGCTGACTGCCAATGCGTTGCAGGGTGACGAGGAGAAGTGCCTCGCGGCCGGCATGGACGCCTATCTCGCGAAGCCCTTCAGCCTCGAGCAGCTGCGTGGTGCGCTGGACAAGCTGGTCACGCCCGCCAGCGCCAGCCCGGTCGCGGAGACACGGCTGGCGCGTGCCGGCGAGGCCACAGGAGCCAGGGCTGCTGCTACGCCACTGGATCCCGCTGCCCTGGATGCGATCCGGCGACTGCAGCAGCCGGGCGCACCGAGCCTGCTGAACAGGATCATCGCGGCGTACCTCGCCAGTGGCCGCGAACTGGTGGACCGGCTCTGCGTCGCGCTGGCGGCCGGCGACGCGGCGGCCGTCCGTGCAGCCGCGCATGCCCTGAAGTCCAGCAGCGCGAACATCGGTGCCACCGCGGTGGGCGATATCAGCCGCAGCCTCGAAGCGGCGGGCCAGCGTGGTGACCTGCGCGAGACCCGCGGCCTTCGCGAGGCACTGCTGCACGAATTCGCGCGAGCCGCCGAGGCTCTGGACGCTGCTCAGGAAAGGACCGCTGCTTGAACACCAGTACCGTGCCAGTCCCCAAACCCTGCGTCCTCGTCGCGGACGACGACCCGATGGTGGGTATCCTGGCCAACGAGACGCTGCAGCAGGCGGGCTTCGATGTCACCGTGGTCAGTGAGGGATCGGCCGTGCTGCCGGCCTTCGACCGCAAGACTCCCGACGTCGTGCTGCTTGACGTCGAGATGCCGGGCGCCAATGGTTTCGACCTCTGTGCGGCGATTCGTCGGCATCCCGCCGGCGCACACCTGCCCATCATCATGGTCACCGGCCGTGATGATAACGAATCGATCGCCAGAGCCTACGCGGCCGGCGCCACGGATTTCATGGTCAAACCCATCGCCTGGCCCGTCCTGCCGCACCGGGTCAGCTTCGTGATCCGGGCCCACCAGACCACCGGGGCCCTGCGCCAGAGCGAGGAACGCACGCGGGCACTCCTGCAGGCATTTCCCGACTGGATCTTCCGGCTGTCCGCCGAGGGTCGCGTGCTGGAGCACCTGAGCGGCAACGCACACTCCGGCGGCGGGAAGTTCGTGGGGACAACGCTGGAGGAATCGCTGTCCGCGGACACTGCCCGCAAGGCCCGCGAGGCGATGCAGGCCGCGCTGGGCGCCGGCGGGCAGCAGAGCTACGAATTCGAGCTGGGTGCTGGCGCGGCACAGAAGGTCTACGAGACCCGCGTCAGTGTGCAGCCAGACTCGAGCTACCTGTTCGTCGTTCGCGATATCACGGAGCGTCGGCGCACCGAGGCCCGCATCCAGTACCTTGCCTACTACGACACGCTGACCGGGCTCGCCAACCGCCAGCTGTTCGTGCGCGAGCTGCGGCGGGCGATCCGTGCCAGTGAGCGCAAGGCCAGCCGGGTCGCCGTCCTGTTCGTCGACCTGGACCGCTTCAAGCGGATCAACGACACCCTCGGGCACGCCGTCGGCGACGCCCTGCTGCAGTCCGTGGCGCGGCGCCTGGAAACCTGTGTGCGTCCCGAGGACTTCGTGGCCCGAACACAACGGGCTGACCCGTCGTCCCAGGTCCGCGTGGCGCGCCTCGGCGGTGATGAGTTTGTCATCCTGCTGACAGACATCGACGACCCCGGTCAGGCAGCTGCCGTGGCGACCCGGGTGCGGCACGCACTGGCCGAGCCCTTCAGTTCCGAAGGCCATCAGTTCGTCATCACGCCGAGTATCGGCATCTCCGTCTACCCGGACGATGGTACCGACATCGAGGATCTGCTGGTGAAGGCGGACATGGCCATGTACGAGGCCAAGGACCAGGGCCGCAACCGGCACACCTTCTTCAGCAATGCTGTGAGCGGTCGCTCGGTTGAGCGGCTGGACCTGGAAAACGACCTGCGCCGGGCCATTGAGATGCGGGAGTTCGCCCTGCACTACCAGCCGAAGGTGGACGCGGTGACGGGTGAGATCCTGGGGGTCGAGGCACTCCTGCGCTGGCACCATGCCGAACGTGGCTGGATATCCCCGGGAACGTTCATCCCGCTTGCCGAGGAGACCGGCATGATGCTACCCCTCGGTGACTGGGCCATCGGCGAGGCCTGCCGGCAGATCCGGGACTGGGGCAGCCGTGGCCTCGGGCACCTCTGCGTGGCCGTGAATATCTCCACCATCCAGTTCTCCCGCGATGATTTCATCGAGTCCGTCCTCGGGACGGTCCGGGCGCACGGCGTGAATCCGCAGCGCCTCGAGCTCGAGATCACGGAGAGCCTGCTGATGCGGAACATCGAGGAGGTCACCGACGCGCTGCGACGGCTGCGCAACGCCGGGATCAAGATCTCGATCGATGATTTCGGCACGGGCTATTCGTCGCTCGGCTACCTGAACCAGTTCCCGCTGGACACGCTGAAGATCGACCGGTCCTTCGTGAAGGACCTGCAGGTCAGCAGCGACGACGCCGCCATCTGCGCCGCCATCATCGCGATGGCCCGGGAGCTGCAGCTGACCACCGTGGCCGAGGGCGTCGAGCTCGTGGAGCAGCTCCGGTTCCTGCGCCAGCAGGGCTGCGACCAGATCCAGGGCTTCCTGTTCAGCAAGCCGCTGCCCGCGGCGGAGCTGGAAGAGCTGGTGCGCAGTGGCCGGCGCCTGACCATCGACCAGATCGCGGCAGAGCTATGACCACCATGAAAGGCAAGACGCCAATGAACATGCACCGTCCAGCGCGGATTCTGGCCCTGATGCTACTCCTGCTAAGCAGCGGGTTGCCCCCGCCGCTAATGGGGGCTGAACAGCCGGTCCTGCGCATCCTCAACTGGGAGGATTACCTGGACCCGGAACTGGCCGCCGAGTTCGGGGAGAAATACGGCGTCCGGGTCGAGGAGACCTACTTCGCGTCAGACGCGGAGCGCGACCGCCGGCTGGCCGACAGCGGCGCCGCCGGCTTCGATCTCATCATCGTGGATCAGGCCCAGCTGCCGCTGTACCGGGACCGGGGCTGGATCGCGCCCATCGACACTGCCCGGGTGCCGGGCCTGCGGCACTACGATCCCCGCTGGCGGCGGGCGGCGGACGGCTCTGCCACCCACGCGGTGCCCTTCGCCTGGGGAACCACGGGCATCGCCTACCGGGCCGACCTGGTGAAGACGGCGCCGACCTCCTGGCTGGACCTGTTCAAGCCGGCCGCCGGCCTGTGCGGCAAGGTGATGGTCTTCGACGACCCCCGGGAACTCGTTGGCATCGGCCTCAAGGCGACCGGCCAGTCGGCGAACGCCACCGACCCCGGCGCCTACCCGCCGGTGGAACAGCTGCTCAAGGCGCAGCGGCCGTGTGTGGCCGACTACGGAATAGTGGGTCTAGGGTCAGACTCCGCCCTGCTCACGGACAAGGCCTGGGTGGCGATGGCCTACAGCAGTGACGCGATGTGGCTGCGGGATCTCAACCCGAATATCCATTTCGTCCTGCCGGAGGAGGGTGGCCTGCTGTGGGTAGATTACATGGCAGTCCTGTCCGCCTCGAAGCAGAAGGACCTGGCATTTGCGTTCCTGGAGTTCCTCAGTGATCCGGCCGTAGCGGTCCGCGTGGCGGAGTTCTCCCAGGCGGCCACGCCGAACCTGTCTGCCCGCGCCCTGCTGCCCGTGGCGATGGGCAAGGATCCCGTCATTTATCCATCCGGTCCTGCCTTCGACAGATCGGAAATCAATACCGCTGGCGCCCCGGCCATCGTCGCCCTTCGCAACCAGATCCTGGCCAGGATCACGAGGAAGCCATGAACCCGCGACTGACGCAGCGCCCGTCGCTCACGATCCTGCCGGGGGACTGACCGTGCGTCTGCAAACCCGCCTCAGTCTCTCGATCCTGCCTGCCATCCTCGGGCCGCTCCTCCTGATCGGCGGTGCCTCCTACTATCAGCTCGAGACCACCGCCCGCAGCAAGACGCTCGAGAACATGCGCACCGTGGTCAATCAGCTTGACGCCGCCATCGAGGCCGACATCAGCGCCGCGATGAGCAGCGTGAGTTTCCTGGCCATTGCATCGCCCATCACCACCTACATCACTGCGCCGGACGAGGACTCCCGCTACGGGCTCTACCAGCCCGGCGTGCTCGCGCTCCTGACCGACTACCAGACCGCGTACGCGTCCAACCTGGAGGTGCGGATCCTGCACGCCGACGGGGCCGACGACGTCGCGTGGCTGCGCGGTGACAGCGATGCGCTGTCACCCGGGGCTTATGCAGACTTCGTGCGCCAGCTCCGGGTGGCCAACTGGCAGTCCCTGGCGCGCATCCTGCCCGCCGGGGCCAGTGGAGAGCCGTTGCTGGTGATCGGGCTGCGGCTGAGCGACGCGCTCATGCGGCAGCGGGCTGACGGTGCGTCGCCCGGGCTCGGCTATCTCGTCGCGGTCTTCGACCTCAAGCGGTCCGTCGTCCGCGCTGACGACGTGGCCTTCGGCGCCACCGGTGGTGTGATCCTCACGGACACGCGGGGCCAGCCTTGGGCCGGCAGCTCCCGACCGATACCCTGGAATCCGGCCGAAGCCCTGCCCGACTCGCCGGAGCTGGTTGCTGCAGGGCCTCCGGTCAAGGTCAGCGCGAATGGCGTCGACCGCTATATCGCGCTCGCCACGCCCCACCCGGGCCTGCTGCTCGTCGGCGACGTCGCCAGCGCCGAAATCGGCCGCGCGGGCCAGCTGATCGCCGTCATCGTCATGGCCCTGATCCTCCTGGCTGTGGCGGCGATGCATCGCCTCATCTACAAAGCGGTCCGGGACGTGCTGCTGGCACCGGCGGAGAGCCTGATCAGCGTTGCGCGGGAGATGGCGGCCGGGAATCTGCAGGTACCGGTGCAGGTGGACAGCTCCGACGAGCTCCGCGACCTGGGGCTGGCGTTGCGCGAGCTCGGTAACAGCCTCACCGAATCCCAGGAAAGCGTGGCCCTCCGCGAAGCTGAACGCGAATACGCTGTCGAGCAGCTGAAGGGCGCCCGCGACCGGGCGGAGGCGGCGAGCCGCTCCAAGAGTGAGTTCCTGGCACGCATGAGCCACGAGATCCGCACGCCCATGAACGGGGTGCTGGGCATGACGGAGCTGCTCGGTGGTACCCGGCTCGACCGCCGCCAGCAGCAGTACGCAGCGACGATCCGCCACTCCGCCGAGGGCCTGCTCAAGATCATCAATGACATCCTGGACTTCTCCAAGATCGAGGCCGGGAAGCTCGAACTCGACGACGCGCCCTTCGATGTCGAGCAGGTGGCGGAGGAGGCGGCGGAGCTGCTGGCCGAGGCAGCGCACGCCAAGGGCATTGAGCTGATCTGCCAGCTGCAACCGGGTCTGCGGGCAACCTGCACCGGCGATGGCATGCGGCTCCGCCAGGTGCTGATCAACCTGCTCGGCAACGCCGTGAAGTTCACCGAACAGGGCCAGGTAATCCTGCGGGTGACGGAGCAGGAAGGCGGCGAGCCGGGGCGCCCGCTGCTGCGCTTCGAGGTGGAGGACACAGGAATAGGCATCCCGCCGGAAAGCCAGGCAGCGATCTTCGACTCGTTCTCCCAGGCAGACGGCTCGACCACCCGCAGGTATGGCGGGACCGGCCTGGGCCTGGCCATCAGCAAGCAGCTGATCGAGCTGATGGGCGGGGAGATCGAGCTGCAGAGTACGCCGGGTGAGGGCTCGACGTTCGGGTTCACGGTGCCGCTGGCACGGCAGATACATGCCGTGTCGGAGCTGAAGCCCGAGGCGCTCACCGGCAGCCACATCCTGATCGTGGATGACAACGCCACCAACCGGCAGATTCTCCGCGAGCATCTGCAGGGCTGGCGGGCCGAGGTGGCCGAGGCGGGCAGCGGGCCGCAGGCGCTGGCGCAGCTCAATGCGGCGGCAGGCAGGGGCGAGGCCTTCGATCTGGTGGTGCTCGACCACCAGATGCCGGGAATGAGCGGCATGGACGTGCTGAAGGCGGTGCGGGCCAGCCCGACGTTGCGGGATCTGCGCGTGGTCCTGCTTGGTTCCGTGGCCCGGACGGACGATGACACGGAGTGGCGCCTGCTGCGCGTCGAAGCCTGCCTGACCAAGCCCGTGCGCCGCGCATACCTGTACACGGCGCTGAGCCGGGTGCTCGCGGATCGTCCGTCGAACACCCAGATGGTCCGGGCCCTGGCACTCGAGGCCGCCGCGTCGGCCCATCGGCTGGGCCTGCGCATCCTGCTGGTGGAGGACAACCCTGTGAACCAGGAGGTCGCCCGGGGCATGCTCGAGCAGCTCGGCTGCGAGGTGACGCTGGCGGTGGATGGCGAGCAGGGTGCCACGGCCTTCGAGGGTGGCGAGTTCGACGTGGTGCTGATGGACTGCCACATGCCGGTGCTCGACGGCTACGGCGCGACGGCGCGCATCCGTGCCTACGAGAAGGCCGTGGACTGGAAGCGCACGCCGGTGGTGGCCCTGACGGCCAACGCGCTGGCGGGCGACCGGGAGAAATGTCTCGAGGCCGGCATGGACGAGTACCTGTCCAAGCCGTTCACCCAGGAGCAGCTGCGGCGGCTGCTGGAGGCGCTGGATGCCGCCCCCGACGAGCCGCCCGGGGTGGCGCCTGCGTCGGTGCCGGCCAGGGCCGGTGCCGTCCTTGATCCGCGGGCCCTGGAGCAGATCCGCGCCCTGCAGCAACCCGGTGCTCCCGACATCGTGGCAAAGGTCGTTGCCCTGTACGTGGAGAGCGCCGCCAGGCTGACGGAGCAGATCCGCACCGCGCTGGCCGCCGGCGATGCCGATGGTCTCCGCCTTGCTGCCCACGCCCTTAAATCCAGCAGCGGCAATGTGGGGGCCACCGGGCTCGCAGACATCGCGCGGCAGCTCGAGGCAAAGGGCCACGACGCCAGTCTTGAGGCCGCGACCGAACTCGTCGAGCAGATGTTTCAGGAACACCAGCGAGTGACTGGTGCCCTGCGGTCCCAACAAAGGGCAGCATGACGCTGCCAGTGGAGAGGTAACGATGGAACTCATGACCATGAATCTGCGCCAGGGTGCTGACTGGCAGCCGGCAGCTTTTCCGGCCCTGGACGGCCCGGCGACGCTCGTGCTGGCCTTCGGCAGCACCAGCGCGCTGGATGATCCGGCGCCCCTGGCGGCACTCGGTGCGGCGTTTCCACGCAGCGCCATCCTGGGCTGCTCGTCAGCGGGGGAAATCCACGGCGCTGAAGTGGCCGATGACAGCCTGTCGGTGGCCATCGTCCGGTTCAACTCGACGCGTCTCCGGGAGGCAGCGGTCCCGGTGCGCAGCATGGAAGAATCGCGGCAGGCCGGCAGCCAGCTCGGCGCCGCGCTTCGGGGCGACGAACTGGCCGCAGTGCTGGTCCTGTCCGATGGCCTGCTGGTGAATGGCAGCGAACTGATTGCGGGCCTCGTCGAAGCCCTGCCGCAGGGAGTGGTGATCACCGGCGGCCTCGCCGGCGACGGCGACCGCTTCCAGCGCACCTGGGTGCTCCACCAGGGCAAGCCGGTCTCCGGCATGGTCACCGCCGTGGGCTTCTATGGCTCCCGCGTGCAGGTCGGACACGGCTCGAAGGGCGGCTGGGACATCTTCGGGCCCGAGCGTGTCGTCACCCGGTCCACGGCCAACGTGCTGTTCGAGCTGGACGGCAAGCCGGCGCTGGCGCTGTACAAGACCTATCTCGGGGAACTTGCCAGTGGCCTGCCGGGCACCGGGCTGCTGTTTCCCCTGGCCCTGCGCCGGGACAGCAACGATGATGATCCCGTGGTGCGCACACTCCTTGCGGTGGACGAGGCGGCCCAGTCCCTCACCTTCGCCGGCAACGTGCCCGAGGGCTCGATCGTCCGGCTCATGAAGGCCAACCTCGACCGGCTGGTCGACGGCGCGGCCGGTGCCGCCCTGATGACCCGGTCCAGTGCGGGGCCGGAATCAGCCGGGCCAACGCTCTGCGTTGCCATCAGCTGCGTGGGCCGGCGCCTCGTGCTGGGCGAGCGCGCGGATGACGAACTGGAATCCGCGCTGGACCTGCTGCCAGCCGGCACCAGCCAGGTCGGCTTCTACTCCTATGGCGAGCTGTCCCCCGGGGCCAGCGGCCGCTGCGACCTGCACAACCAGACCATGACGCTGACCACCATCCGGGAAGCCTGAGGCCGCCATGCACAGGGTCCTGGAAAAGCAGCTGCACCGGCTCGGTGCCGGAGCCGCGGTACCACCCACACCGGAGCAGTGGGCGGAGCTGCTGGTCCGCATCAGCCAGGTCTATGTGCAGCATGACCAGGACCGCTACCTGCTGGAGAGGTCCCTCGACATTTCGTCGGCCGAAATGCGCGGGCTCAATGATGAACTGCGGGCGGCGTCGGCCAGTGCTTTGGCCGAGGAGCGCGATCGCCTGCGGGTCGCGCTTCGGGCGGCCGATGCCGCCAACGAAGCCAAGAGCCGCTTCCTCGCCGTCATGAGCCACGAGATCCGTACGCCTATCAATGGCGTCACCGGCATGCTCGAGCTCCTCGGCAGGACCGGCCTCGATCCGACCCAGCGCAGCTATCTCGGCACGGCCCGGTCGTCGGTGGAGGCGCTCCTTGCCCAGGTCACCGAAATCCTTGATTTCTCGCGCATCGAGGCGGGCCAGATGACCCTCGACAGCAGCGAGTTCCTGCTGGCGGATGCCGTGACCGAGTGGGTGCGCAACTTCGCCCCCGTCGCCAGCGAGAAGAATCTCGAGCTCATCGTCGATACGCCACCGGCGGCGTTCCGGCGGGTTCGCGGCGATCCCGGCCGCCTCCGCCAGATCGTCTTCAACCTGCTGTCGAACGCCCTGAAATTCACCGCCGCCGGACACGTCCGCGTGACCATCCACGAGCCACGGGCGATGCCCGACGGCCGCCTGGAACTGCGCATCGACGTGGAGGACTCGGGCATCGGCATTCCGGACGAGGGACTCGCCAGGCTCTTCCAGCCGTTCAGCCAGGTGGACGCATCCACGACCCGCAAGTACGGCGGCACCGGCCTCGGGCTGGCCGTGAGCCAGCGCCTCGCCGCGATGATGGGCGGGCTGATTACGGTGCGCAGTGTCGCGGGGACGGGCTCGGTGTTCGGCCTGTGCGTCCTCGTCGAGGCGGCCGGAGCGGCAGGGGCCCTCGGTGCCGGGGCACTGCCTTGCGAGGTCATTCTCCTCAGCATCAACGACCTGGCGGCGCAATCGCTGAGCCGCAACCTGCGGGCGGCTGGCGCGGAGGTGCGCCATGTTGCCACGCCGGAGGAGGCGGAGGCTTTGCTGACCGGCGCGTGCCACGCGGGCAAGTTCCGGCGGGCGCTCATCTGGGACTGGGATCCCGGCGTGAGTGACCGGCGGCAATACGCCCTGCTCGCGGCTGCACGGGCTGGCAACCTGGCCGCCGTCGGCTTGATGGCAACGGCGCACCAGCTATCAGACGCGGCCGTCCGCCAGCTGCAGGACCAGGTGGACGGCCTGCTGATGAAGCCTGTGGGCCTGCGGGAACTGCTGGACGTCATCGACGGACCCGCACCCGCACCCGGACCCGGCGCGGTGGTGGTGGTGCAGGCCGGGAGGGTGGAACGGGCCGATGCGGGTCAGCTTCCCCGGATCCTCATCGCGGAAGACAACGAGGTGAACCGCCTCATCCTCATCGAGAGCCTCCGCCACCTGGGTTACGAGTGCGACGTGGCGGTGAACGGGCG
>CAZGKE010000037.1:0-25688 GCA_964526035.1 uncultured Gammaproteobacteria bacterium | reverse complement strand
GTCGCGCACGGGTGCGCTCCTACACGGGACGCGGTACGCGAAAAGCGACCCCGCCGCCGGAACGGGCGAAAGAAAGAACACGTGGCTGCGGCGCCCGCCAGCAAGCGGCCCGCGACCTTACCCCGCCGCAGGCGCCAGGTAACAACCCGCCCCCATGATCCATAATGAGCCCCGAAGCCCATGAAACGTGACACCGTCAACTACACCCTCGTCGGCATCGTCGTCCTCGCCGCCTTCGCGCTGTTGCTGGTGACCCTGGTGCTGATTACCGGGCGCACCGGGCCGGCAGCCGTCTATCACGTTCACTATTCCAACGTGACCGGCTTGGGCTACGGTGCGCCGGTGTACTACGAGGGCTTTCGCATCGGCCAGGTGAGCGATGTGGCGCCGCTGCGGGACGCGTTTCCGACGCGTTATCGCGTGGAGGTCTCGGTGCGTTCCGATTGGCGTATCCCCGGTGACAGCATCGCCCGCCTGCAGTCCAGCGGACTGCTCGCCGATGTCTCCATCGGCATCCGGGAGGGTCAGTCGCCACAGGTGCTGCCGCCGGGCTCGGAGATTGTCGGTGAGGAGGGTGCCGACCTCTTCGCCGCAATGAACGATCTGGCGGCCGAGCTGACCACGTTGACACGTTCGCGAATCGCGCCGCTGGTCGATACGCTGGCCAACAGCCTCGATTCCCTGACAGGCAGTCTCGACGATAGCGCGCCGCTGATCCTCGCTGATACCGAAAGGCTGCTCGCCCAGCTCAACGAGTCGGCAGCTTCGATCAACCAGGTGCTCGGCAGCGAGAACCGTCAGGCCATCAGCGGCACGCTGGCCGACGTGCGCGAGAGTGCCAGCCACATGCGCAGCGTGGCGGCCGATCTCAAGGCCACCCAGGAACGTCTCGACGGCCTGCTCGAGAGCGCCCGGGAAATCACCGAAGATGGTCGCCCGCGCGTGCAGCGCACCCTGACCGATCTCGAGGTCACGGTGGGCACCGTGGCGCGTCGGATCGAGGCCATCACCCATCACCTCGAGGCCTCCAGCCGCAACTTCGAGGAGTTCAGCCGGGAGATCCGGCGCAACCCCAACCGGCTGCTGTTCACGCCGCCGGCCGACACCCTGGAGGCGGACTGATGCATCGCGTTGCCGTAGTGCTGCTGTTGCTGGGCCTGTCCGCATGCGGCGGGGTGGCGACCATTCCGGAGAACACCTACTTTCGCCTGCCGCCCGCGGTGCCGCCACCGGCCCTGTCGGCGCCGGTCAGCGCACGACCGATCGTGGTCGATGTCTTCACAGCCGACGGCCTGCAGAACCAGCAGGCCATGCTGTATTCGCTGGATGCGCGCGGCACGCAGCTGCGCAGCTACCACTACCAGCTGTGGGCAGAACCACCGGGGCGCATGTTGCAGCGCCGTCTGATCCACACCCTGCGCACGTCCGGCGCGTCCGGCATGGTGGTCGATCGCCTGCCGCCGGGGGCTGCCCAGATGCGCATCCGCGGGCTGCTGACCGACTTCGAGCGCCTGCGCGAAGGTAACGCGTCGGTGGCCAGTGTCGGCATACAGCTGCGCGTCGAGGTGGCTGACCGTGCCGATCCCTGGCTGCTTCGCGAGTACCGCGCCCAGGTGCCGGCGGACGGGACCTCGATCGAGGCCTACGTCGAGGCCATGGGCCGCGCGGTCGACGGCATCTACGCCGAGTTCCTTGGTGACCTGGAGGCGGCGCAGCCGTGAGCCTGGCGGCGGACGATCGCCTGCGCATGCTGGCGAGGATGGGCGTCGACGTCTACGTGCCGCGTGCCGCGTCCGACGGCGAGGCTTCCCGGAAGGATTCCGCGCAAGCGTGCATTCTGATCCGTCTGGACCGCCCCAAGTCGGCGCTCGATCAGGCACAGAAGCAGATGCTCGGCAGAATTCTCAAGGCCATGCAATGGAACGGCGCCTTCCGCCAGGACGATCCGCAGGACGATCGCGCGGTCCTGGAGATAGCCTTCGGGGTGGCCGCGTCAGGGTGCGCGGAAAGCAGCGTCGAGACCGATGCGGTGGACCGCCTGGTAAGCGACGAGGGACGCAGGCGGGCGCTTTGGGCGCGGCTCAAGGCCGAGCTGCCGCGGCTGCGGGAGCTGCAGCCGTGAGTGCGGTGCTCAAGGCGAACGATCCGGGACTGCGCCCCATGTGCGAGGCGGACCTCGATCAGGTCACGGCGATCGAAGCACGCGCCTACGAGTTTCCCTGGAGCCGCGGCATCTTCAGCGATTGCCTGCGCGCCGGCTACGGCTGCTGGGTGATGGACGACGCGGGCGTGCTGGTCGGCTACGCGCTGCTGTCGGTCGCCGCGCGCGAGGCGCACATTCTCAACCTGTGCATCGATCCGCTCCACCATCGCCGCGGGCTCGGTCGGCGCATGCTGCATCGACTGCTGGATCTGGCCCGCTGGCATCACGCCGAACGGGTGTTCCTCGAAGTACGACCCACCAACACGGCCGCCATCAGGCTGTATGCCGAGGAAGGTTTCAACGAGATCGGCACGCGCCCGCGCTATTACCCGGCGCTCAAGGGCCGCGAGGACGCGCTGGTGATGGCGCTGGAGATGCTGGGGCCGGAGGAGGGGGAGGGGTAGGGAGCAGGGAGTGGGGAGCAGGGAGCAGGGAGCAGCGGGTCGTCGCCTTTGTAGACACTTCTCTTCGCGGCAACCCCCCGTTTGTCCAGCGCGCATGTCGGGGCTGAGGCCCCTCCTTCAGAAGCCAGGCCCTGTAGGAGCCCACCCGTGGGCGACAAGGGCGCGACATTCAGGGCAGACGCTCGTAGCCAAAGGGAGCGACTGCCTGAAGGCCGTGCGCCGACACGACCGTTGTGCGGTTGCCGATTGCCCAGCCCCGGTTGGTGGCCTCAGAGCGCCTGCAGCCGCTCGAGCTGCTCCCTGAGCCCCGCCAGCGTGCCGCTGAACTCGACCAGGCGTTGGCGTTCCTGGGCCACCACGTCGGCCGGGGCGTTGGCGACGAAGCGCTCGTTGCCGAGTTTGCCATGGCAGCGCGCGACCTCCGTTTCAATACGAGCGATTTCGCGCGCCAGGCGGGCGCGCTCGGCGTCGGCGTCGATCAGGCCGGCCAAGGGGATCAGCAGGCGCAGCTCGCCGGCGACCGCCGCTGCGGCGGGTGGGGCCACTTCGCCGGGTTCGAGCCAGCGCATCGACTGCAGTCGCGCCAGGCTGGTCAGCTCACAGGAAAAGCGTTGGATCAGCGGCCGGTCGTCCTCGTCGCCGCCGTCGAGCAGCAGCGGTACTTCGCGACCCGGTGCGATGTTCATCTCGCTGCGCACCCGACGCAGCGCGATCGTGACGTTCTTCAGCCACTCGATGCCGGCATCGGCACCGGGATCGACGCCGAAATCGTCGGTTTCCGGGTAGCGTTGGAGACCGACACTGTGGCCGGCGATGCCGAGCTTGGGCGCCACGTGCTGCCATATTTCTTCGGTGATGAAGGGCAGCAGCGGGTGCAGCAGCCGCAGCAGGGCTTCAAGGACATGCAGCAGGGTATGGCGGACGCCGTCCGCAGCGGCAGCATCATCGCCGCCGAGCACCGGCTTGGACAGCTCGATGAACCAGTCGCAGTACTCATCCCAGGTGAATTCGTAGAGCGCCTGCGCGGCGAGGTCGAAGCGGTAGGCAGCGAACTGGCGATGGACCTCGGCCACGGTGCGCGACAGCCGCGTGAGGATCCAGCGCTCGGCGTCGCTCGATGCAGCCGGCACGCCGCTGGCCCGGTAGTCCTCGCAGTGCATCAGCACGAAGCGGGCGGCGTTCCACAGCTTGTTGCAGAAATTGCGATAGCCCTCGCAGCGGCCGAGATCGAACTTGATGTCGCGGCCGTGGGTGGCGAGGCTGGCGAAGGTGAAACGCAGGGCGTCGGCGCCGAAGGCGGGGATGCCCTCGGCGAACTCCTTGCGCGTCGCTTTCTCGATCCTGGCCGCCATCTGCGGCTGCATCAGTCCGCCGGTGCGCTTGGCGACCAGGGCATCGAGCTCGATGCCGTCGATCAGGTCGATGGGGTCGAGCACGTTGCCCTTCGACTTGGACATCTTCTGGCCGTCCTTGTCGCGCACCAGACCGGTGATGTAGACGTCATGGAAAGGCACCTGGCGGGTGAAGTGATCGGTCATCATCACCATCCGCGCGACCCAGAAGAAGATGATGTCGAAGCCGGTGACCAGCACCGAGGATGGCAGGTAGCGATCGAAGCCGCGTTCGGCCATGGCTTCGCTGTCCGGCCAGCCCAGGGTGGAGAACGGCCACAGGGCCGAGCTGAACCAGGTTTCCAGCACGTCGCTGTCGCGGCTGAGCGCGACGGACGATGCGAGGCCGTGACGCGCACGCACCTCGCCCTCGTCACGACCGACATACACCTTGCCGGCGTCGTCGTACCAGGCCGGAATGCGATGGCCCCACCACAGCTGCCGGCTGATGCACCAATCCTGGATGTTGCCCATCCAGTGACGGTAGGTGTTGATCCAGTTGGGCGGCACGAAACGCACGCTGCCGTTCTCGACCAGCTCCAGGCCGCGCTGGCCCATGCCGTCCATCTTCACGAACCACTGGTCGGTGAGCCAGGGCTCGACGATCTGTCCGCTGCGGTCGCCGCGCGGGACCATCAGCCTGTGCTTCTTCTCCTCGACAAGGCAGCCGATGGCCTCGAGATCGGCGAGCACCACCTTGCGCGCCTCGAAGCGGTCGAGGCCGCGGTATTTTTCCGGCGCGCTGTCGTTGATGCGGGCGTCGGCGGTGAAGATGTTGATCATCGGCAGCCCGTGGCGCTGCCCCACCGCATAATCGTTGAAGTCGTGCGCCGGCGTCACTTTGACGCAACCGGTGCCGAATTCGCGGTCGACGTAGGCATCTCCGATGATCGGAATCTGGCGGTCGCTGAGCGGCAGGGCGATGCTGTTGCCGATCAGGTGCGCGTAGCGCTCGTCTTCCGGGTGCACCATGACGGCCGTATCTCCGAGCATGGTTTCCGGACGGGTGGTCGCCACCACCAGATGTCCGCTGCCGTCGGCCAACGGATAGCTGAGCGACCACAGGCGCCCTTCCTCCTCCTCGCTGACCACCTCGAGATCCGAGATCGCCGTCTTCAGCACCGGATCCCAGTTGACCAGGCGTTGACCGCGGTAGATGAGCCCTTCTTCGTACAGGCGCACGAAACACTCGACGACTGCCTTCGACGGCATCGCGTCCATGGTGAACACGCTGCGCGTCCAGTCGCCGGATGCGCCGAGTCGACGCATCTGTCGCTCGATGGTGTCGCCGGATTCCTGCTTCCACTGCCAGACGCGCTCGATGAACGCTTCGCGCCCGAGGCCCTCGCGGGTCAGGTTCTCAGCGGCAAGATTGCGCGAAACCACCATCTCGGTTGCGATGCCGGCATGGTCGCTGCCGACCTGCCACAGGGTGTCGCGGCCGCGCATGCGCTGATAGCGCACCAGGGTATCCATCAGCGTGTGCTGGAACGCATGGCCCATGTGAAGGGTGCCGGTGACGTTGGGCGGCGGCAAAAGGATGCAGAAGGGCTGGCCTTCGCCGCTCGGCCGGAAGCAGCCGCTTTCCTCCCAGCGGGCGTACCAGTGCATTTCGATGGCGTGCGGATTGAAGCCTTTGTCCAGCATGGTCGGGGCGATGTGACGAATGTGAGGAATAGGTTCGGGACCGCCGGCTCAGACCGTCGTCACGATTGACGTGGCCTGCGGCCGACGGTGCTGTGCCACCTGCACGGCGGTCAGACGCGCGACCATCAACAGCACGATCACATCCAGCGCGATGCGCATCGCGGTGGCGGCAGTACCCACCGCGTTCGCGGCGAGATAGCTCTCGATGCTGTCGGCGCGCAGCGTCATCTGCGCATAGGCATTGCCGATGAGGCCGTTCAACAGCCAGAACGCCCACCACCACCCGATCAGTGGCGCGGAACCCTGCACCCGGAAGCTGGGCGGATTGTGGCTGGCGAGCCAGATTTCGCGCATGGCCCGGAACGGCATCACCAGGTTGGCGAATGGAACGAAGTACCAGCCCACCGCCCATCCCGGTGAAATCTGCAAATCCGAAGCGCCCAGCGCTCGGGCGTTGATGGCCGACAGATAGATCCAGCGTCCGATCATCACCACCAGCGCCAGCAGCACAAGCAGCTCGAGGCTGGCGATGCGGCCGATCAGCGCGTCGCTGGCCGCCGCTGCCGCTTCGATCTGGGCGTCGCCGGCCAAGGCACCCGACTGGATGTCCTGCAGCAGCTGTCGCTCGCGGTGATTGGCGACCAGGAACGCCAGTCCGAGCATGATCGAGATCAGCAGTGCAATGCGGATGGCGCCGGCCAGGCCGGACGTATCGCGAAACCGCGGTGCGCCAGTCATGAGCGAGTCCTTCTGCGTGGCTTGGGAAATGTGCCGTCAGCTCGAGGCGCGCGCGATCAGCCAGGTGACCAGCAGCGGCACCGGGCGTCCGGTGGCGAGGCCCTTGCGGCCCTCGTCCCAGGCGGTCCCGGCGATGTCCAGGTGCGCCCAGCGCTGGTCCTTGGCGAAGCGCGCCAGAAAGCAGCCGGCGGTGATGGCGCCGGCCCACTTGCCGCCGATGTTGGCGACGTCGGCGAAAGCCGATTCGATTTGCTTGTCGTAGTCGGTCCACAGCGGCAGGCGCCAGGCGCGGTCGAGGCTGTCCTCGCCCGCTGCCAGCAGCTCGGCGGCGAGATCGTCAGTGCGGCTCATCAGGCCGGTTGCGTGTTTGCCCAGCGCCACCACGCAGGCGCCGGTCAGCGTCGCCGCGTCGACGATCGCCGCAGGCTCGAAGCGTTTCACGTAGGTCAGCGCATCGCACAGGATGAGTCGACCCTCGGCGTCGGTGTTGAGCACCTCGATGGTCTGTCCGTCCATGGCCGTGATGACGTCCGACGGTCGGTAGGCATTGCCGTCGGGCATGTTCTCCACGGCCGCCACCACGCACACGATGTTGAGCGGCAGTTTGAGCTTGACCGCGCCGAGGAAGGCGCCGAGGACGCCGGCCGCACCGCACATGTCGAACTTCATCTCCTCCATGCCGGGTCCCGGCTTGAGCGAGATTCCACCGGTGTCGAAGGTGATGCCCTTGCCGACCAGCGCGTAGGGTTTGGCGCCTGCATCCGCCCCGTTCCAGCGCAACACGATCAGGCGCGGCGTATTGGCACTGCCGCGCGCCACGCTGAGCAGTGATCCCATGCCGAGCTTTTCCATCTCCGGCGTTTCAAGGATTTCGCAGCTCACGCCTCCATGCGCATCGGCAATGCCGCGCGCCTGCTCGGCGATGTATGCCGGGTTGCAGATGTTGGGAGGCAGGTTGCCCAGCTCGCGGGCCAGCCTGACGCCAGCCGCCATGGCCTCCCCCTGCGCCATGGCTTCGGCAGTGTCTGCGGCGGCGAGCAGAGTCACCGTATCCAGGCCTGCGGGAGTGTCCGTCGGTTCCTTGCGCGTTGCGGTGTAGCGGTAGGCATGAAGATCCGCGGCCAACACCGCCTGACTGACCCGCCAGGTCAGCTCGCGATCAGCGGTCGGCAACGCCGTCAAGGCGCACACCGCATGCGTCACCGGGGTGCCCTTGAGCGCCTTGAATGCAACGTCCAGGGCGCGTCGATAGGCGTGCGCATCGAATTCATCCGGCTTGCCCAGGCCGACCACCAGCAGGCGTTCGGCCGTCAGGCCTTCGGCGCCGTGCAGGAGGACGCTCTTGCCGGCCTTGCCGCTCAGATCCCCGCGCTGCAGCAGGCGCTTGATCTGGCCGCCGCTGGCGCCGTCGGCTTCTGCCGTGGCGGGCGGCAGTTCAGCATCGTCGAACACGCCGACGATCAGGCAGCCGGATTCGATTTCGGCGACGGGCGAGGCGGAAAGGAGGAAACGAAGACTCATGGGCGGGCTCGATGCTTGTGTCTGGGAACATGAAGGCGGGTCGCGTGCGCATCCGATGTGCCGACGAAGGCGGGCGCCGGGAGGGCGCGCAGGACCGAAAGCGGGTTAGTCTAAACGAAAGCCTTCGCCCGCCCCATGCCCAACGTGACTGCCAACTGCTGCCACCTGCGAACTCCGTCGTCCACCCATCTGCGCTGCCGCCGGGTGACCGCGCTGTCAACAGCCCGCCTGCCGAACAGCGGGAGCGCCTGAGTGCCGCGCTTGCGGATCATCGACCGCTATCTGCTTCGCGAGCTGCTGCTGTCGCTGCTGGCGATCACCATCGTGCTTCTGTTGATCACCGTGGGCGGCTTTCTTACCGATACGCTCAGCAAGATTGCGCGCGGCAAGGTACCCCCAGACCTGCTGATGGTAATGATTGCCTTGCGTACCCTGGAAGGACTCGCGCTGCTGCTGCCGCTGGCGGTCTTCCTGGCCGTGCTGATGACCTATGGGCGCTTGTACCGCGACAGCGAGATGGCGGTCTTCGCAGCGTCGGGCGTGGGGATTTCCGGGCTGCTGCGGCCCTTGGCCCTGATCGGAGTGCCCCTGGCCCTGGCCCTGCTGCTGCTGTCGATGTGGGTGGCGCCAGCGTCGGTGCGTCTGGGCGATCGACTCATCGACGAGGCCAATCGCTCCCTGATCGTGGCGGGACTGGACGCCGGGCGCTTCGTCGAACTCCCCGGGCGGCACAGCGTGGTCTACGTGGCGGAACTCGATCCGGAGGGCCAGCGCTTTCGGCGTCTGTTCGTGCACGCCGAACGCGACGGGCGCGTCGATATCGTCACCGCCGAGGCGGGCGAACTGTACTTCGATGGCGCCGGCGATGAGCGCTTCCTGGCGCTGACCCGTGGCTTTCGAGTCGAGGGCGATCCGTCGCTCGATTCGTTCCGCACCATGCGCTTCGAGCGCAACGAGATCCGTCTGCCCGACGCCGAAACCGAATGGCGGAGCTATCCGGAATCGGCGGAACGGGCGGGTATCCTGCTGGCCCAGGGCAGCGATCGCGCCCTTGCCGAGCTGCATTGGCGCGTTGGCGTGCCGCTGTCTGCCCTGGTGCTGTGCCTGCTGGCGCTGCCGCTGGCGCGCTCGGCGCCACGTCAGCCGCGCTACGGCCGCATCCTGATCGCCATCCTGGCGTACATCGCCTATGCCAATGGACTGGCGCTGGGCCGTACCTTCCTCGGCAGCGGCACCATTCCGGCATTTCTCGGCCTGTGGTGGTTGCATGCGATCGTGCTTGCTCTGGCCATCTGGCTGATCTGGCTGGGTGGCCGCATGTCCGGGGCGCGTCGGGCATGATCCGCCGCGTCGACCGGCTGGTGGCCGGCGCCGTGCTCTCCGCGCTCGGTGTGGCGTGGCTGGTACTGGTCGGACTGGACCTGGTGAGTACCCTGGCGCGTGATGCGGCCGAGGCGGGCAGCGGAGGGATCGGCAACCTGCTTCTGCAGATCGCCTGGACCACACCACGACGCGCCTACGTACTTTTCCCCACCGCAGCACTGATGGGCAGCCTGCTCGGCCTGGGGTCGCTGGCGGCCAGCTCCGAGCTGGTGGCGCTGCGTGCCGCCGGACTGTCCAAGCTGCGCATATGTCTTTCGGTGCTGGCGGCCGTGGGCGCGCTTACCGTGGTGGTCGTGGCCATGGGCGAAACCCTGGGGCCGCACGGCGAGCAGCGCGCGCAGTCGCTCGCGGTGTCGGCGCAGTCCCCGGATCTCGCCCTGGCGCGCTGGTCGGGCCTCTGGGCACGCGAGGGCGAGACCTTCCTCAATGCGCGCGCGGCCTCGGCGAGTCCAGGCGCAGGCGCAGGCGCCCCGGAGATACGCCTCGATGACGTGCGTCTGTACGAGTTCGACGAGGCCGGCAGACTGCAGAGGATCTCGCTCGCTGCCCATGCCCATCATCGCGGCGATCACTGGGAACTGCAGAAGGTGCGCCGTGTGCGGTTCACCGACAGCGGTGTCGAAAGTGAACTGCAGGAGCACCTGCGCTGGGTCTCGCAGCTCGACCCCCGCCTGCTCAGCCTCGGCGTGATGCGGCCAAGCTACATGGCCGCCGCAGACCTCTTGCGCAACCTCGACTATCTGAAGCGCAACCAGCTCGATTCCACCGCCTTCGAGGCTGCTTTGTGGGCGCGGGTGTTCTATCCGGTCAACGTGCTGGCCCTGACCCTGTGCGCACTGCCGTTCGCCTTCGGGTCGTTGCGCAGCGGCGGATTCGGCAAGGGGCTCTTCTTCGGGGTGGTACTGGGCGTGGGTTTCTGGCTGATGCAGCGTTCCCTGGTCAACGTGGCCGAGGTCTACGCGCTCGACATGGCCAGCGCCAACGCCCTGCCCGGACTTCTGCTGTTGGCAGCCGCGGTCGCCTGGCTGCGACGAACGGCATGATCAGACATTCTCGGGCCGCGCTGTCCTGGGCAGGCGCAGCACCCGCGTGGCGCAGATGCGGTCGGCCACGGATCGATGTTCGCGATCGAAAGCTGCCGCGAGCAGCCCAAGGCCGAACGGCAGCAGCTGCAGGACCCCGCACAGGGCGCGCTGCAGCGCGGTCAGCCATCCCAGCGCGGTGCCGTCGGCAGCCACCATCCGCAGACGCCATGCGCGCATGCCCAGGGTCTGACCGCCGCGGCGCAGGGAAACAGCCAGGTACGCCACCGTCACCGCCAGCGCGGCGAACAACAGCACTATCCGCGCCGCCCCGGTGACCGCCTCGCCGCCGTTCAGCGCCACGGCGATCATGGCGACGCCGAACCACAGCGCAGCGACCGGAAGAAGATCGTAGGTGCCGGCCAGGATGCGCGCCGGCAGTCCCGCATAGGGCGTCGATTGTTTTGCCGTCATGGTGCAGGGCAGCCAAGGATGCAGAGTCCGATTATCGCTTGCATCGCGGACCGATGACATCCGCGGCGAAGATGGAAATGCTGCAACTGCACATGAGCGACTGCCGACAATTGCTTGCGTTCGGTGCAAGCGCACTGCTACCGTCCGCGCCGCCCTGGAGGGGTCTGTCTCAACCGCATCGATTCGAGCTGCGCGTGCAGTGCACGCCGAATCGGGCGCGGGTTGGGACAGCTGCTTCCTCGGTGCTCAACCGGATTCCCGCCTGGTCCTTCAGTTTTCCACAGGGGCAGGCTATTCTGGTCCGCGGAGGCTGTTCGAGATTTCCCCGGTATGCAGCAGCGCTGTCGATGCGACGGCGAGGCTGGGGCTTTCGTCCTACCGGGAGAGTCATCGAGCAGAACCATCGTTTTCCTTCCCAATGCAAACTGGACGGGGTCATGTCGATCGCAAGCCTTCCTTCCCGCGCTGTCAGCGCCTGTCTGGCGACACTGCTCGGAGCCTTCTCGGTTTCCGTCGCCGCTCAGTCCGCCGTGCTCAACACGACGGTTCAAACGCAGTCCCAGATGAATCAGCAGGCCGCACAGTCCCAGGTGCGCGTCAATCAGCTTGCCCAGGAGACCGAAGATCTCCTCGGCGAGTACCGCCGGATCATTCGCGAGACCGAGAGCCTGCGGGTCTACAACGACCAGCTCGAGCGCATCGTGTCCAGCCAGCGCGAGGAGCTTGCCGGCGCCGAGCGCACCCTTGCCGAGCTGGAGACCACCAATCGCGGCATCGTGCCGCTGATCATCGAGATGATCGACATGCTCGATCGTCTGGTCGAGGCCGACGTGCCGTTCCGCATCGAGGAGCGCCGCGCCCGGGTCGCTGACCTCAAGGGCATCATCGACCGCGCCGACGTCACCACGTCGGAGAAGTACCGCCGGGTGATGGAGGCGTACCAGATCGAAATGGAGTACGGCCGCACCACCGAGTCCTATCAGGCCGAGCTGGCAGATACCGGACGCAACGTCGACTTCCTGCGCGTCGGTCGCACCCTGCTGATCTGGCAGAGCCTCGACGGCGTGGCGCAGGGTTGGTTCAATCCGACCACGCGTGCCTGGGAGGATCTGGACAACAGCTACCGCTCCGCCATCCGCGACGGCCTGCGCATTGCCAAGAACCAGGCTGCGCCCGATCTCGTGATCCTTCCCGTTCCTGCTCCGGTGACGCCGTAATGACGACGAACAACCGTATTCTCTGCATCGTGGCCGCCGGCCTGGCGCTCGTCGCGCCCGCGGCATTCGCCCAACAGACCGGCACGCTCGACGATCTGTTGCGGCAGACCCAGCAAGCCGTACAGGCCGAAACCCGCATCAACCAGCAGCGTGAGCAGGAATTCCTGCAGAACCGCAACGAGCAGCGCCAGCTTCTCGAGCGGGCGCGCGCCGAGTTGCGCGCCCAGGAAGCGCGCAGCGACCGCCTGAAGAACGAGTTCGATGCCAACGAACGCGCCCTTCAGGAGTTCGAGACCGTGCTGCAGGAGCGCCAGGGCAACCTCGGCGAAATGTTCGGTGTGGTGCGCCAGGTGTCCGCCGACGTGCGCAGCCAGTTCGACAACTCGCTGATCTCCGCGCAGATCCCCAACCGTTCGCGCTTCCTGGCCACCATCGCCCAGCGCAAGGAGCTGCCCAACCTGACCGAGCTGCGCCAGCTGTGGTACGAAATGCAGCGCGAGATCACCGAGTCGGGCAAGGTGTCGACCTTCACCGCCGACGTACGCAACGCCAACGGCGAGCTGGTGCGCGCGCAGACGGTGAGCCGTCTGGGCATGTTCAACGCCGCCTCCAACGGCAAGTTCCTGGTGTGGGGGGCCGGCGACGGTCCGTACGAAGGCACCCTGAAGGAGCTGCCGAAGCAGCCGCCGGACCGCTATACCGGCACCGTGGCCAGCTTCGAACGCGCCTCGGGCGGCACCACCGTGCCGCTGGCGGTCGATTTCTCGCGCGGCGCCATCCTCGAGCTGGTGGTCGACACGCCGGCGCTCAGCCAGCGCATCGAGCAGGGCGGCATCGTCGGCGCGGTCACTCTCGCCTTGGGTGCGCTGGGCCTGCTGATCGCCCTCATCCAGGGCGTTCGCCTTTACCTGGAAGGCGCCAAGATGAGTCGGCAGCTGAAGAGCGAGGACGCCGATTCCGGCAACGCGCTGGGACGCGTCATGGCGGTGTACACGGAAAACCCGCACGTCGACGTGGAGACCCTGGAACTGAAGATGGACGAGGTCATCCTGCGCGAGACCGGGCGTCTCGAGTGGGGTCTGCA
Source organism: uncultured Gammaproteobacteria bacterium (assembly GCA_964526035.1). Classification (GTDB taxonomy): domain Bacteria; phylum Pseudomonadota; class Gammaproteobacteria; order Xanthomonadales; family BPKI01; genus DAOMOD01. The sequence goes on along the minus strand of CAZGKE010000037.1, from coordinate 12,604 downwards.
GATCGTCAAGGTGCTGTACGTGGTGGCCCCGCTGCTCGGTCTGCTCGGTACCGTCATCGGCATGATCCAGACCTTCCAGCAGATCACCCTGTTCGGCACCGGTGATCCGAAAATGATGGCCGGCGGCATCTCCATGGCACTGGTGACCACCGTGCTGGGTCTGGTGGTCGCCATTCCGCTGACCATTCTGCACTCGGTCCTGGCTTCGAAATCCAAGGCCCTGGTGCGCACCCTCGAAGAGCAGAGCGCGGGCATCGTCGCCCTGCTTGCGGAGAGGCGTCATGGTTCTCATCAATGAATTCCTGGGCACCATCCAGGACTTCATTGAACTGGGGGGTCCGGTCCTTTACGGCGTGATGCTGGTGCTGTTTGCGATGTGGACTTTCATCATCGAACGGTTCTGGTTCATCAAGTTCGTGTACCCGCGGCAGCGCGACAGCATCCTGGCGGACTGGGATGCCCGCCTCGACACCACCTCCTGGCATGCCAGGAGGATCCGCGAGATGTGGATCTCGCAGGCCGCACTGGACCTGAGCCGCGGGCTGCTGATCATCAAGACCTGCGTGGCGGTGTGTCCGCTGCTCGGACTGATGGGAACGGTCACCGGCATGATCCTGGTGTTCGACATCATGGCCATCGTCGGCACCGGCAATGCCCGCGCCATGGCGGACGGCGTGTCGCAGGCCACGGTGCCGACCATGTCGGGCATGGTGGCGGCGCTTTCAGGTATATATTTCAGCGACAAGCTTGAACGCAGCTACCGCGAAGAGACCGAGCATCTGGAAGACCTGCTGCAGCATCACTAACGCGAAGGAACGCCGGGAACCTTTGCCCGGCTCAGCCCCTCCAAGGGATGAGCCCCGGGCAGAAGACTCGACGTTCCGGTCGATCAACGAGAGAGCCCAATCATGGCCAGACGCCACAGCCAGCAAGATGAAGCCGAGATCAACCTGACGCCCATGCTGGACGTCGTGTTCATCATGCTCATCTTCTTCATCGTCACCACCTCCTTCGTCAAGGAGGCGGGCATCGATGTCAGCCGACCCACTGCGGCGACGACGCAGCAGAAGCCCAAGGCCAACATCATGATCGCCATCACCGAGTCCGGGGCGATCTACATGCAAAAACGCGAGATCGACCTGCGCGCGGTGCGCGCCAACGTCGAGCGTGCCCACGCCGAAAACCCCGAAGGCAGCGTCATCATCATCGCCGACAAGGGCTCGCGCACCGGCATCCTGGTGGACGTCATGGACCAGGTGAAGCTCGCCGGTATCGAGGAAATCTCCGTGGCGGCCCAGCAGCCGCCGCAGGGGGGCTGATCCAATGACCTATCCCGTGAGGATGCTCGGCTCGATGGTTCTCGCGGTCATGGTGACGCTGGGCCTGTTCTGGTTCATGCAGTCGCTGATCGCCTCCGAAGGCCGCTTCGATCGTGGCGATCCGCCGCCGTCGATCCGCTTCGGCGAGGTCAAGATCGACGATGACCTGCAGGTGCGCGAACGGCGCATCCCGCCGAAGCCGCCACCCCCCAAGGAGCCGCCGCCGCCACCGCAGATGCAGATCCAGCGCATCGATCAGGTGCAGTCGCCGCTGCCGCAGCTCAACATGCCCAACCTGAACATTCCGATCGGCGGCAGCGGCCCGTTCCTGGGCGGCTTCGGCAGCGCCGACATGACCCAGGAAGGCGACATCATTCCGCTGGTGCGAATCGAGCCGCAGTATCCGCGGCAGGCGGCGCTGGCGCGCATCGAGGGCTGGGTCGAGGTGGAGTTCACCATCACCGAAACCGGCTCGGTGGCCGATCCCCGGGTGCTGCGTTCACGTCCGCCGCGGGTGTTCGACCGTGAGGCGATCCGCGCGATTCTGCGCTGGCGCTTCAAGCCGCGCATCATCGACGGGCAGGCGGTGGCGCGCCAGGCCACCCAGACCATCGACTTCAAGCTGGCCGAAGACTGAGGGTTTCGCTATGCGCGTCAAATCCGTTCACCTGATCGCCGCCCTGTGGGCTTTTGTATTTGCGCTGACGATGCTGCCCTGGTCGTCCGCCGTGCAAGCCCAGCAGTCGGAGACGCGTGCTCCCGCCACGCAGTCGCAGCCGCATCGACCAACCAAAGTCCGCGAAGTGCGTCAGGGGCTGCTGAGCGAGCGCACTCACCGCGACCTGTCGCGCATCTACGACCAGATCGGCGAGGAGCAGTACCAGGAGGCCCTGCAGGCGGTCGGTACTGTGCTGAACCGCACCGGCCTGAGCGACTACGAACGTGCGGTTTCCGTGCAACTGCGCGGGCACGTAAACTTGGCTTTGGAGCGCTACGACCAGGCACTGCGCGATTTCGAGGAAGTGGTTCGCACGGATGCCATGCCCAATGCGCAGCATTTCGCGATGATTTTCCAGATGGCACAGATCTATATCGTGCAGGAACAGTTCGAGACCGGACTGCGTACCCTGGACGAGTGGTTTGCCTACACCGATACGGTGACCGCGGCTGCCTACGAAATGCAAGCCAGCGCCCTGGCCCAGCTCAAACGCTACCGCGAGGCCATCGTCGCCATCGACAAGGCGATCGCCATGTCGGCCGATCCCAAGGACAGCTGGTATCAGCTCAAGCTGGCGATGCACTTCGAGCTCAAGGAGTACCCGCAGGCGGCGGCCGTGCTGGAGATCCTCATCGCACGCGATCCGAACCGCAAGAATTACTGGACGCAGCTGTCCTCGATCCACATGGCCATGGACGACACCCGCAAGGCGCTTTCGGTGATGGCGCTGGCGCACCGCAAGGGCCTGCTCGACCGGGAAAGCGAGTGGATCCAGCTCTACCAGCTCTACAGCCTGGCCGAGGTTCCGACCAAGGCTGCGCAGATCCTCGAGTCAGGCCTGACCGGCAACGTCATCGAGTCGACCCAGAAGCGCTGGGAAGATCTGGGCAACGCCTGGTACCAGGCGCACGAACTGGACAAGGCCCTGCAGGCCTACGCGCGAGCCGGAGCGCTGTCGGCCGACGGCAAGATCGACCTGCAGCGCGCCTACATCCTGGTCGACCAGGAAGACTGGGCCGCTGCCGAAGAGGCGCTGGGTGAAGCGACCCGCAAGGGCGGGCTTGATCGTCCCTGCAACGCGATGCTGCTGCTGGGCATGGCGCAGTTCGAACAGAACAAGCGTCAGGCCGCCCAGCAGAGCTTCAATCGTTCCGCCAGCGATGAGCGCTGTCGCAGCGGCGCCACGCAGTGGCTCCAGCACTTGGAGGAGACCCGTCCGCGTGCGGTGGTGGTGGAAGAGTCCGACGAACAGGTGGGTCCGGAATAGCCGCAGGGGCGCCGTGATGCATGTCGACAACGGGGCGCCTTGGCGCCCCGTTGCGTTCCTGTGGAGCTGAATCATGGGTGGCCCGACCCGACTGAGAATGACCGCAGCCGATTCCGGCCCTGAAAACGAGGCGCTGATCGAGGCATTCATCGACCGCCTGTGGTCTGAAGATGGCCTCAGTCGCAACACGCTGGCGGGCTACCGCCGCGACCTGCAGGCCGCGGCGGCCTCGCTGCCGCATCGACGCTCGCTGATCGAGGCAACACGCTCGGACCTCTATGCGCTGCTGGCCGAGCGCGTGGCTCAGGGCTACAAGCCGCGCAGCAACGCGCGCCTGCTTTCCACACTGCGGCGATTTTATGCGCAGCAACTCAGGCTCGGAGGCATTCAGGCTGATCCAAGCGCCGACCTCGATCCGCCGAAACTGCCGCGCGGCGTGCCGCGCGCTCTCTCCGAGTCACAGGTGGACGCCCTTCTGGCGGCGCCGGACGTGAGCACCGCCCAAGGGCTGCGCGAGCGCGCCATGCTGGAGCTGATGTACGCCTGCGGGCTGCGCGTCAGCGAAATGGTCGGACTCGATCTTGCCGCGCTCAACCTGCGCCAGGGCGTGGTGCGGGTCACAGGCAAGGGCGGCAAGGATCGGCTGGTGCCCGTCGGCGAGGAGGCCCTGGTCTGGCTCGAGCGTTACCTGCGCGAGGCGCGCGCTCAGATTCTCGGCAGGCGCAGCAGCCAACGGCTGTTCCCGGGGGATCGCGCCACCGAACAATCGCGGCAGGTGTTCTGGAGCACGGTGAAGCGACTGGCCGGGAAAGCCGGCATCGACACCTCGCTGTCCCCGCACAGCCTTCGGCATTCCTTTGCCACGCACCTGCTCAACCGCGGCGCGGACCTGCGTGCGCTGCAGATGCTGCTCGGCCACTCCAGCCTTTCGACCACGCAGATCTACACGCTGGTGGCCAAGGAAGGGCTGAAGCGCATGCACCAGAAGCACCACCCGCGCGGCTAGCCGCGCGGGCTGCGCGCGACGAAAGCTACTCGGCAAGCACGAAATCGATCCGCTGCTGCGTCCGGGTGGGCAGAACGGCGCCATCAACGATGGGCGGCTGAAACCGCCAACGCAGCACGGCAGCCATCGCATGCCGCTCGAACACGTTGCGAGGCTCGGCGCGCAGCACACGGACGTCTGCGGTGCTGCCGTCCACGCGAACGGTGAACTCGACTTCGACCCAGCCCTCGATGCCCTGCATGATGGCATCAGGCGGATAGAGGGGCTGCGCCTGGCTGACGGCGACAAGCTCGCGATCAAGGGAGAGCTGGCTGCGCGACCCGGGTCCGGCAATCGGGGGAATGACCACAGGCGGAAGCGGCGCCGCCTGGGGATCGCCCGGTGCCACCCGAATGTTGGAGTCGGGATCGAGCCCGAGATCGTCTAGTCCGGGCGGTTGGTGGCTTTCCACTCGATCTGGCGGCTTCGGCGTTACCGTCGGTGGCGTCGGTTCGGGCAGCTCGATGGTGCCGAAGCGGATGCCGGGATCAGTGCGCGCGTCGGAGTCCTGGAAGGGCTTCTCCGAGATCAGAAACTGCATGAAGGCCACCAGCAGCAGGGTGACAAGGGCTGCGGGCAGGGCGGAGACGGCAAGGCGTTGACCCGGGGTCATGACGGCACACTCCTGCAGTGGACGCGCCCTTACTCTGCTCCGCCGGCGCAGCGCGCGCAAGCTTGTATTTTCGGAGCGGCGCAAGAACAATGGCGGCTGGGGTTGAACCAAGGCCGCCCAGCTGCGGTCTGCAAGCTGGGTGCCCGGCGCCCGCACCCCGATCACGACTTCCTTGAGGATGACTCCATGCGATTTTCTGCGGCCCTTGTTGCGGCCATCCTGACCGTATCCATCACGCCGGTATTCGCCGACGACGCTGAAAAGACCGTGCGAGCGGCCATCCAGACGCTGGTGCCCGACGCCAGCATCGAAAGCGTGCGTCCTTCTGCGGTAAGCGGATTTCACGAGGTGATCCTCGGCGGACAGATCATCTATGTGTCGTCCGACGGCCGCTTCCTGCTGCAGGGGAGCATCTATGATCTGGTCAACCGCAACGACCTGACCGAGGCGCGTCGCGCAGAAGTACGCCGCGATGCCCTGGCGGAAGTGCCCGCGGAGAAGCGCATCGTCTATGCGCCGACGGACCGCAAGTACACGCTGACCGTGTTCACAGACATCGACTGCGGCTACTGCCGTCGCATGCATCAGCACATGGATGAGTACAACGCCGCCGGCATCGCCATCGAGTACCTGTTCTTCCCCCGCGCCGGGGTCGGCTCTCCTGCCTACGACAAGGCCGTGCATACCTGGTGCGCCGACGACCCCGCTGAAGCCCTGACCCGCGCCAAGCTCGGACAGGAGCTTGAATCCCGCAGCTGCGACAACCCGGTCACCGCGGACTTCGAGCTGGGTCGTCGCATCGGCGTCACCGGTACGCCGGCGGTGATTACCGAGGACGGCCAGCTGATTGGTGGCTACCTGCCGCCCGAGCAGCTCCTGCAGCGTCTGCAGCAGACCGGCCGCCCCAGCGGCGGCTGAGAGCTGAGAACCCGCACTGATGGCCGCTGCGGACCTGCGTCTGCCGCGGCCATCGGCTATCATCCGCGCCCCGCTGATCGACCGGCAGTTGCGCCATGCTGATGCTCGAGGGGCAGCCCGCCCTCTCGCCGTTTCGACTTGAACGACTGGAAGCCCGCCTCGGCGGAGGCCGAGTTGCCGAAGCGCGCTGGCTCTACTTCATCGATCCTGTCACAGCGCTGAGCGCAGATCAGGAGGCCGATCTCGGCCAGATCCTTGAACTCGACCATCCGGCCCCGGCACAGGCTGCCGACGTGCAGCGCTGGGTGGTGCCGCGCCTCGGCACGCGCTCGCCGTGGTCGAGCAAGGCCACCGAGATCCTGCAGAGCTGTGGTTTTCCGGTGCGCCGCATCGAACGCGGCATGCGCTATCGGCTTCGCGACGTGGATGGCATGGGCGTCGATGCGCCCGGTCTGCTGCACGATCCGATGACACAGTCGATCCTCCATGAAATTGACGCGGCGTCGGCGCTGTTCCAGGAAGCTGGAGCGGCGCCGCTGCGGCGGGTCGGCGCAAGCCTCAAGGCGCTGCAGCACGCAAACCTCGAACTGGGTCTTGCCCTGAGCGGCGACGAGATGTCCTACTTGGCGGATGCCTATGCGCGGCTGGGCAGGGATCCCAGCGACGCCGAGCTGATGATGTTCGCCCAGGCCAATTCCGAGCACTGCCGGCACAAGGTGTTCAACGCCAGCTGGACCATCGACGCGACAGCGCAGCCTGCTTCCCTGTTCGCCATGATCAAGCACACCCACGCGCGCTCGCCGGCGCACACGCTGTCGGCCTATCACGACAATGCGGCGGTGATCGAGGGTACGCCGGGCACCCGTTTCTGGGCCGACCCGGCGGACGGCATATACCGCCACCACCAGGAACCCCGGCCGTTCGCGATCAAGGTGGAGACCCACAACCACCCGACGGCCATCGCTCCGTTTCCGGGCGCTGCGACCGGCGCTGGCGGCGAAATTCGCGATGAAGGCGCCACCGGTCGCGGCGGCAAACCCAAGGCGGGACTGACCGGCTTCAGCACGTCGCACCTGCGCATTCCCGGCCTGCAGCGCGCATGGGAAGTCGACCGCCCGCTGCCGCCACGCATGGCGTCGGCGATGGAGATCATGCTCGATGGGCCGATCGGCGCCGCGGCATTCAACAACGAGTTCGGGCGCCCGGCGCTTGGCGGTTACTTTCGCACCTTCGAAACGCTCGGCACAGACGGCACCCAGCGCGCCTACGACAAGCCGATCATGATCGCCGGCGGTCTCGGCGCCATCCGCAAGCCGCTCATCGAGAAGCTGCAGCTGCGGTCTGGCGACGCGGTGGTGGTGCTCGGCGGCCCCGCCATGCTGATCGGCCTGGGCGGCGGCGCCGCGTCTTCGGTGGCTGGCGGCAGCGCCAGCGAGGACCTCGATTTCGCTTCGGTGCAGCGCGACAACCCCGAGATGCAGCGACGCTGCCAGGAAGTCATCGATCGCTGCTGGGCGATGGGCGAGGTCAATCCGATCCGCAGCCTCCACGATGTCGGCGCCGGTGGACTGTCAAACGCGGTGCCCGAGCTTCTGCACGATTCCGCGCGCGGCGGCGTGATCGATCTGCGCGCGATTCCGAGCGACGATCCGGCGCTGTCGCCGATGCAGCTGTGGAGCAACGAATCGCAGGAGCGCTACGTGGCCGGCGTCGCCGCCGAGCACCTGCGCGATTTCCTCGACATTTGCGCGCGTGAGCGCTGCCCGGTCGCGGTGATCGGCAAAGTGACCGCCGCCGAGCACCTGCTGTTGACCGACGACCTGCTCGGAGAGCCGCCGATCGACCTGCCGATGGAGGTGCTGTTCGGCAAGCCGCCGAAGATGCATCGCGACACCCGCCGTTTGCCACGGGCGGCGCCCGCGGTCGATCCGACGCTGCTCGACGTGCAGCTCGACGAGGCCCTGCAGCGGGTGCTGCGCTTTCCGGCGGTGGCGGCCAAGAACTTTCTGATCACCATCGGTGATCGCAGCGTCGGAGGGCTGTGCTCGCGCGATCAGCTGGTCGGTCCCTGGCAGGTGCCGGTCGCCGACTGCGCGGTGACCCTGGCCGGCTTTGAAGATCACGCCGGCGAGGCGATGGCCATGGGCGAGCGTGCGCCGTTGGCGATGTTGGACGCTGCCGCCTCGGCGCGGGTGGCGGTGGCCGAGGCGCTGACCAACCTGCTGGCGGCCGACGTGCGCCTGGACGAAGTGCGCCTGTCGGCCAACTGGATGGCTGCAGTCGCCCATCCCGGCGAGGACGCTGCGCTGTTTGACGCGGTGCGTGCGGTCGGCATGGAGCTGTGTCCGGCGCTCGGCGTCAGCATCCCGGTCGGCAAGGATTCGCTGTCCATGCAGGCGCAGTGGATCAAGAACGGGCAGACGCTGCGCAGCGTTTCTCCGGTGTCGCTGGTGGTCACCGCCTTCGCACGCGTCAGCGACGTGGAGCGCACCTTGACGCCGATGCTGGTGGCAGAGCCAGAAAGCTTGCTGCTGCTCGTTGACCTGTCGGCAGGCAGGAATCGGCTCGGTGGCTCGGCTCTGGCCCAGGTGTTCGATCTGGCCGGCGGGGAGGCACCCGATCTCGACGATCCGATGTCCCTGCGCGCGCTGTTTGCCGCCGTGGCGGAAGCACGCAGCGAGGGCCTGCTGCTCGCCTACCACGATCGCTCGGATGGCGGACTGCTGGTGTCGCTTCTGGAAATGGCCTTCGCTGGACGCCTCGGACTCGATATACGCCTGCCGGTGTCAGCCAGCGCCGAGGCGCTGGCGCTGCTGTTCTGCGAAGAGCCTGGCGCGCTGCTGCAGGTGCCACGCGCCGCGCTCGATCGCGTGCAGCGCCTGTTCGCCGCGCACGGCCTCGGCGACGCGCTGCACGAAATCGCGCAACTGCGCGACGACGGACGCATCGTGGTGGCCGCCGGCGATGCCATCCTCGCCGACTGGTCGGCAGGAGATCTGCTCGAGTCGTGGTGGGAGACCTCCCACGCCATGCAGCGTCTGCGCGATCATCCCGACTGCGCCGACGAGGAACGCGCCGTAGCGACCGACTGGAGCGCGCCGGGGCTGCGTCCGCAGCTTGGCTTCGATCCGGCAGAAGACATTGCCGCGCCGTTCATCGCCCGCAGTCGCCGACCACGGGTGGCCATTCTGCGCGAGCAGGGTGTCAACGGGCAGATCGAAATGGCGGCAGCGTTCGATCGCGCCGGATTCGATGCGGTTGACGTGCACATGAGCGATCTTTCCTCGGCACGCATCGCCCTCGATGGCTTCGCCGGGCTGGCGGCCTGCGGTGGCTTCTCCTACGGCGACGTACTCGGTGCGGGACGGGGCTGGGCGACCGCCATCGCCCACAATGCAGCGCTGGCGGAGGCGTTCCGGGCGTTCTTTGCCGACACCTCGCGATTCGCACTCGGCGTATGCAACGGCTGTCAGATGTTCGCCGCGCTCAAGGACCTGATTCCCGGAGCCGCCGCCTGGCCTGCACTGCGCCGCAACCGATCCGAGCAGTACGAGGCGCGGCTCAGTCTCGTGGAAGTGCTCGACTCCCCCTCGATCTTTCTGTCCGGCATGCAGGGGTCGCGCATCCCCGTGGTGGTCGCCCATGGCGAGGGGCGCATGGCCTTTGCCGATCCTCGCGACATCGACCGGGTTCAGGCATGCCTGAGATTCGTCGACACCGAAGGCTTGCCAGCGGAGCGCTATCCGCTGAACCCGAATGGTTCGCCCGACGGCCTGACCGGCCTCACCGCGGCCGACGGTCGGGTGACCATGCTGATGCCGCATCCGGAGCGGGTCTTCCTGTCGCGACAGATGTCCTGGAGCCCCGCCGCCTGGGGCGAGGACAGCCCGTGGATGCGCATCTTCCGCAACGCCAGGGCCTGGGTAGGTTAGGCTTGCACCATGGACGCAAAACCGCATTCCCCCGCGCCCGAGTTCGAAGCCGACGAGGTCTCCCTGCGTCGCTTCTTCCTGCTGGCGCTGCTGTGGCTGCCGATGATGTTTTTCCTGTGGTTTGCCCTGCGCAGCCCGGTGGTGTATCCGGTGACGCGCACGGTGAGATTGCTGATCGAGTCCTGGATTCCCGAACTGGTCACCGATGTCGGGCAGAACTTCCACACCATCACCTACACCTTCGTGGTGCGCATGCAGGATGTCGCCGGCCTTCCGGACGCTGCGCTGGCCATCGACGCACAGCACACCAATGTGCTGATGTACTGCTACGGCCTGCCGCTGCTGTTCGGACTGATCATGGCGACGCCGCTCAACTGGCGGCGTACTTTCCTGCAGATGGGCGTCGGCTATCTGATCCTGCTGCCGATGCAGGTGTTCGGCGTCATCGGTGACATCCTAAAGACCCTGGCGTTCGGCATTGGACCCGCGGTGCAGGCCGGGCTGGCCGACGCCGGATTCGCAGCCCAGGCCGCGCTGGGCGGGCAGGCCGCCACGCAGTACGTGCACGCGGTCCTTGCGGCGCGCGGACTTGGCCTCGATGCCATAGCCCTGATGTACCAGTTCGGCTATCTGATCCTGCCGGCGGTGGTTCCGATTGCGATATGGATTGCATTCAACCGCCGATTCCTCGAAGGATTGCTGCAGCGACCGGAACCCCGGGCGGCTGCCGGGAGTCGCAATACACACGCGACAGTCGATGACGCGCGCAATGAGACCCACTGACGGAATCCCGACTGCAAGCCATGGCCACCGCTGAATCCCATATCAAGGCTGATCTCAATCCGGCGTCGATCGAGATCGATCAGCGCCTCGCGCTGCTGCTCGTGGAGAAGGGTCGCCTCAAGGAGGCGGACCTGGTGCGCGCGCGGCGTCTGCTGGAAGAGTCGGGCGGCAGCTTCGCATCGCTGTTGACGCGTCTGGGCCTGGCTTCGGAGCGCGACGTGGCCGAGGCCAGCGCCGAACTGCTGGATCTGCCTCTGCTTGCCGCACGCGACTGCCCGGAGCAGCCGCCGGCCGGCGTGCAGGTATCGATGCGCTTTCTCAAGCAGTACCACGTGGTCCCGGTGGGCGAGACAGACGAGGAGGTGGCGCTGCTGGTGGCCGATCCACAGGACCACTACGCCATTGATGCCGTGCGTCTGGCCGCCGGCAAGCGCATTGCGGTGCGCATCGGCCTGCGCAGTGAAATCGATGATCTGATCGAGCGCTACTACGGCACCGGGCGCAGCGCCATGGGCACCATCGTCGAGAACCTCGGCGACGAGCGCGGCGGATCAGAAGACGACGTCGAGCATCTGCGCGATCTTGCCAGCGAAGCGCCGGTCATCCGCCTGGTAAACCTCATCATCCAGCGCGCCGTCGAGCAGCGTGCTTCCGACATCCACATCGAGCCGTTCGAGAACCGCCTCAAGGTGCGCTATCGCGTCGACGGCGTGCTGCAGGAAACCGAGGCGCCGCCGTCGAGTTCCACCGCGGCGGTGATCTCGCGCGTCAAGATCATGGCCAAGCTCAATATCGCCGAGCGCCGTCTGCCGCAGGACGGGCGCATCATGATCCGCGTGCAGGGCAAGGAGCTCGACCTGCGGGTGTCCACCGTGCCCACCGCGCACGGCGAGAGCGTGGTGATGCGCCTGCTGGATCGCGAGTCGGTGGTGTTCGATTTCCACCGCCTCGGATTCACCGACGAATTCCTTCCTCAGTTCATCGAGGTTCTGGAGCGCCCGCACGGCATCCTGCTGGTGACCGGCCCCACCGGCTCGGGCAAGACCACCACGCTTTACACGGCGCTCAGTCGCATCAATACGCCGAACGTCAAGATCATTACCGTCGAGGATCCGGTCGAGTACCAGATCGAGGGCATCAACCAGATCCAGGCCAAGCCGCAGATCGGGCTGGACTTCGCCCACGCCCTGCGCTCCATCGTGCGCCAGGATCCCGACGTCATCATGATCGGCGAGATGCGCGATCTGGAAACCGCGAAGATCGCCATCCAGTCGGCGCTCACCGGTCACCTGGTGCTGTCCACCCTGCACACCAACAACGCCGCCGGCGGCATCACCCGACTGCTCGACATGGGCGTGGAGGACTATCTGCTCACGTCTACCGTCAACGGGATCCTCGCGCAGCGCCTGGTACGCCGCGTCGAGCCGACCCACGCGGAGCGCTACGAGGCGCTGCCCGAAGTCGTGAAGGAGTTCAACCTGCGCCGCTATCGCCCGGACGGTCCCGTCGAGCTGTATCGCCCGATGCCGTCGACGCTGACCTCGACCGGCTATCTGGGCCGCACCACCATCATGGAGTTCCTGGTGATGTCGGAACCGATCCGGCGCATGGTCATGCAGCACGCCGACATGGGCAAGATCGAGGAGCTGGCCCGCGCCGAAGGCATGCGCACCATGTACGAGGACGGCCTGGTCAAGGCGCTGGAAGGCGTCACCACGCTCGAAGAGGTGCTGCGGGTGACGCAGGAGGCTTAGCTTTTGCGAGGGCTTAGGGCCTAGGGCTTAGGGCTTAGGGCCTAGGGCCTAGTAGAGCCAACGCCGGCGACTTGCACCGCTCCTTCATCTTCCAAGGCTATCGGCACACTGTACCGTTTGGATCCCTGACAGCGCTTCGAATCTCCATCCCTAGGCCCTAAGCCCAAAGCCCCAAAACATTCCCCCTCACGAAACAAGCAACTCCACCCGCAACCCCAACTGTCCCCGCAAGCCCACCCCCCCCCATGCCCCTCT
>CAZGKE010000036.1:4967-25943 GCA_964526035.1 uncultured Gammaproteobacteria bacterium | reverse complement strand
CTAGTGTGGTGTCCCGAAATCGGGTTGCCGAAATCGCGCTGCGGATTCGGCTCCGAGACAGGGCGCGAGGAGGAGGCATTGCAGCGCTATGGGGACGACAAGTAACGCAGTATCGGGGCTGAAGACCAAGAGAGTTTGGTAAGGTGATTTCGGAACACCGCACCAGCGAGGCAAAAACATGACCGGGCAACGTATCCTTGTGGTGGGCGCCACCGGCAGGCAGGGCGGCAGCGTGGCGCTTCACCTGCTCCGGGATTCCAGCTTCCGGGTTCGCGTCCTGACGCGGCGCCCGCAGGGCGACAGCGCGCAGGCGCTGAGCGCCGCCGGTGCCGAGGTGGTGAAGGGCGACCTCGATGACGCTGTCAGCCTCCGTCACGCGCTCGCCGACTGCCAGGGGGTTTTCGGCGTCACCAACTACTTCGAATACCTTGATGCCGGGCGCGAGACGCAGCAGGGGAAGACGCTGCTCGACGCGGCGGCCGATCTGGGCGTGAGTCACGTGGTCATGAGCACGCTGCCGCCGGCGCGCACCCTGTCCGGCGGCGCTCTGGAGGTATCGCATTACGATGCCAAGGCTGACATCGAGGCGCACGCGCGCGCGCTGGGCCTCGGTGCCACCTTCGTGCACGTCAACTACTACTTCGAGAATTTTCTGGGCTGGCCGCCGCAGCGGCAGGCCGATGGCACTTTCGTGATTGCGCTCCCGCTTGGCGATACCGCGCTTGCCGGCGTCGCCGTTTCCGATATCGGCGGCGTGGTCGCCGGCGTGTTCCGCGAGCGTGATTCGTTCCGTGACCAGGTGGTTGATGTGGTAGGCGAGCAGGCAAGCGTGCACGACTATGCGCGCACCCTGTCGCAGGTCAGCGGGCGCAGTGTGGTCTACCAGCCGATGAGCGCCCAGTCCTTCGCAGCACTCGGATTCCCGGGCGCCTCCGCGGTAGCCAGCATGTTCGACTTTCTTGCCCGCCACCCGCGCGCCCTGCACGCGGCGATCGAGGAGTGCCGGCGGCTGTATCCCGGTCTGACCAGCTTCCGCGACTGGGCCGAGTCTCACCGCAACGCGCTGGCTGATCTGATGCCGATGCGCTGAAGTGGACAATATGGAACGGGCACGCGCCATGCTTGCAGCTCGCAGGCAGGCCTTGGTCGAAACCATGCTTGGACTCGACGCGGCTGCGGCACCGGTCGAGCTTGACCAGACCCGCGTGGGACGCCTGTCGCGTATGGATGCAATGCAGGAGCAGGCGATGGCCAAGGCGAGTCAGCAGCGGCTTGGCATCGAGCTCAAGCGGATCGACGGCGCGCTCCGGCGACTGGACGAGGGCGGCTATGGAGAGTGCCTGGGCTGCGGAGACGACATCGCCGAAGGGCGCCTGCAGGTGGATCCGGCCGCCACACTCTGCATCCAGTGCGCTTCACGGCAGGAGGGTAGCTGACGTCCGCGCGCTCCTGGCACCCTGGGCTTTATCGAGCCGTCCGCGTCAGTTCCACGTCGTCGACCACCATCCGCCAGCTGTCGCCCACCCGATGCGGTGGCTGGCTGACCACGAAGGTGGTCGACATCGGCCAGATGCCCACCTCGAAGTCGGGGCCGTCAAAGCCCCGCAGCGGGCCGTCGATGGAAGTGGTGGCACCGCCGCGGATGCGCTTGTAGCGCACTGAGCCGTCCTGGGTGATCAACAGGTACATGGCGGGATGCTGCCACTCACCGACGTAGTCCGCGCGTTCCGGCGGTACCGGGTTGCCGCAGGCGGACAGCAGCAGCGCAAGAGGCAGCAGAATGGAAGGTCGCGAAAGCTTCATGGCAACTCCGGATTCGGGCTTCAGACCGAACGCATTGTCGGCCCCTCTCTTCCATCGCGGAAAGGCGCGCTTCAAGGACACATGGCCACCAGCGCCGAGGCGCTGTCAGCCCATCATTTCCCGGCAGGCATCAGCAATCACTTTCTCCTCGTCGCAGCGGACGACCATGCAAGGCAGCGCGCTGTCGGGCGCATGCAGCAGGTCCACCCCGACGGAATCGTTGGCTGATGCGTCGAGCTTGAGGCCGGTCCAATCGAGTCCAATGGCAATGCGCGCGCGGATCGCGGCGGCATGCTCGCCGATGCCGCCGGTGAACACCAGGGCATCGAGGCCGCCCAGAACGCTGTACAGGGCACCTATTTCCTTGATCACGCGATACACGAAAAGATCGATGGCGGCCTGCGCGTGGGGGTCCTGCGAACTCAGCAGGTCACGCATGTCGTGGCTGATTCCGGACACCCCGAGCAGGCCGCTGCGGCGATACAGGAGGTCCTCCAGTTCGGCCAGGCCCATTCCGTCGACGTCCAGCAGATGCAGGATCACGCCAGGATCGAGGCTGCCGCAGCGCGTGCCCATCAGCAAGCCGTCCAGAACGCTGAAGCCGAAGGTGGTCTCGATGCTCTGGCCGTTCCTGAGAGCACACAGGCTTGCACCGTTTCCCAGGTGGGCGACGATGGCGCGCCGCGCCGACGGAAAACGCCTCGCCAGTGCCGCCGCGGCGTGCTGGTAGGACAGACCGTGGAAGCCATAGCGGCGAATGCCGCGCTGATGAAACGCCGTTGGCAGGCCGAGGCGCTGCGCCACTGGCGGAATGCTGGCGTGGAAGCCGGTGTCGAACACGCCGATCTGCGGCAGCCCGGGACTGATCTCCAGGAAGCGGCGCACCGCAGCCAGGTTGTGCGGCTGGTGCAGGGGCGCAAGCGGATCGAGGGCGGCGAGGCGTTCAAGCACGTCCTGGTCAATGCGCTGCGGCGCCACGAAGTCGCTGCCGCCGTGGACGATGCGATGACCGACCGCGGCCGGCGGCGGGTGTGCGTCCAGCGCGCCAAGAACGGCGTCGAGGGCATCGTCGGCATTGCAGCCCGATTCCAATGAAAGGGTCTCATCGAGTCCTTCGTGGTCACGCAGCCGCAGGCTCGCGTCCCCGCCAATGCGTTCCACCTGACCCCAGACGCGACGTTTCGCCGCATTGCCGTCCCCGAACAGCGCGAACTTCAGGCTTGATGAGCCGGCGTTGAGGGCGAGGATGGTGGACATTCGGGCTGCCTGATCGGAATGGCGATTGCTTCAGTAGGCACAGAATCGCTGCAGCGTATCCAATCAGGCGTTGTCGTCTGCCAGCGGAGTCGCTTCGCGATGCAGCAGCAGCACCGCCAGGGCGCAGGAAGCAAGACGCGAGCGCAGCGAATCCGATCGGCTTGAAAGTATCACTGGCACCCTCGCGCCAAGGACGATTCCGGCGGCGTCCGCGCCGCCCAGAAAGGTCAGCTGCTTGACCAGCATGTTGCCCGAGGTGAGGTCGGGAACAAGCAGTATGTCGGGGCGGCCAGCCACCGGGGACTCGATGCCCTTGATCCTGGCGGCTTCACTGCTGATCGCATTGTCGAAGGCCAGCGGGCCGTCGAGCAGGCCCCCGCTGATCTGGCGGCGGTCGGCCATCTTGCACAGGGCCGCGGCCTCGACGGTGGAGGGAATGCGCGGGTTCACCGTTTCCACTGCGGAAAGAATGGCCACGCGCGGCGTGCGGATACCGAGGCTCAGACAAAGGTCGATGGCGTTCTGGACGATGTCGGCCTTTTCCGCCAGTCCAGGCTCGATGTTGATCGCCGCGTCGGTGATGAAAAGCGGCTTCGGATAGTTGCGGGTGGCCACCGCAAAGACATGGGACAGGCGACGCACGGTGCGCAGCCCATGATCGCGGTTCACGATCGCGGACAACAGCTCTTCGGTGTGCAGGCTGCCTTTCATCACTGCATCGACGTTTCCGGCGCGCGCCAGGGCAACGGCGCGGTCCGCAGAGGCGTGGCTGTGTTCGGTGTCGATCAGTTCGAATGGACTGATGTCGGCGTCGATTTCGGCGGCAGCCTTTTCGATGCGTTTTCTCGGACCGACCAGCACCGGTGTGATGATCTCGGCTTCGACCGCATCGAAGACGCCCTGCAGGGCGCGCGCCTCACAGGGATGCGCGACCGCCACCCTGGCCGGCGGCAGTCCGGAGCAGGCGGCAATCAGGCGATCGTAGTGCTTGTGAAAGTCCTCGACATTCTCTGTCACGGGCAGGCTCCGAGTGGATTTTCGGCAAGCGTATCAGAAGCCCATGTAGTAACCGCCGTTGACCGGGATGTTGGCGCCGGTGATGAATCCGGCATCGTCGGCAGCCAGGAAATCCACCACCCGCGCGATTTCGTGCGGCTCACCGAGGCGCCCGACGGGTATCGAGTCGACGATCTTCTCGCGCACCGGTTCGGGCACGGCCATCACCAGTTGGGTGCGGCAGTAGCCGGGCGACACCGAGTTCACGGTGACGCCCTTGCTTGCCACCTCGCGGGCCAGTGCCATCGTGAAGCCGTGCATGCCGGCCTTGGACGCCGCGTAGTTGGTCTGGCCGAACTGACCGGTCTGGCCGTTGACCGAGGAGACGTTCACGATACGCCCGAAGCCGCGCTTGCACATGCCGTCCACCACGTGCCGGGTCAGATTGAACACGCCGTCCAGATTGATGCGCAGCACTTCACTCCAGTGCTGAGGCTCCATCTTGCGCAGGGTGACGTCGCGGGTGATGCCGGCGCCGTTGACCAGAATGTCGACGGGGCCGATGTCGGCCTCGATCCGTCGGACCAGGCCTTCGCAGCCTTCGAAGTCGCTGACGTCGGCGTGGTGGAAACGGATCTGGCCATTGAACTCCGACACCTCCTCGCGGAATGCGGCAATGCGATCGTCGCGGGTTCCGAGGTCGGCGGCGATCACGGTGCGGCCGGAGCGGGCAAGGTAGCGGCAGATTTCGGTGCCGAGTCCGCCGATGCCACCGGTGACTAGGGCGATGCGCTGGGTCATGTTCGAACGGTCCTCAGATGGGAGTGGCGTCGTGCTGCAACGCACAAAACCGCTCGAATCTAGGACCGCGACAAGGGATTGTCAACCGGGGACGGTGCGGACAAAGCCCATGGCATTGTCCAAAGCGGGTGCAAATGGCGACAGGAGAAGAGGGAGATCCTCGAACAGGACATCTGCTCCCGCGTCGCGTGCCTTGATTCCACGAGACCGGAAAATCATCCTGGGCGCGCCCGCGACGCGTCAGCCCTTGCCTTTTGCCTTGCCACCGCGTGGCTTGCTGCCCGCCGCGGGCGGCGTGGCGCCGCTCAGGATGTTCTCCTGCATGCTGCGCCACACCTCCATGTTGCGCTCGGTGAGATCGTTGAGCATGGTCCAGGGCGTCTGTCCCATCATGTTGTTGAGCTGACTGCGGAACTGCTGCTGCTGGTCGAGGAACACCTGCAGCGAACGCTCCAGGTAGCCGCCCATGAAACCCTGCAGCGAGTCGCCGTAAAAGCGGATCAGCTGCGACAGGAGCTGCGTGGAGAACATGGGCGTACCGGTCTCCTCGTGCTCGGAGATGATCTGCAGCAGCACGGAACGGGTGAGGTCGTCGCCGCTCTTGGCGTCACGCACCTCGAACACTTCGCCGTCGAGGACCAGTTGCCGTACCTCTTCCAGGGTGATGTAGCTGGAAATTTCGGTGTCGTAGAGGCGGCGGTTGGGATACTTCTTGATGATGCGCGGCTTGGACATGAGTACCTCGGGTGGGGCGTGCTGCGGGCCGCGACCGTTGTTGCGGTCGCGGCGGTCGCGGTCACCAGCCCATGTAGTGACCGCCGTTGATGGACAGGTTGGCGCCGGTGATCCACGCCGCTTCCTCGGCCACCAGAAAAGCAACGGCATAGGCGATTTCGTCGGGTTCGCCGAGGCGGCCCACGGGAATCTGCGCGGCGATCTTGGCGCGAACTTCCTCGGGCACGGCCATCACCATCTCGGTGGCGACGTAGCCGGGCGAAATGGTATTGACCGTGATGCCGGCCTTGGCATTCTCCTGGGCCAGCGAGATGGTGAAACCATGCATGCCGGCCTTGGAGGCAGCGTAATTCGCCTGGCCGTACTGGCCCTTCTGGCCGTTGATCGAGGCGATCTGCACGATGCGGCCCCACTTCCCTGCGCGCATGCCTTCGATGACCGCGCGGGTCACGTTGTAGCAGGAGTTGAGGTTGGTATTGATCACTTCCTGCCACTGCATCGGGGTCATCTTGTGGAAGGTGGTATCGCGGGTGATGCCGGCGTTGTTGACCAGAATCTCCACTTGTCCCAGCGCACTCTCGACTGCCGCGACCATCGCTGCCGCCGACTCCGGGTCAGCGACGTCGCCGGGAACAATGGTGACGTCGACGCCCTTGCTCTTCATCGACTGCTGCCAGGCACGGGCCTTCTCTTCGGTTCGATAGTTGGTGGCCACCCGGTGCCCGGCCCGGGCCAGGCGCTCGCAGATTGCGGAGCCAATGCCCCCGGTGCCGCCGGTGACGAGCACGACGCGTGAAGTCATCAGTGTTCCTCCCTCAAGGATTGCTGCTGGGCCGACCGGTCGGTACGCCGGTCGTGCGTTTGCAGCATTGTACACAGGGGCCTTGGGGAACCGCTGAACAAGTCCGCGCGCGCCGTGCGGGGAATTTGTTCAGAGGTTCCCTAGGGCATGGTCAGGCTGGCGCCGCGGGGGAGCTTGGTCGGATCGAAGACGGCAAGCGCTTGCGCCAGACTGCGCTTCGGGTCAGGCGCGCGGATCGCCGGCATCGGCAGCCCGAGCAGGGTCAGCGCGAAGTTCAAGGCCGGCATCGGATCGGTGCCGTCAACTGGCAGCGCAGCCAGGGATTTGCTCAGTTTCCGGCCGTCGTCGCCAAGCAGCACCGGCAGGTGCGCGTAGTGTGGAGAAGACATCCCGAGCAGCCGCTGCAGCAGGATCTGACGCGGCGTGGAGTCCAGCAGGTCGGCACCGCGAACGACCTCGGTGATGTTCTGGAAGGCGTCGTCGACCACCGCGGCCAGCTGGTAGGCATACAGTCCTTCGACGCGGCGCACCACGAAATCGCCAAGCTCGGTCATGGCGAACCGCTGGGGACCCTGCAGGGCGTCGTCGAAGCGGATCTCCCGAGTGCCGGCCAGCACACGCCAGGCGTGCGGCTGGCCGGCGTGCGGAGGCGCGCAGCGGCCGAGGTGGGGGCTGCCGTCGAGCTGGCTGCGACTGCAGGCGCAGGGAAAGACCTGGTCGAGCGCGTGCAGACGCTCGAATGCCCTGGCGTAGGCGTCGAAGCGGGTGCTCTGCCAGAGCACGTCATCGTCGGACTCCATGCCGAAGGCCTTGAGCGTTTCGATCTGGCCCTGTGCCGCGCCGGGGATTTCCCGGGGCGGGTCGATGTCTTCGATGCGCAGCAGCCAGTCCCCGTCGTGGTGGCGGGCCACCAGCCAGCTCGCCAGCGCAGCCAGCAGCGAGCCAAGATGCAGCGGCCCGGTGGGCGAGGGGGCAAAACGGCCCCGGTAGCGGAGCGGCTTCAAGGCCGTGGAGCCCTGGCGGGGGTTCGGAGACTCATGGGCGCCAACTCGCTTGAATTGCACGCGGTTGACCCCAGTTACCGGCCATAATCGGCGCTGTTGCCGCAGGCTCGTACGAGGGTGTTCGGATCATGATGCGCATTGCCCTGTTTCTGGGTACCAACATCGCGGTGATCGCGGTTCTTTCCGTGGTCATGAAGCTGCTGGGCGTGGACATGTACCTTGCCGGGACCGGGCAGGACATGGGTTCACTGTTGATCTATTCAGCGATCCTCGGCTTCGCCGGCTCACTCATTTCGCTGGCATTGTCCAAGACCATGGCCAAGTCCGCCACGCGCGCGCAGGTGATCAAGGATCCGCGCGGCGAAACCGAACGCTGGCTCTACGATACCGTGGCGCGGCAGGCCAAGGAGGCCGGCATCGGCATGCCCGAGGTGGCAATCTACGAAGCCCCCGAGCCCAACGCGTTCGCCACCGGCATGAACCGCAACAACGCGCTGGTGGCCGTCAGCACCGGGCTTCTGCGCAGCATGCAGCGCGATGAGGTCGAGGCGGTGCTTGGTCATGAGGTGGCGCACGTTGCCAACGGAGACATGGTGACCATGACCCTGCTGCAGGGCGTACTCAACACCTTCGTCATCTTCCTGTCGCGGATACTCGGGCGCATCATCGACCAGGCGGTGTTCCGCAACGACCGCGGTCCAGGCCCCGGGTACTGGATCACCGTGATGGTGCTGCAGGTGGTGTTCGGAGTGCTGGCCTCGATGATCGTGATGGCCTTCAGCCGCTGGCGCGAGTTCCGCGCAGACTCCGGTGGCGCCCAGTTGGCGGGTCGGCAGAAGATGATCGATGCGCTAAAGCGCCTGGCCGCCGCCAATGGACAGTCGACGCTTCCCGAACAGGTCGAGGCGTTCGGGATTTCGGGGCGATTCTCCTCGGGTCTCAAGAAACTGTTCATGAGCCATCCGCCGCTGACGGAGCGCATCGCTGCGCTGGAGCGTGGGCGCGACTGATTCCGGGTCCGGCTTTGCACTGAACCCGCTGGAAGATCCCTGCTACTGCCCGAAGTCGTAGTTCATCGCCTTGTCGGGCTTTTGCAGGAAGTGGCCCTGCACGAAGTCGACGCCGATCTGGAACAGCGCCGCCATGGTGTTGGCGTCCTCCACGAACTCGGCGATGCACTGCTTGCCCATGCCGTGAGCCTGCTCGCAGATTTCGCGGACGCGCTGCTGGCTGTCGGTGCTCTTGGCCAGGTCGGCCATGAAGGTGCGGTCGATCTTCAGGTAGTTGGCGTCGACGTGCTTGAGCACCTGGAACGAGTTCAGGCCTGCGCCGAACTGCTCCAGGCAGAAGCCGCAGTGCAGTTTCTCCAGCCCCTTCTGGAAATCGCGGACCGGCTTGATGTTGACCAGGGTGCGTGACTCGGGCAGCTGGAACACCACCGAGTCGCCGCGCAGACGCGCGTCCCTGAGCTTCTCGGCGATCCACGGCAGCAGGGTGGGATCTTCGATGGTCGGCAAGGTCAGCTTGACGAAAAGAGTTGTTTTCTTGCCGGCCTTTTCGCGCTCGGAGGCGACGCGGATGGCATGGCGAATGACCCAGCGATCGACCTTGGGCAGCAGGCCGTGGCGTTCGGCGACCGGCAGGAAGTCGCCGGGCAGAAGCTCGCCGGTCGGGCCCTGCAGACGCAGCAGGACCTCGTAGAAGTGGCCTTCCAGTCCCTGCAGGTTGACCAGCGGCTGGTAGTAAAGGACGAAGCCGTCGTGGGCCAGCGATTTTTCGAGATTGGCAACCCACTGCTTTTCGCGCGCCACCTGCTCCTTGTCTTCGGCCGAGGGATCGAAGATCTCGATGCGGTTGCCGCCTTCCGCAAATGCCTTGTGGGCGGTCTCGGTGGCGCGTGACAGGATCTCCTGGAGGTTGGAGATCTTTTCGCCGATCATCACGCCGCCGATGCTCACGGTGAGGCCGATCGACTGTCCGCCGGCTTCGTAGAGGTGGTCCGAAATGGTCTTGCGCATGCCTTCGGCGAGCTGCTGCACCGCCTTGGCCGAAGTCTGCCCGCAGAGCACGGTGAAGCTCTGATCGGTGAAGCGCGAGGCGAGGTCGGTTGATTCGATCTGCCCGCGTATGGTTTCGGCAATGTCGCGCAGCAGGATATCGGCATTGCCGAGCCCCACCGTCTGCAGCACTTGACGGACGTTGTCGATCTCGATCAGCAAGAGCGCACGTTCACCCTCGCCGCGAGCCGCGGTGGCGAACGCCTGTTCGATTTCGGTGATCATCGCCTGGCGGTTGAGCAGACCGGTGACCAGGTCGCGCGTCTTCAGCGCATCCAGTTCGCGCGCCATGTCCGGATCCATCGCCTGCGGGCGGAAGATGATCTGAAGACAGGGCTCGCCTTCATAGCTGGCTTGCGAGAAATCCATGGTGGCATCGAAAGTGCCGCCATCGGCGCGACGCGCCACCAGGTCAAGGTTCTTCGGCGGCTTCTCCCCCTTGGAGAGCTCCTTCAGCAGCTTCTTGAAACCCTCTGCGTGCGGCGCGTCGACCATGTCGAGGATCGGCATGCCTTCGATTTCGTCAAAGTCCTCGTAGCCGAACATCTCCAGGTAGGCCTTGTTGGCGCGTACGTGCATACCCTCGTGCACATAGGCGATCGGGTCGCGGGAGGATTCGATCAGACTCTCGCAGCGCCGTTCGGTCTCGCGCAGCGAAGCCTCCAGGCGTCGCAGTGCGCGCCGATTGCGCAGGTTGCCGAACTCGCGGATCACCACGTCGCGCAGGAAGTCTTCCTTTCCGCGCAGCGCCATCACCTGCACGCCGAGCTGGAACATGGCGAGGATTTCGCTCTCATGCGCCTTGGCCAGCAGGCCGACAATGGAAATGTCCTTGCCGCTGTGGCGTACCAGGTTGATCACCTCGTCGGCCGGCACCACGCTCGAATTGGGGTCGAGGAGCAGCAGGTCGGGCGCCTGCCGTTCGAGCATGCCCTTCAGCTGGTCGGCTGATTCCGGGCGCGACGGCCTGACGGAAACGCCTCCGTTCTTGAGGATGCTGACCAGCCTTTCGGCCTCCTCCATCGAGTCTTCGACGAGGATCAGACGCAGGACGTCTTCCTTGGGGGCCATCGGAACTCCGCTTCGGGGCAAGTGCGGTTTGTATCGGAAAGGCTCGGCGCTGTCTACCAAAACGAGGGATTTTTCGGCGAAAAATGCCTGTCAAAGCGGCATCTTGGCAGATTCTCCTGAAATTTCCCTCACCAGACGCGGCACCAGGTAGCCGGGCAGCCGCTCGCGCATTTGGCGATGCAGCTGGCGGGCGCGCCGGTCATCGACCTGGAAATGGGCAGCGCCGCGCACGGCATCGAGCTGATGCAGATAGTAGGGGAGAACGTCATTCGCGAACAGCGCTTCGCTCAGTTCGACCAGGGCGGTGGTGCTGTCGTTGACCCCGCGCAGCAGAACCGACTGGTTGAGAAGGGTGGCGCCCGTCTGGCGGAGCGCCGACATCGCCCGTGCGACTCCCGAATCCATCTCATGAGCATGGTTGGCGTGGATGACCACGATCTTCTGCAGCGGAACGGAAGCCAGCCACGACAGCAGCTCGCGGTCGACGCGCTCGGGCAGCACCACCGGCAACCGGGTGTGGATGCGCAGGCGGCGGATGTGCGGGAGTCCGCGCAGCGCATCGGTCAGTTCGACCAGTCGATGGGTCGCCAGCGACAGCGGGTCGCCGCCACTCAGGATCAGCTCGCTGACGCTGCTGTCTGCAGCAAGCGCCCGCAGCGCAGACTGCCAGCGTGCCGCGCTGGCGGTCTCCTCGGCGTAGGGAAAGTGCCTGCGGAAGCAATAGCGGCAGTGCACAGCACACGCCCCGGTGGCAATGAGCAGGGCGCGTCCCTGGTACTTCTGCAGAACGCCGTGGGCGGAACGCGCCTCGATGTCGCCTACGGCGTCGGCGCCATAGCCCGCGACTTCCTGCAGTTCGGCATCGAGCGGCAGGATCTGGCGCAGCAGGGGGTCGGCAGGGTCCCCGTGGCGCATGCGCGCCACGAACCCGCGTGGAGCGCGCAGGGTGAATCCATGAGGGGGCGTCGCGGCAACGCCTTGGGCGAGGTGCGCCAGGCCGAGCATGTCGAGCAGTTCGCCCGGATCGGTCACGGCGTTGCGCCAGGCCTGTTGCCAGTCCGGGGTGGCGGGCTGCGCGGCGGGGAGGCTTGCAGGTATCATGTCGGGCTGACCCCGGCTGGCAGCCGGTCTTATTGATCCATAGACGCAAATGCGGTCGCGCATTCTACTCCGTCGGGTGCGGCGGGCGCGGGCGATTGCTTATCGCGGAGTACAGTTTCATGGCGACTTACGGCCTCAATGACGTCAAGAACGGTCTGAAGATTCTGGTCGACGGTGATCCCTACACCATCGTCGACTGCGACTTCATCAAGCCCGGCAAGGGCCAGGCCTTCACCCGGGTCAAGATCCGCAATCTGAAGAACGGCCGCGTGACCGAAAAGACGCTCAAGTCCACGGACACCGTGGAGGGCGCCGACGTCATGGACACCGACATGCAGTACCTGTACGGAGACGGCGAGTTCTTTCACTTCATGCAGCCGGACAACTTCGAACAGCACCAGGCCGACAAGACCGCGATGGGCGATGCCTCTCAGTGGCTGAAGGGCGAAGAGATGTGTGTGGTGACCCTGTGGAACGGCACCCCGCTGTCGGTGATGCCGCCCAACTTCGTCGAACTGCAGATCACCGAAACCGACCCCGGCGTGCGTGGCGATACCTCGGGCGGCGGCGGCAAGCCGGCCACCCTCGAAACCGGGGCGGTGGTGCGCGTGCCGCTGTTCGTAAACCAAGGGGAAATGGTGAAGGTCGATACGCGTACCGGAGAGTACGTCTCGCGAGTGAAGTGACCGCGATCGAGATGCCGAGTACGAACCGGCAGCCGTTCCTGGCACTGCCCGTGTTTCCGCCGTTCACCGGCGATGCTCTAGAATCGCCGCCTTCAGTTCCTGATGGAAGGCGCGCGAGTTGAGCGAACAGCCCGAACAGGTCGACCTGCTGATCAGCGCCCGTTGGGTGATCCCGGTGGTACCGCACGGACAGGTGCTCAACGACCACGCCGTCGCCGTGCGCGACGGCCGCATCGTGGCGCTGCTGCCCGCCGCCGACGCAGCGCTCGCCTATCGAGCTGCAAATTCGCTGCACCTCGGCGAGCATGCCCTGATTCCTGGGCTGATCAACGCCCATGTACACAATCCGATGACCTTGATGCGCGGGCTGGCCGACGATCTGCCGCTGATGACCTGGCTCGAGAAACACATCTGGCCCGCCGAGGCCAGGGTGATGGGTCCGGAGTTCGTCGCCGATGGTGCCGAACTGGCGATTGCCGAGATGCTGCGCGGCGGCACCACCTGTTGCAACGAGAACTACTTCTTCCCCGACGTGCTCGCGGCCACCTATCGGCGTTTCGGTTTTCGCGCCATGGTGGGCCTGCCGGTCATCGATTTCCCGAGTGCCTGGGCGTCGTCCAGCGACCAGTATTTCGACAAGGGCGTAGCGGTCCACGACGACTACAAAGGCGACGAGCTGATCGGCATCTGCATTGCGCCGCACGCGCCGTATACCGTCGGCGATGCCGGCTTTCGGCGCATCAAGCTGCTTTCCGACCAGCTCGATCTCAAGGTGCACCTGCATCTGCTGGAGACGACGCACGACCTCGAGCATTCGCAGCAGAACCATGGGACCCATCCGCTGGCGCGCCTGGATGGCTTCGGCCTGCTCGACCAGCGTCTGATTGCCGTGCACATGACCCAGCTCGGCGAGGCCGAGATCGCGCAGTGCGCGCGCGCTGGAGTGTCGGTGGTGCATTGCGCCGAATCGAACCTCAAGCTGGCAAGCGGCTTTTGCCCGGCGGCCGCGCTGGTGGCGGCCGGGGTCAATGTCGCGATTGGCACCGATGGCTGCGCCAGCAACAACGATCTCGACATGTTCGGCGAGATGCGAACCGCCGCGCTGCTCGGCAAGGCCGTGGCGCGCGACGCCAGCGCGCTGGACGCCGCCACCACGCTGCGCATGGCTACGCTGAACGGCGCCAGGGCGCTCGGCTGGGAGGATCGCATCGGCTCCATCGAGCCCGGCAAGCAAGCGGACCTGACGGCGGTGCGTCTGGATGCAATCGAGACGCAGCCGGTGTTCAATCCACTCTCCCACCTGGTCTATGCCGTCAGCCGGCGCCAGGTCAGCGACGTCTGGATCCGCGGTGCGCACAAGCTGCGCGACGGTGCCCTGGTGGGCATGGACCTTGAGGGCATCGTGACAAAGGCGCAGCGCTGGCGCGGGCGCATGCTTGAAGTGGCCGGATGAGTACTGCGCCGGCCAACGCCGATCCGCGCGAGCTGGCCAAGTTCGCCGAGCTGTCGCACAGCTGGTGGGATCCGCAGGGTCCCTCGCGCCCGCTGCATGACCTGAATCCGGTACGCCTCGACTATGTCGCCGTGCGCCAGGCGCTCGATGGCGCGCGAGTGTGCGATGTCGGCTGCGGCGGCGGCTTGCTCAGCGAGGCCATGGCCGCACGCGGAGCCGACGTGATCGGAATCGATCTCGGAGAAGATGTACTGGGCGTGGCAAAGCTGCACCTGCATGAGTCCGGACTTGCCGTCGACTATCGGCTTGTCAGCGTCGAGGATCTTGCCGCAGCCGAGCCGGCGAGCTTCGACGTGGTGACCTGCATGGAAATGCTCGAACACGTTCCCGATCCGGCGGCGATCATCGGTGCCTGCGCGCGGCTGTTGAAGCCAGGCGGGCGATTGTTTCTGTCCACATTGAACCGTACGCCCAAGGCCTTTGCGCTGGCCGTGGTCGGTGCCGAGTACCTGCTTGGTTTGCTGCCGCGCGGCACCCACCAGTACGCGCGTTTCATACGTCCCGCCGAAATGGGCCGCTGGCTGCGCGCTGCCGAAATGGATCTTGAAGACATCAGTGGCCTCCGCTACGACCCGCTGCTGCGTCGCGCCTCGCTGCAGCGCGATGTGGCGGTGAACTACCTGGCGGCGGCGCGGAAGCCGCAGTGAATCGCCAGCTCTCCGCAGTGCTCTTCGATCTGGACGGTACGCTGGTCGACAGCGCTCCGGACATGCACGCCGTGGCCAATGCCCTGCGTGCCGAGCGTGGAGTCGAGCCGATGCCGCTGGCGGATTTTCGGCCGTGCGTCTCGCGCGGCGGGCGCGCCATGTTGGCCAGTGCGTTTCCGCAGCTCGACGAGTCTGCGCGACTCGCCCTGCTTCCGGAGTTTCTCGAGCGCTACCACGCGGCCATCTACGTGCATTCCGCGTTGTTTCCCGGCATGAGCGAACTGCTCGCGCACATCGAATCGCTCGGCGTGCCCTGGGGCATCGTCACCAACAAGCCAGGCTGGTTGAGCAGCGCTCTGCTGGTCGCAACCGGACTCGAGCCGCGCTGCGGCGTCATGATTTCCGGCGACACGCTGCCGCAGCGCAAACCGGATCCCGAGCCCGTACATGTCGCCTGCCGGGCGCTGGCGGCCGACGTGGCCGGAACCGTGTTCATTGGCGACGATCTGCGCGACGTGCAGGCCGGCCGGGCCGCGGGCTGCCGCACGGCGGTGGCCGCCTGGGGCTACGTGCCCCCGCCTGCAGAAACCGCCCTGTGGGGAGCTGATCTTGTTCTCGATTCACCGTCTGCACTGCTCGACTTCGAATGGAGCATGCCCGCCCGGTGAATGAGGCGAGCGCCGAACTGGTCGCAAGTTGGCTCGCCGCCGAGCCGGAAGGACGGTTTGCGGGCAATTTCTTGCCGGCCCGATTGCGCGACACCTTTTTCCAGTACTCGGCGCTGACCGCGCTACTGGAGGAAGCGGCGCTGCGCATCGCCGAGCCGACGGTGGCGGCGGCCAAATTGGCCTGGTGGCAGGACGAGCTGGCGAGAACCCAACGTGGTGGCGCACGCCATCCGCTGACGGTGGCCCTGGCCGCCTGTCAGCCCATGGCCCCATTCGCGGCGCTGGGATCGGCGTTGGTTGTCCTGCAGCGATTCGAATCGGCTGCGGATGAGAGAGAGTTGTTCGCGGGTATCGCGGCCTGGGCCGCAGCGCTATCGGCCTTGGCCGCGGCGCTGACGGGCAGCGAGCCGCACACGTGGCCGGTAACGATGATGCAGCGTCATGTGCTGGTTCGCCGTCTCCGTGAGCTCAATGCGCAGCTGCGACTGGGAAGGCTTTGGCTGCCGCTCGACCTGATGGCCGGCGAACGGCTGGCACGCCATCAGCTGATCGGCGATGAGGGCGGGGAAGCGCTGCTCCGTGGCCGACGCGCCATGGCGATCCGGCTGCTCGGGAAGCGCGAGCCCGTCGCCACGCTTCATCCGGTCGCCGCGATCCAGGACGCGCTGGTCGAGCTGCGTCTGGAGCACATGGCCATGCACGGTCGCGATGAGCTGCCGCCGCTGCGCGCGCTCTGGCGCTGCTGGCGCGCTGCGCGCAAGAAGGCGTGAGGGTGACGCTGATAGACTGTTGACCCGACCTGCACGCCGTACGGCCTAGCTTGTGCGCTGCCGTACACCGCGCCTTGGGGCACAGCCCCGAATATTCCACTCATCCAGGAGTCGCCCATGTCCCCCATCGACAATGCCCTGCGGGTCCTGCCGGATGTCGCGTCTGAAGGTCGCCCGCACGTTGCCGGCAGCCTCGGCTGGGTCGGCATGGGCGAGATCGAAGTGCCACTGAGGCTGGTCGGCCGCGACGGCGTCATGGTGCAGTGCGCAGCGCGAGTGAACGCTTTCGTCAACCTGAACCGCGCCGATGCGCGTGGCATCCACATGTCGCGCCTGTATCTGCTTGTGGACCGCATGCTCGGCGAGGATGCGGTCACTCCGTGTTCGATGCGCCGGTTGCTCAAGGCGTTTCTTGATTCACACCTTGATCTCAGCGACCGCGCAATGATCCGTCTTTCTTTTGACTATCTGGTGCGGCGTCCGGCGTTGATGAGTGACAACAGCGGCTGGAAGTCCTACCCCGTGACCATCACCGGCGTCATGGATCAGGGGCAGCTGACACTCGAGCTCGGCGTTGCGGTCACCTACTCCAGCACCTGCCCGTGCTCGGCGGCCCTGGCGCGTCAGCTGATCCAGCAGCGCTTTGCCCAGGACTTCGCCAGCGACGCTCCCCTCGACTACGGGCAGGTCATGACCTGGCTGGGCAGCGAGCAGGGCATCTGCGCCACGCCACACAGTCAGCGCAGCGTGGCCGAGATCCGCACGCGACTGGTTCCTTCGTTTGCCGAGTTCCCGATCCTCGATGTGATCGATCGCGCCGAAGATGCCCTGAAGACGCCGGTACAGACCGCGGTGAAGCGCGAGGACGAACAGGCCTTCGCCCTCCTCAATGGAGCGAACCTGATGTTCTGCGAGGATGCCGCAAGGCGCCTGCAGGGCGCGCTCGACAGCGAGGAGCGGGTCGCCGATTTCTGGGTGCGTGCCAGCCACTTCGAAAGCCTGCATCCGCACAACGCCGTTGCGGTGGCGGTCAAGGGCGTGCCCGGTGGTTACGTGGCTGGGGCCGGGGACTGACGCTACGGGGGAGCCGTTGGCCGGGACCCGTTGAGAGCATCGCGGCTTCTGGCGGTGGTGTGCGTCGTCAGCTGCTGAACATTCGCTTCAGGCGGTAAAGCAGATCCAGCGCCTCGCGCGGGCTCAGGCTATCGGGGTCGGTTTCCATCAGCTCGCGCTCCACCGGTGACGGACCGCTGAACAGGCTGAGCTGGGGCATGGCCGACTCAGGCGGCGCTGGGGGCGCCGTTTCGCTGCGCCTTTCCAGCGCCTCCAGATAACGCCGCGCCTGCTCGATCACGCCGCGCGGCAGTCCCGCCAGCGCCGCCACCTGCAGTCCGAAGCTGCGGTTGGCCGGGCCTTCCTTGACCGCGTGCAGGAACACCAGTCGCTCGCCATGCTCCACCGCGTCGAGATGCACGTTGGCAACGCCTTCGTGCTGGCCGGCGAGCGCCGTCAGCTCGAAGTAGTGGGTGGCGAACAGGGTGAACGCGCGGTTCGCGGTGGCAAGGTGCACGGCACAGGCTTGCGCCAGCGCCAGGCCGTCGTAGGTGCTGGTGCCGCGACCGACCTCATCCATCAGCACCAGACTGTTCGGCCCGGCGTTGTGCAGGATGGTTGCGGTCTCGGTCATCTCGACCATGAAGGTGCTCTGTCCGCGCGCCAGGTCGTCGCCGGCGCCGATGCGGGTGAAGATGCGGTCGATCGGTCCGATCTCGGCGGCTTCGGCGGGTACGAAGCTGCCGATGTGGGCGAGCAGCACGATCAGCGCCGTCTGGCGCATGTAGGTGCTCTTGCCGCCCATGTTGGGCCCGGTGATGACCAGCATGCGTCGCTGCGGGTCGAGCCTCAGGTCGTTGGGCTCGAAGGGCTCGTCGCGCACTGCCTCGACCACCGGGTGACGGCCGCGACGGATGTCGATCTGCGCTGCATCGACCAGTTCCGGGCGTCGCCAGTCCAGGGTCTCGGCACGTTCGGCGAGGCTCGCCAGCACGTCGATCTCGGCCAGTGCGGCGGCCAGCGGCTTGAGCGTTTGCAGATGGCCGACGAGATCGTCCAGCAAGGTTTCCCACAGCGCCCGCTCGCGCATCAACGAACGCTCGCGTGCCGAGAGCACCTTGTCTTCGAAGCCCTTCAGTTCCTCGGTGATGTAGCGTTCGGCACCCTTGGTGGTCTGCCGTCGCGTGTAGTGCGTCGGCACCTTGTCGGCGTGGCTCTTGCCGATCTCGATGTAGTAGCCGTGCACGCGGTTGTAGCCGACCTTGAGCGTGCTGATGCCGCTGCTCTCACGCTCGCGCTGTTCAAGTTCGATCAGGAAGCGGTCGGCCGAGGTGCTGAGCGTGCGCAGTTCGTCCAGTTCGGCGTCGAAGCCGGTGGCGATCACACCGCCGTCGCGCATCAGCACCGGCGGCGACTCGACGACGGCCGAGCTGAGCCATGCGGACAGCGCCGAGGGATCGCCAATGGCCTCTGTCAGCGTCGCAAGGCGCGGCGATTCGAGGTCTTCCAGGGCAGTGCAGATCGACGGCGCCAGCAGCAGTCCGTCGCGCAGTGTGGACAGGTCGCGCGGTCGCGCCGATCGCAAGGCCACGCGCGCCAGGATGCGCTCCAGATCACCGAGGCCCCGCGTCAGTTCGCGCAAAGCCTCGAAGCGGTGCGCGTCGATCAGTGCGGCCACCGCCTGATGTCGCTGGCGCAGCGTGGCCTGGTCGCGCAGCGGGCGGCCCAGCCAGCGCGCCAGCAGGCGTCCGCCCATCGGCGACACCGTGCTGTCGAGCACGCCGAGCAGGGTGTTTTCGCGGCGCCCGGAAGTATGCTGGTCGATCTCCAGGTTGCGCCGCGTGGCCGCGTCCATGGCGATGCTGTCGACGGCCGACTCACGCGCAAGGCCGCCCAGATGGGGCAGGGCGCTCTTCTGAGTTTCCTGCAGGTATTCGAGCAGCGCGCCGGCCGCCGCCACCGCCAGCTCGGTGCCGTCGAGCCCGAATCCCGAGAGATCGCGTGTGCCGAAGAATGCGCTCAGATTGCGCGCCGCGGCGTCCGCCTCGAAGTGCCAGGGCGGGCGCCGCCTCAATCCACTCAGTGCGGACAGTGCAATGAGCGGCGGGCCGCTGTCGGCATACAGCGTTTCGGCCGGCTGCAGGCGCGCCAGCTCGGCCTGCAAGGCGGCGTCACCTTCCACCTCGCTGACCAGGAAACGTCCGCCGGAGAGGTCCGCCCAGGCCAGGCCGTGGCGTTCGCGGTGGCTGGCCACAGCGAGCAGCAGCGTGTCGCGACGCTCGTCGAGCAGGGCTTCATCGGTGACCGTACCGGGGGTGACGATGCGCACCACCTTGCGTTCGACCAGTCCCTTGGCGGCTGCCGGATCGCCTATCTGCTCGCAGATCGCCACCGACTCGCCCTGTCGCACCAGCTTCGCGAGGTAGCCCTCCACCGCGTGGTAGGGCACGCCGGCCATGGGGATGGGCGCGCCGGCCGACTGTCCGCGCTGGGTCAGGGTGATGTCGAGCAGCTTCGCGGCGCGGCGCGCGTCGTCGTAGAACAGCTCGTAGAAGTCGCCCATGCGAAAAAACAGCAGGATGTCCGGATGCTCGGCCTTGGCGCCGAAGTATTGGCGCATCAGGGGTGTGTGCTGGGCTGTGGCGTCGGACATGCGCGAGTGCAAGCTGGGCGGAAGTCGGCAAAGGGCGGTTATGATGCCTGCTTCCATGACCGCGAACACCCACTCCCCGTCCGATTCCGAACTGCGCGCGCTCGCCGATGAGGTCGGCCGCACGCTGGTGCGCGCCAATCTGCTGGTGATGACCGCAGAAAGCTGCACCGCCGGTTGGATCGCCAAGACTTTGTCCGACGTACCCGGCTGTTCGGCCTGGTTCGATTGCGGCGTGGCCGCGTACAGCTACGAGGCCAAGCAGGGGCTGCTCGGCGTACGCCCGGAGACCCTGATCCGTCACGGCGCGGTCAGCGAGGAGACGGTGCTGGAAATGGTGTCGGGTGCGCTGGTGAACTCCGGCGCCGGCATCGCGGTGGCGGTCACAGGCATCGCCGGTCCCTCCGGAGGCACCGAGGACAAGCCGGTCGGAACCGTCTGGATCGGCTGGAAACGGCGCGGTGGCTACCCCAAGTCAAAATGCTTCCACTTCGACGGCGACCGTGAGGCGGTACGTCGGCAGACAGTCGCCGAGGCGCTGCGGGGCCTGCTGGAGGTCCTCTGACGGCTGGTTCCGGGGATATCGGTGAATGCGAGATGAGACCTGCGCGTCGCAGGTTCTGAGACGCAATGGCGTTCCCATGCCTGCCGCCATCCGTGTCAGTCCCGGACCTACAAGGAAATCGGACTTCTGCGGATGTCCGCCAGCGGACCGTGTGAAATAATCCACGTCTACCTGCTCACCACTGAATACGAGGCCACAACAATGGACGACAACAAGCGGCGCGCGCTCACATCCGCCCTTTCCCAGATCGAAAAGCAGTTCGGCAAGGGCGCCGTCATGCGCATGGGCGACCGCAGCACGGAGGCTGCCGAGGTCATTTCCACGGGCTCGCTGGGCCTTGATGTGGCACTCGGCATCGGTGGCGTGCCGCGCGGCCGGGTGGTCGAGATCTACGGCCCGGAATCCTCCGGCAAGACCACGCTCACCCTGCAGGTGATCGCCAACTGCCAGCGCAATGGCGGAACTGCAGCGTTTGTCGACGCCGAGCACGCGCTGGATCCGGGTTACGCCGAGAAGCTGGGCGTCAACGTCGACGACCTGCTGGTGTCGCAGCCGGATACCGGTGAGCAGGCGCTGGAGATCGCCGACATGCTGGTGCGCTCCGGCGCTGTCGATATCGTGGTGGTCGACTCGGTGGCGGCATTGACGCCGAAGGCCGAGATCGAGGGCGAGATGGGCGATTCGCACGTCGGCCTGCACGCCCGCCTGATGAGCCAGGCCCTGCGCAAGCTTACCGGCAACATCAAGCGCTCCAACTGCACCGTCATCTTCATCAACCAGATCCGCATGAAGATCGG
>CAZGKE010000036.1:0-4957 GCA_964526035.1 uncultured Gammaproteobacteria bacterium | reverse complement strand
AAACCACCACCGGCGGCAATGCACTGAAGTTCTACGCGTCGGTGCGCCTCGACATCCGTCGTATCGGCGCAGTCAAGCGCGGCGACGAGGTGGTCGGCAACGAGACCCGGGTCAAGGTGGTCAAGAACAAGATGGCGCCCCCATTCCGTCAGGCCGAGTTCGAAATCCTCTACGGCGAGGGCATTTCCCGCGAGGGCGAAATCCTCGACATGGGCGTGGCCCACAACCTGGTCGACAAGTCCGGCGCCTGGTACAGCTACAAGGGCGACCGCATCGGCCAGGGCAAGGAAAACGTGCGCCAGTTCCTGAAGGAAAACACCGCCATCGCCAACGAGATCGACCAGCTGCTGCGCGACAAGCTGCTGGTGCCGGCGCGCCCAGGCAAGGATGCCGGCAAGGAAGAGAAGGCGCTGGAGGAAGCCTGATCCGATGGGCGGAAGGGGAGAAAAACCTTCCGCCCGATCGCGCGCGCTGGGCCTGCTGGCCCGGCGCGAGCATTCCCGCCGCGAGCTGGGCAGCAAGCTCGCCTCGCGCGGCTATGAGCCAGACGAGATCGATGCGGCCGTGTCCGATCTGGCAGGCCGCGAATTCCAGTCAGACGTCCGCTTTGCCGAGAGTCTGGCGCGGCGCCGTGCCGAGGCCGGCTACGGCCCGCAGCGCATCCGCGCCGAACTGCGCTCGCATGGTCTGAGCCGCGGCGATATCGAATCCCTGCTCTTGGCGCTGGACATCGACTGGTGCGAATGCGCCCGCCACGCCGCACGTCGGGTGGCTCCGCGCGGCAACGAGGATGCGCGTGCCCACGCCGCGCGGGTCGCCCGCCACCTCGCCCAGCGCGGCTTCGCCGCAGAGCACGCACGCGGAATCCTCGACGAGGATTGAAGCCTTCGCCCGGCGAGTGCGCTCCCGCACCCGCCGGCACCCCTGCAGTCGCCCACGAGTGAGCTCCTGCGAGCGAGGACGTAGCCTGGATGGAGCGCAGCGGAATCCGGGGCGGGGCTGCTTCTGTCGGGTTCCTTGAGCCGCAGCAGCCGCAGGTCGTCGGTGCCTCGTGTTGATCGCCATTGACGCCGAACACCCCCGTCCCCAGATACACTGTACGGTTGAAGCTGCGACTGCGCCGCTTTGCCGACCATCGCCCCCATCTGCCGACGCCCGCAATTGATGAAATCCACCGCCGACATTCGCAGCCAGTTCCTCGACTACTTCCGTGAGCGCGGTCACGCCGTGGTTGCATCCAGTCCGCTGGTGCCTGGCAACGACCCGACCCTGCTGTTCACCAATGCCGGCATGGTGCAGTTCAAGGATGTGTTTCTGGGCGCCGAGAAGCGCAGCTACACGCGTGCGGTTTCAAGTCAGCGTTGCGTGCGCGCCGGTGGCAAGCACAACGACCTCGATTCGGTCGGCTACACCGCGCGCCACCATACCTTCTTCGAGATGCTGGGCAACTTCAGCTTCGGCGACTACTTCAAGCGCGACGCCATCGTTTTCGCCTGGGATCTGCTGACCCGTGTCTACGGCTTGCCGGCAGAGCGCCTGATGGTCACCGTCTACCACAGCGACGACGAGGCATTCGACATCTGGGCCAATGAGGTGGGCGTGCCGGCGGAGCGTATCGTGCGCATCGGCGACAACAAGGGTGCGCCATACGCTTCGGACAATTTCTGGCAGATGGCCGACACCGGCCCCTGCGGTCCCTGTACGGAAGTGTTCTTCGACCACGGTGCGCATATCCCCGGCGGACCGCCGGGTTCACCGGACGAGGACGGTGACCGCTTCATCGAGATTTGGAACCTTGTCTTCATGCAGTTCGACCGACAGGCGGACGGCGCCCTGCTGCCGTTGCCTGCGCCGTGCGTGGACACCGGCATGGGTCTGGAGCGCCTGGCCGCAGTGATGCAGGGCGTGC
This sequence comes from uncultured Gammaproteobacteria bacterium, assembly GCA_964526035.1. Lineage (GTDB taxonomy): Bacteria > Pseudomonadota > Gammaproteobacteria > Xanthomonadales > BPKI01 > DAOMOD01. The sequence goes on along the minus strand of CAZGKE010000036.1, from coordinate 3,048 downwards.
ATTCCAACTACGAGATCGACCTGTTTCGCGACCTCATAGCCGCCGCCGCCACGGTCACCGGGTGCAAGGACCCGGCCGACAACTCGCTCAAGGTCATTGCCGACCATATCCGCGCCTGTGCCTTCCTGATCGTCGATGGCGTACTGCCTTCGAACGAGGGTCGCGGCTATGTACTTCGCCGCATCATTCGCCGTGCCCTGCGCCATGGCTGGAAGCTGGGCGCCAAGGGCCTGTTCTTCCACCGCATGGTGGCGCCGTTGATCGAAGCGATGGGCAAGGCCTATCCCGAACTGCGTGACCGCCAGGGCATGGTGGAAGCGGCGCTGAAGGGCGAGGAAGAGCGCTTCGCCGAAACGCTTGACACCGGCATGAAAGTATTCGAAGACGTGGCCAGCAGGACGACGAAGCGCATTCCTGGTGAGGAAGTATTTCGTCTCTACGATACCTACGGATTTCCCGCCGACCTGACTGCCGACATCGCCCGCGAACGTGGCCTCGGCGTCGACATGGAGGGCTTCGAATCGGCCATGGACGGGCAGCGCCAGCGCGCCCGCGCCGCGAGCCAGTTCGGCGGCGGCACGCAGCTTCCCGCGGAACTGGTGAAGAGTCTCGCGCCTACGTCGTTTGCAGGTTACGACGCGCTGCAGCTCAGCGGGCTGGAGGTGGTCGGTCTGCTGCGTGAAGGTCGCGTCGTCGAGGCGCTGACCGCTGGAGAGGAGGGCATCGTACTGTTGGCGTCGACACCATTCTATGCCGAGTCCGGCGGTCAGGTGGGCGACAGCGGGGTCATCGAATCCGCCGATGGGCGCTTTGAAGTCGGCGACACCCAGAAGCTTGCCGGCGTTTTTCACGGCCACATCGGGCGCATGGCTAGCGGAACCATCCGGCGCGGCGACCGCATGGAAGCGCACGTAGACGCCGAGCGGCGGCAGGCCATCGTGCTCAATCATTCTGCCACCCATCTGCTGCATGCCGCACTGCGCAGGGTGCTGGGCGATCATGTCCAGCAGAAGGGTTCACTGGTGGCGCCGGACCGACTGCGTTTCGACTTCTCGCATTTCCAGCCGGTTACCGCGGAGGAGCTCGGCCAGATCGAGGCCCTGGTGAATGCCGAGATCCGCGCCAACGCCGAGGCCTGCGCCGATCACATGGGTTTCGACGACGCCATCGCATCAGGCGCGCTGGCGCTGTTCGGCGAGAAGTATGGCGAGCGCGTACGGGTGCTGCGAATGGGTGACTTTTCGACGGAACTTTGTGGCGGAACCCATGTCGCACGTACTGGAGACATCGGCCTGCTGCGGATCACTTCGGAATCGGGGGTCGCCGCGGGCGTTCGCCGAATAGAGGCGCTGACCGGTGATGGCGCGCTGCGCTGGATAGCGGCGCAGCAGCAGTCGCTCGCCGAGATTTCACGGTTGCTTGGCGGCAGCAGCGCCGAGGTGGTCGACAAACTGCGTCAGACACTGGAGCGCCAGCGCCAGCTTGAGCGCGAGCTTGAGAAGCTGAAAGGGCGTCTGGCCAGTTCGGCAACCGACGATCTGGCTTCATCGGCGCTCGACATTGGAGGCGTCAAGATCGTGACGGCTCGGCTGGACAACATGGATGCCAAGGCGCTCCGTGAGAGCGTCGACATCCTCAAACAGAAGCTTGGCGTGCGCAGCGTCGTCCTGCTGGCCTCGGGTCGCGATGGCAAGGCGAGCCTGGTGGCAGGCGTGGTCGGCGCCACAGACAAGGTGCGCGCCGGCGAGCTTGTCGGCTTCGTGGCTGGCGCTATCGGCGGCAAGGGTGGCGGGCGCCCCGACCTTGCACAGGGTGGGGGCGACGACGGTCCCGCGTTGACGGCGGTACTTGAAAAGGTGCCGTCGTGGGTGGAGCAGAGGCTGGCGTCGTGACCACAAAGGTCACAATCTCCTGATTGCGCCACAACATGTGCACGATTACCATGCACGGCATTGCCCGCTTCTCGTGGGTTTTTTCGCGGTTCCCCGGGGGACGGAGGAAAGATTGCAGGGATGCGGTGCAGAAAGATGGGTCCGGCGGCGTCGGGACTGCGCCCCGGAATTCTGGGGGCTTACAAAGTTAGAGGGAAACGGAGAATAACGATATGTTGATCCTTACCCGTCGCGTCGGCGAAACGCTCATGATTGGCGACGAAGTTACTGTTACCGTGCTGGGCGTCAAGGGAAACCAGGTCCGCATCGGCATCAATGCGCCGAAGGAAGTGGCGGTGCATCGCGAAGAGATCTACCGGCGCATCAAGTTCGAGGAGCAGTCCGGAGCTGCCAGGCCTCCAGTCGACGAAGACTGAGGTTTACCGGACGCGCCTGACGCGGTATCTTTTGCGCCGCGTCAGCGCGTGGTAGCCGGTCCAGCGGCCAGGCGTCCGCGGAGAGATGGCCGAGTGGCTGAAGGCGCTCCCCTGCTAAGGGAGTATGGGGTCAAAAGCTCCATCGAGGGTTCGAATCCCTCTCTCTCCGCCATCATTCGATTCAATCCGTTCGGTTGGTGATCGCGGTGGCAAATGCGCCGACACCGGTGCACACCGGCGGGTCACTACAGGATTCTTGCGCAGCGTCAAGGGATTGACTGACTGCCATGCGCAGGTCACAATTTCGCTTCTGTGCGCGCCCGTAGCTCAGTTGGATAGAGTACCAGGCTACGAACTTGGTGGTCGGAGGTTCGAATCCTTCCGGGCGCGCCATTTTTCACTCAACGAAGCCAGCGACCTGTCGTCGCTGGCTTCGTTGTTTCGGGGGTTCGAAAAGCGCGTGTGGACAAGTAGGGCGACGGTTGCGCGATGCACCCGGGTGAACGACCTCGTCCGAAGAACAGGTTTGCAGTTTTCGCGCGGCCGAAACGCTGGATCAGGGCGACGCAGTGAGCACATCGAAGCCGTCAGCGAAGATGTCGTCGGGCGTAGCCGCCACCACCTCGCCATTCGCGCTGTCGGCGTTGTGGTCTGGCTCGGGATCATTCTCCGCTGCGCTGACTCGCGCGCTGTTGCTGACAATGCCGGGTGATTCCGGGGCGGCGGCGATTGCCGACTGA
>CAZGKE010000035.1:12781-26192 GCA_964526035.1 uncultured Gammaproteobacteria bacterium | reverse complement strand
GCCAGGCGCGCATCGCAGGCCATGGTGGTTCCATGGTCAAGATGCGCAACGCCGCGGGACGGCCCTGCAGACCCGGCCCGAAGGGTTGTCCCTGTGCGCACCCGCAGCCGCGTTGGACGCCTTGCCCATGGAACCACCATGCGCTGCGGCGTCCGCCTTGCTGCGCGCACGCACAGGGGCAACGCGACGTGCGCGGACTTGTTCGGAGGTTCCCTACTCCTCGAACCCGTCGCTGAAGATGCTGCCCGAGGCGTTGCTGCCGTCGAGGCTGCGCAGGTAGGCGAGCAGGGCCTGGAAGTCGGTGGGACTGGCGCCGAGCGCGGTGCGATGGGGCAAGGCGCGAACCAGATCCTGGGCGGTGCTGACGGTGATGTTGTCGAGTCCGGGGCTTTGCCAGCTGGTGGTGCTGACGCGGCGCACTTCGATGGTGTTGTTGGGGCCGGCGATCAGCGGAACGTTGTCGAAGCGCACGCGGGTCCATTCGAACTGCGTGCGCTGGCCGGGCACCGTGCGGTTCTCGACATGGCTGCCATTCACCGTGAGCCGCACCACGCCGGGGCTGGCCGGCATGTAGCGAAGCTCCACCGCGCCGTTGCCGCCGGCGCCGCCGTCGACGGCGTTGAAGGTCACCCGTGCGCCGTCGTCGGGCAGGCTGACCATGTGGCCGTGCATGCTCGAGTCCTCGTTGAACTGCGGGAAGCCCGGCATCTCGGCGCCGCCGGCGAGCGCGCCATCCTCGGCTTCGTACATGCGCCCGCCGGCCACCCTGAACACATCATCCAGGGTCTCCGCCGAACCGTCGTGGAAGTAAGGCGCGCTGTCCCAGATGCCGAGCAGGGTCGGCGTGTCGATGCCGGTCAGGGTGGCGCCGAGACGGTCGCCCGAGCTGTCGCGCAGGGTGCCGACATCGTGCAGCGTGGCCGCGCCCAGGGTGCTGTCGGTGTAGTCGCTGCCCGGACGGTGACAGGACGCGCAGCCGCGTGCAGCAAAGACCGCGGCGCCCGCCACCGCTTCGGCGGTCATGGCGCCGTTGGCCTGGCGGAACGGACTGCGCGGCAGCCGGTCCTCGGCCAGCGAGGTCACATAGTCGCCCAGCGCATCGAGTTCGGCGCTGCGGCCGCCGTTGGGTGCACCCAGCGGCGGATTCGGGCTCTGGCCTTCGGGCAGGAAGCCGCGGCCGCCGAACTCGTTGACGATGTCGAGGATGAAGTCCTCGATCTCGTCGAAATTCGCGCTCCAGTGCACGTTGCCGTGCAGCATGCCGGAACGCCCGCGCAGGTCGGTGGTGTTGCGGAAGCCTTCGCCTCGCTGGGTGAAATCCCAGGTGCGCCCATCGTGCGCACCGTCGATGTGGCAGCTGGCGCAGGAGATGTAGCCCTCGAAGCTCATCGCGTTCTGGCCATCGGGGGCATTGCCGGCAAAGTAAAAGAGGCGCTTGCCGAGCAGCACGCCGGGCGGCAGCACCTCGCCGCTGGCCGCGGCGATGGTCTGGGTATCCAGCTCGCGGCTGCCGACGGCGACGAAGTCGGCCATGGCTGTGGCGGTGAGACTGCGTCCCATCAGGTTGCCGCTCCACAGGGTGCCGGTGGTCTCGTCGTAGAGCAGCGCCTGCGGCGCCTCGCCCACTGGCACACGCCAGGCTGAGGAACGGCCGCCACCGGCACGGATCGCCAGATCGTCGAAGGCGGCCACGGTGTCGTTGCCCTGCAGCGCCACGAACATGTAGTTGCCGCGCGGCGAGAAAGCCAGCGCCGAAGGCGAGTCGGCGTTGTCGATGTCGATGCGGGCGCGGTTGTTTCCGCAGTTGCCGCGGCCCGGTTCCTGCGGGCCCTGCGGGTGATTGAGGTCGATGCGGCCGAAGGTCGAGCGCACCGTGGAGTCGGGGGTGAACGGCAGGTTGAAGTCGTAGTCCTGCTGGAAGAAGGCGCCGCGGTGGGTGTCGGCCTTGACCGCGCCGTACCACAGCCAGTCCTGCTGCGGACTGAGCACCAGGCTGGCGATGTAGTTGGGCACGCCTGGGCCGTCGGAACCACCGCTGTCGGGGCCGCAGATGCCGCGATCGCGCCACAGGTCAATGGTGCGCACCAGCGCCATGCTGTTGCCGTTCACCTCCCAGACCTCGCCGAAGTGCTCGCGCGAGATGAAGCGTGAGACAAACACGCGGTTGCCATCGCCGCTGATGGCGATCGCACGCGCCGAGGGTCCGAGTTCCCGACGTCCGGTCTCGGCGCGGGTCGAGGCGTCGAAGCGCAGCAGTTGGCCGTTGCTGCGGTCGCCTGTGCCGCGCGCGTGCAGGGTGGCGAACACGCGGCTGCCGTCGCGGCTGACCGCGAGCGCCTGCGGCGCGCTGCCGTAGCCGGTGTCGATGCTGGCCAGCAGGCTGCCGGCCGCGGAAAGCACGGCGATGCGGTCGGCGTCGCGCAGGGCGACCCAGACCTCGCCGGCCGGCGTCACCGCGACGCCGGTCGGCGTCACCGCACCCGATACACCGAGCAGTGCCGCCAGGTTGATCTGCTGCTCGACCGCCCGGCTGTCGGCATTGATGCGCACCAGCAGACCGTTGTCCGGGTCCACCGACCACAGCCGACGGCTGGGCTCGTGCAGGGCGAGCTGCGAAGAATGCGTAGGCAGCGGCCCGGTCGGAATTGGCGCCACCGAAAGCGTCAGGGTGCGCGTCACCACCGAATGACTGCCGTCGGGTTTGACGTCGCGCACCTGCACCTTGACCGGGTAGTGGCCGCTGGCGGCGAAGCTGTGGTTGACCGAGGTGACGCTGTCCCAGGCGGTGGTGGGCGTGCCGTCGCCGAAGCTGAAGCGGTACTGCAGCGGGTCGTTTTCCGGATCGCTGGCCACCGCGCTGAAGGTGATGCTCTGGCCGGGTACGGCCGGCGCCGCCGAGGCGCTGAAGCTGGCAATCTCCGGTGCGCCATTGCCGCCGCCTACGGCATCGCCGGTGGAAAACGTGAAGCTGTAGCCTTCGATGCCGTTGCCGGCGGCGTCCTGGATGCCGCCGGCCGGGATCAGCACCTCGTAGGTGGTGTCCGGGTCGAGGTAGTCATGCGGCGTCAGTGTCAGAATGCCGTCGTAGGAAAACGAGGTCCAGGCGTCGACCGGCGCACCGCCAACCGGGCGCAGGATGATGCTTTCGCCGTTGACGATGGTGTAGGACTCCAGCGACTCGGCAATCACCAGGCTCACCGGCGCGCCAAGCGGAAAGCCGGTCTGCCCCGGCCGCGGCACGTGGTAGCCGACATAGGGCGCGCGCGTGTCGGGCGCGGCCTGGTGGCACCAGACGCCGACCCCGTCGCGGCCGTCGGCGCTGTAGGAGCCCGAGATCAGCAGATTGCCGAGCGGCAGGGTGAACTGGCTGACGTCGAGCTGGCCGGCGACGCTGCCGGGCGGCCGGTTGTTGCCGACCTCGTCGAGTTCGAGCACCGGGGTCAGCGTTTCCATGTTGATCTTGTGGCGACGGGTGAAGACGAACTCATCCTGGGTCTGCACGTAGGGCACGTTGCTGCCCGCGTTCAGCGCAGCCGTGCCGGCAAGATCGAGCGTCGCCACCAGTCTGAGATCGGTGGGGTCGCTGTAGTCGATCACGAACAGGATGTCGCGGTCGTCGCCGCCGGCGAGCACCAGGTAGTTTTCCCACACCGCGCCGATGTACCCGCCCACGGGGCCGGTGAACTTGTCCAGCAGCGCCGGCGGCTCCGGCGGATCGTTGAAGGTCGGGCCGATGTCATAGGCCAGCACGCCGAGCATCGAGGCGTCGGAGGTGATGAACAGCAGGTTGCCGAGCAGGATCGAATTGCCAGCCACGCCGTGGTCGGCCAGCGGCTCCCATTCGGCCAGCAGCTGGTCGGCGCGCCACAGACGCGCGCGTCCGGAGTTCGGGCCGTACTGGATCCAGTTGAACGGCGCCGCCCACGGCCAGTAGATGCGCTGCAGGCCGGCGTCGGCCGGCTCCGGCTGCATCTGCCAGAAGCGTTCCGGCACCGGGTTCTGCTCGCCGTTGTTGTTCACACCGGGCGCGGTGCGCCGGTAGTAGAGGCCATAGAGGCCGCCCATGTAGTCGCCGGCCTTGGTGTAGCCGTGCGTGCCGTGGTCGGTAAAGGGCGGCGAACCCGGAATCGGCACGAAGCCGAAGCTGGCCGGATCGGAAAGGTTGGAGAAGGTCCACTCGCGGCGGGCCGACCCGGCGACGTTGTCGCTGTAGATGCGTCCGTTGTGGTGGACGATCATGGTGACGCGGTCGAGGCCGACCTGACGGTAGAGCAGTTGGCCAGGGGTGCAGCTGTGATGGGTCGGAAACCCGGACACCGAGGGCGGCACCTGCGCCCAGCCAGCGACCGTCCACAGGGCCAGGCACAACCCGGCACTTGCCAACCGCCACGCAGAATTCCCGCCGCGGCGCTGCGATGGCGCCGTCCCTGATGCTTTCACAATCATTGGCCTGTCCCCGGTCTGCGATTCCCCCCGCAGGGCGCAGAGCATGCCGCCCCGCTACCTGCAGGGCAACTTCTTCGGTACAAGCGGCAACGAAGCGGCGACGGGCGTCGCCTTGGTCAACCGCGCAGACGGTACATTGCGTCCTCGGATACCGCATGCCACTCGGCAACCTCGACGGCAAACGCGCGCACCGAGTCGCGGATGCGGCGTGCCAGCGGATCGCGGCCCGCAGAGGCCTCCAGCACCTCTTCGGAGGCAGCCTTCAACGCGTCCAGCACCTCGTCCGGCAGACGCCTCAATTCAACGCCGTGCTCTTCGACCAGGGTCTTCAGGGCGCGCTGGTTCTGGGCCGTGTAATGGGCGAGCATCAGGTCGTTGACTGCGGCGCAGCAGGTCTCGACCAGTGCCTGCAGGTCTTCCGGCAGGGCGTTGAAGGCGCGCTGGTTGACCATGCATTCCAGCGTCGGTCCCGGCTCCTGCCAGCCCGGGTAGTAGTAGAACTTCGCCGCCCGGTGCAGGCCGAAGGCAAGGTCGTTGTATGGACCGACCCATTCACAGGCGTCGATGGCGCCGGACTGCAATGCGGTGAAGATCTCGGCACCCGGCAAGCTGACCGTGGTGACGCCAAGTTTGCCGATCACGTCGCCACCAAGCCCGGGAATGCGCATCTTCAGCCCGCGCAGGTCGGCCACGGAGTTGATCTCGCGCTTGAACCAGCCGGCCATCTGCACCCCGGTGTTGCCGGCCGGGTACGGACGCAGACCGAATGGCGCGTAGGCCTCGCGCCACAGGTCGAGTCCGCCGCCGTGGTACAGCCAGGCATTCATCTCCTGCGCATTGAATCCGAACGGAACGGCGCAGAAGTACGGTGCCGCCTCGGACTTCCCCTTCCAGTAATAGGCGGCGCTGTGGCCCATTTCCGCCGTGCCGCGCGACACCGCATCGAACACCTCGAACGCCGGCACCAGCTCGCCGGCGGCGTACAGGCGCACCGTCAGCCGCCCGCCGCTGGCTGCGGTAATCATCTGCGCCAGCTGCGCGGCGCCGGTGCCGAGGCCTGGAAAATTGGCCGGCCACGAGGTGACCATCTTCCACTGGAAGCGTTCACCCGGTGCCGCGATCGCGGTGCCCTGGTCCTGGCGGGCGCAGGCCGCGGCCAACGCCGCGGCGGCGCCGCCAATGATGAGGTTTCTGCGTTGCATGGTGCCCCCCCCGGGACGCCCGTCGTAGCGCGGGCCCGATAGGGTACCCGAGAGCAGGCGCCAAACCCGCCCGCGAACCTGAACGGCGTCGAAATCCGGCTGTGCGGGGGTTGTCCCAACCCGGTGCTACACTGCGTAACACTCGGTATCAGATTGCGAACGAGGCGCGCAGCCATGAGAGAGAAATTCGGCCATTACCAGGTCGTCGCCGAGCTGGGGCGCGGTGGCATGGGTGCGGTATACAAGGCCTTCGAGCCGGAGTTGAACCGCCACGTCGCAATCAAGGTGATGGCGGAGTCGCTCTCGCACGACGCCACCGTGGTCGAACGCTTCCTGCGTGAGGCGCGCTCCATGGCCTCGCTCAACGACCCGCACATCATTCAGGTCTACACCATCGGCAAGGAAGACGGCCAGCCGTTCTTCTCCATGGAATACGTCGAGGGCGAGTCGCTGTCGGGCATGCTCAAGCGCGAGGGTCGGCTGGCGCCCGACCAGGCGCTCAGCATCGTCCATCAGACCGCCATGGGGCTGTCCACCGCGCATGACCGCGGGGTGATCCACCGCGATATCAAGCCCGGCAACCTGATGATCAACCAGCGCGGCTCGGTGAAGATCGCCGATTTCGGCATCGCGCTGTCGGCCAAGGACATCTCGCAGAAGCTGACCAGCACCGGAGAGTTCGTGGGTACTCCGGGCTACCTGTCGCCCGAAGTATGTCTGGGCAAGCCGGTCGACCAGCGCTCGGACATCTTCAGCCTCGGCATCGTGCTGTTCGAGATGCTGACCGGACGCACACCTTTTACCGACGAGAGCCCGCTCGGCCTGATGCTGGAAGTCGTCCGTGCCGAGGTTCCCGACGTTCGCGAGCTGTGCGATGCGGTCGACGACCAGATCTCCGCGATCGTCAAGAAGATGATCGCCAAGGAGCCTGAGGACCGCTACCAGGACTGCCACGCGCTCGCTGCCGACCTCGCCGCGCACCCCCTGCTTGCGGCCAAGACCGGCAACTACACGGTACGTACGCAGCGCCAGGCGACACCGGCCGCCACCGTCGTCGGGCAGCCGACGCCACCGTCGCTGCGCGCCGCGCAGCCGCCGTCGGTGGCCGCGCCGATCGCTGCGCCGATCGAGGACATCCCTACTGGCCTTAGTGCCGCGCGCCCTGCGGCGCAGACGAAGCGGTCGTCGCCAGCGCTGCCGATGGCAATCGCCGCGGTCGTTCTGCTTCTGCTCGGCGGCGGCGCGTGGGCGCTGCGCGACTACCTGCCGTTCGAACTGCCGGGCGTGACCCGGACTGCGGGAGACGAGTCGCCTGCGTCCATCTACGAAACCAGTACCGCCTCTACTGCGTCATACGGCTCCGACACGCCGGGGAACGGCGCGGCGATGGGTGACGCGCGACCGGTCGAAGCTCCGATGACCCTGGAGCCGCCGCCCGCCAGCGATGCTGCGGACAGTTCCGCCTCGGGCCCATCACTGTTCGGTTCCGCATTGGCCGCGCTGGCCGACGATGACGATGCCGACGCAAGCACGGGCAACGACGCCGCCGACCCGGTCTATGAGTACGATGAGCCGGCTTCGGCGGGCGACAGCGACTCGGCGACGAGCGCGACGCTGGCCTCCGAACCCAGCGACGCGGATCTTGCCAAGGCGGTGGAGGACGCGCCGCAAGTGGCGCGCGTCGAGCCGACACCCAAGCCTGCACGCATCGAACCCGCACCGCCGCCGCGTCCGGCGATCCCTCGCGTGATCGTGCTCGGCGTCGGCGACGCCATCCTCACCCAGCCGGCCGAGCAGCGTGTGGCCGAACTGCTCGCCGACCAGGGCTTCGACCTCGTCGAGGTCGATCTCATTCCCGGTCTCTCCGGAATCCGCAGCGACGACAACATCGACCTGGCCGCCCTGATGCGGCGGATCCATCGCGACGCCGAGCTGCTGGTGCTGGTGCGCGCCGAACCGCTGGGCTCGCAGGTGCTCACCTACTACGGCCAGGCGTCCACCTTGTACAGCGCCAACCTCCAGCTGCGTGCCTACTCCGTGGTGGAGAACCGCGCGCTTGGCGCCGGCTGGCGGCAAAAGGTGGACTTCACCACCTTGAACGCCGAGCAGCAGGCCGTCGACGCCATCCGCCCCAACCTGTCCAATCTGGTGAACGTGCTGGCTCCGTTCCGGCCGGCGCGGCGCGGATAGGCACTTTCCAAAGGCGGGTCCGCTCTGCTCGGACCCGCTTGGTTTTCAACCGGTCCGCCCTCACCTTCCTCCGACGCTGGTTGCGCCATCTTCACCGGCGTGAACTCGGCATGGGCCGCTGTGGTCTGCGCTGGGGTGCCCCGCTTGTCCATTGACGTGACCCCATGATCCAGACCCGCGAACTGCGCAAGACCTATCAGCTCGGCGACGAGACCGTGCATGCCCTGGATGGCGTCGACCTCGACGTCGATCCCGGCGACTATGTGGCGGTGATGGGCCCGTCCGGCTCCGGCAAGTCGACCCTGCTCAACGTGCTGGGCTGCCTCGACACGCCCACCAGCGGCGGCTACCGCCTCGGCGAGGACGAGGTGGCGACGCTCGAAGACGACGCCCTGTCGGCACTGCGCGGCCGACATATCGGTTTCGTGTTCCAGAGCTTTCACCTGCTGCCAAGGCTGACGGCGCTCGAGAACGTGATGCTTCCGGCACGCTATGCCGGCGGCGCCAACGCAGACACCGAGGCACGGGCGCGCGAGCTGCTGCGCCGACTGGGTCTCGGCGACCGCCTCAATCACCGACCCAACCAGCTCTCCGGCGGCCAGCGCCAGCGCGTGGCCATCGCCCGCGCCTTGATCAACCAGCCGCGGGTGATCCTCGCCGACGAGCCCACCGGCAATCTCGATTCGCGCACCTCTGCAGAGATCATGCAGCTGTTCGCCGAACTCAATGCCGAAGGCCAGACCATCCTCATGGTGACCCATGAGGACGAAATCGCCGCGCACGCGCGGCGCGTGGTGGTGATGCGCGACGGCCAGATCCTGGAGGATCGCCGCAATGCGCATTGAGAGGTGGTGGCTGGGCCTGCTGTTGATGCCGGCAATCGCATGCGCCGACGCGCCGGTACTGCTGACCGGCAGCATCGAAGACGCCGAGGCCCAGCGCGTGGTCGCGCCCCGCGTCGACAGCTGGCGCGTGCAGGTGCAATGGATGGCGCCGGAAGGCGAGCCGATCGCGGCCGGCGATCTGGTAGTGCGTTTCGAGCCTGCCGACCTGCTCAACCGCATCGAGCAGAAGGAGGCCGAGGAGCGACAGGTGATGCAGGGCCACCGACAGGGCGTCGACGAAGCAGGCCTGCGCGTGCTCGAAGCCGAGATCGCGGTAGCAGAGGCGGAGGCAAATCTGCGCAAGGCCGAACTGGACGCCGGCATTCCTGCCGACTTCCTCCCCAAGCTCAACTGGGAGCGCTTCCAGCTCGAGGCGGAGAAGGCGCGCGGCGCGCTGGCGCAGGCGCGTGAACAGCTCGCCACGCAGCAGGCGTCGCTGCAGACGGCGCGCGCCGAAGCGAACCTCGACGAGCGTCGTCTGGATGCGGAGATGGCCTACCTGCAGGGGCAGCTGGAAGGCATGACCGCCCACGCCGACCGCGACGGCATCGTGCAGTACGGCACCACCCGGATGCGCGGCAACGTCAGCAAGGTCTTCCCCGGCGACAACGCCCAGCCGGGTGATGTGGTCGCCATCGTCTCCGGACGCAACAGTCTGGTGGTTCGCGCCTGGGTGCACGAAGCCGACCTCTACAAGGTGCCGATCGGCGCCCGCGTCAGCGTGGTGCTCGACGCGGTGCCGTCGCGGGAGATCAGCGGGCGCATCCAGCAGCTCTCCGGCCAGGGGATCAGCAAGCCGCTGTGGGGCAAAGCCGTGTACTTCGACGCGCTGGTATTGATCGAGGGCGACCACGCCGACCTGATGCCGGGCATGAGTGCGCGCGTGGAGATCATCGATGAAGGCGCACCGCTGGTGCTGGGAGGCTCACAGTGAGACGCCTTCTACTGATCGCCGTGGCGACGCTGGCGCTGGCCGCCTGCAGTGGCGACGACGGTCGCTGGGTCGATACCACGCACGGCGACGTTCCGGTGACGGTGCGCGTGACCGGCAGCCTGGAATCGGCCAATACGGCGCGCCTGTCGCCGCCGCCGGTGTCCAACATCTGGAACTACACGATTTCCCGCCTGGTCGCGGAGGGCACCGAGGTGCGCGCCGGGATGCCGGTGGTCAGCTTCGATGCATCGCAGCTGCGCGATCAGCTGCAGACCGCCGAAGCGCAGCTCAACGAGAAGCGCCAGCAGCTGGCGCAACGCCGTCAGCAGAGCGCGCAGACTGGCGAGGAGCGCACCCTGGAAACCGCGCAGCGGGTCATGGAAGCCGAGCGCGCCCTGCGCAAGGCGGAGCAGCCCGAGGAGCTGATTGCCGGCATCGAATACAGCAAGCTGGTGATCGACCGCGGCCTCACCGCCTACCGCGACAGCCGTCAAGCGGAGAAAGTTGCGCTGACGGTGGCCGTCAACGTCAATGCCGAGGCGGCTCTGGAGTCCGAGGTCGAGCGCCTCGAACTCGATGCCGCGCGCATCCGCAACGAAATGGAGCGCATGAACCTGCGCGCCCCGCGCGACGGCGTGATGATCGTGCACAGCGACTGGAACGGCGAACGCTTCACCCAGAACAGTCGCGTCTGGGCCGGACAGACCGTTGGCGAGATTCCCGATCTCTCGCAGATGGTCGCGAAGGTGCAGGTGGCCGAGCGACTGGCCGGTCAACTGCGTGTCGGTCAGCCGGCGCGCGTGCACCTCGATGCCAACCCCGACCGCGTGTTCGTGGGCGAAGTGGTGCGCATCAACCCGGCGCTGCGGCAACGCTCGCGGGAGACCGCCGCGATGGTGGTCGACGCCGAAATTGCCATAGCCGATCCCGATCCCGAATTCATGCGGCCGGGCATGTCGCTCAAGGCCGAGGTGGTGACCGCCACCCTGAGCGGCGCACTGCGCGTCCCGGTGCGCGCCGTGGAGATCGCCCCCGACGGCCCGCACGTGCGCGTGCGCGGCGCACTCGGCGAACAGCGTCGTGCGGTGCGCCTCGGCGCACGGGTGGGCGAGGAATTCGTGGTCGAGCAGGGACTGGAAGCGGGAGATCGGGTATGGATGCGATGAACGGTGAGCAGGGAGCGGGAAGCAGGGGTCACAAGGCTCGTAGGGCGGCATCGCTATGCCGCCGCGCGCTGCCGATGCTGCTGCTGGCACTCGCCGGCTGCGGCGGCAGCGCGGCGCCGGAGACGATTGCCTTTACCGTGTCGGAAGCCGACTTCGTGGTGCGCGTGCGCGCCGAAGGGCAGCTGGTGGCGGCCGAGAGTCAGCCCATCACCCTGCCGCCCAGCGTGCAGATGCCGATGACGCTGGCCTGGGTGATCGCCGATGCCACCGAGGTAGAGGCCGGCGACGTGGTGGCCCGCTTCGACGGCGACACCTACCTGCGCGAGCAGGAAAAAGCCGCGGTGGAAATGTCGCGCCTCGACCTGCGCCGCGACAGCAAGTCGCTGGAGCTCGACAGCGAACTCACCCAGATCGCCACCGGATCGCGCGAAGTGCAGCTTGAGCGCGAGCTGTCGGAACGTTTCCCGGTAGCCGACGAGCGTCTGTATTCGCGCAACGAGATCATCGACGCCCTGGCCGACCTTGGTTTCCTCGAAGCGCAGGACATCTTCTACCGCTGGCGCGAGGACAACCACTCCGAGCGGGCGGCCGCCGAGTTGGGTCTGCTTTCCGCGCAGCGTCAGGGCCACGCCCAGCGCCACGCGATGCAGACGGCGGCGCTGGAACAGCTCGAAGTGCGCGCGCCGAGCGCCGGCATGGTGATGCGCGAGCGCAACTGGTGGGGCGAACTCACCGAACCCGGCCAGGTAGTGTTTCCGGGACTGGCCGTGGCGCGCATTCCGAAGCCAGGGGCGATCGAGGCACGCCTCTGGGTACCCGAATCGGAGGCCTCCGGACTGGCCGTCGACCAGCGCGTCGAGCTGCGTCTCGACGCCCTGCCGCAGCGGGTGCTCAGCGGCCGCGTCAGCAGCGTCGATACCGTGGCCAGCACACGCGATCGCCAGAGTCCGGTGAAGTACTTTGGTCTCACCGTCACCCTCGACGAGGTCGACGAACGCTTCATGCGAGTCGGCAATCGCGTCGCCGCCGAGGTGGTCACCGCCGAGAAGGCGGCGACGCTCACCGTCCCCGTGCAGGCTCTGCTGGAAGACGACGACGGCCGCTGGGTGCAGGTGCTCAACGGCCGCAGCCTGGAACGTAGGGCAGTCAGCATCGGCGCACGCAGCACCACGCGGGTGGAGATCATCGACGGACTTGAACCAGGCGATCGCGTGGCCCTGGCGCGCCCCGGCGCGGAGAACGGCGCATGAAAAGCACTGATTTTCTGAAGCAGGCGCTGGATCAACTGTGGGTGCACCGCCTGCGCACCTTCCTCACGCTGCTCGGCATGATCTTCGGCGTCGGCGCCGTGATCGCCATGCTGGCCGTGGGCGAAGGTGGGCGCCGCGAGGCCTTGACCCTGATCGAAGGCATGGGTCTGCGCAACCTGCTGGTGAGCGAGCGCGCCACCGAGACCGAAGCACTGCGCGACCTGCGCGAGCGTTCCATGGGTCTCAGCCTGCGCGATGTCGAGGCCAGCCTCGATACCCTGCCCATGGCCGATGGCTGGAGCGCCACCAAGGAAGTTCGCGTGTGGGAACTGTTCAGCCCATCCGGAGATTCCGATGCACGCGTCATGGGCGTGACGCCAAGCCACTTCGAGCTGGCCAGCATGCGCGTACGCGAAGGCAGACTGCTGACGACCGAAGACGATCTGGCGCAGGCGCAGGTGGCCGTGCTTGGTTCGGAGGCAGCGCGGGCGCTGTTTCCGAATGGCCAGACCCTGCAGGGTCGGGTCAAGGTGAATCATGCCTGGCTGGCCGTGGTGGGCGTACTGGAAGATCGCCAGCTCGCGCGCGGCGAGTTCCAGGGGCAACGACTGGGTGGCGAAGCCAACCAGATTTTCGTCCCGCTTTCGACGGCGCAGCGGCGCTTCGCCCACCCGCCCATGGCCAGCGAACTCGACGCATTTCGTCTGCGCATGGGCAGCGGTGCCGACGTGAGCGCCGCGGCCGAGCCCATGCAGCAGCTGCTGCTGCGCCGCCACGGTGGTGAAAACGACTTCGAAATCACCGTGCCCGCGCGTCTGCTCGCGCAGCACCAGCAGACCCAGCGCATCTTCACCATCGTGCTGGCCTGCGTCGCCGGCATCAGCCTGCTGGTCGGCGGCATCGGCATCATGAACATCATGTTGGCGACGGTGATGGAGCGCCGCGCCGAGATCGGTCTGCTGCGCGCGGTCGGCGCACGTCGCCGCGACATCGTCCAGCAGTTCCTCACCGAGACCACCACCATCGCCATGATCGGCGCCCTGCTCGGCATCGTCTTCGGCATCGTGCTGGCGATGATCATCGGCGCCTTTGCCGGGTGGGCGGTGGCCTGGTCGCCGATCGCCATCGCGCTGGCGGTCACTGTCTGCGTGGCGATCGCCGTAGCGTTCGGCGTCTATCCGGCGATGCAGGCCTCGCGACTGGATCCGGTGCGGGCGCTGCAGGCGGATTGAGATCCAGGGCTTAGGGCTTAGGACTTAGGGCTTGGGGCTTGGAGGCGGCAAGCGTGAACCGTCGAAGTCTTCCTGTTCGCGAACAGCACGCCGTCACGTTGAGGAAG
>CAZGKE010000035.1:0-12681 GCA_964526035.1 uncultured Gammaproteobacteria bacterium | reverse complement strand
GGCCCCAGGCCCTTCCATACCTCACACCGCCGTCAGATTCGCATACGCCAGCACCAGCCACTTCGGTCCCTCGCCCTCGAAGTTCACCTGCACCCGTGCGTGCGCTCCGGCGCCTTCGGCGCTGACCACGACGCCGTCGCCGAACTTCGCGTGATTCACGCGCTGGCCGAGCTGGATGCCGGGCAATTCGTACTCGGCGAAGCGCCCGGCCATGCGTGGGCGCTCGACCTTGACGCGCGGGCGCACCTCGTGGAGCAGTTCAGGCGGAATTTCGTCGAGGAAGCGCGAGGGGCGGTTGTAGCTTTCCTGGCCATGCAGACGGCGCGACTCGGCGTAGCACAGCACCAGCTCGCGCTCGGCGCGTGTGATGCCGACATAGGCGAGACGACGCTCCTCTTCGAGCCGCTCGGCATCGTCGAGCGAACGATGGCTCGGGAACAGGCCGTCCTCCAGTCCGACCAGAAACACGCGCGGAAACTCCAGTCCCTTGGCCGAGTGCAGGGTCATCAGCTGCACGCAGTCTTCCCAGGATTCGGCCTGCCCCTCACCGGCTTCCAGCGCGGCGTGGCTCAGGAAGGCGCCCAGCTCATCCAGGCCCGCGGTCATGTCGTCGGCGTCCGGGGTGAAGCGCGAGGCGACATTGACCAGTTCATCGAGGTTTTCCACCCGCGATTCGCCCTGGCCCGTTCTGTCCTTCTCATGGTGTTCGCGCAGAGCGGAGAGTTCGAGCATCTTCTCCACCTTGGCGTCCAGCTCGAGGTCGGCACAGCTGGCGGCGAGATCGGCGATCAGCGAAATGAAACCGCGCAGCGCGGTCTTGGCGCGCGCCGCAAGATCGCCCCCGGCCAGATCCGCCAGCGCTGCTTCCCAAAGCGTCAGCGCGTCGCGCCGCGCGCGCTGACGCAGCACGTCGAGGGTGCGGTCGCCGATGCCGCGGGTCGGGGTGTTCACCGCACGCTCGAAGGCTGCATCGTCGCCGCGGTTGCCGACCAGACGCAGATAGGCCATGGCGTCTTTGATCTCGGCTCGCTCGAAGAAGCGCATGCCGCCATAGACGCGAAACGGTATGCGCCGCTCCATCAGCGCTTCCTCGAACAGCCGCGACTGCGCGTTGGAGCGGTACAGCACGGCGTTGTGTGCAGCCGCTTCGCCCGCTTCAAGCGCCGCCTTGATCTGCTCGATGACGAAGCGCGCCTCGTCCTGTTCGTTGTAGGCGGCGTACAGGCGGATCGGTTGGCCATCCTCGCCCGCCGTCCACAGCTCCTTGCCAAGGCGTTCGGGATTGCGCGCGATCACCGCATTGGCGGCCTTGAGAATGGTGCCGCTGGAGCGGTAGTTCTGCTCCAGCTTGAGGGTGCGCGCGCCCGGGAAATCGCGCAGGAAATGCTGCACGTTCTCCACCTTGGCGCCGCGCCAGCCGTAAATGGCCTGGTCGTCGTCGCCGACCACGAACACCTGCCCGCTGCTGCCTGCCAGCAGGCGCACGAAGGCGTACTGGATCGAGTTGGTGTCCTGGAACTCGTCGACCAGCAGATGGCGAAAACGCTCGCGGTAGTGCTTGAGCAGCGCCTCGTCCTTGAGCAAGGTCTCGTGCACGCGCAGCAGCAGCTCGGCGAAGTCGACCAGCCCGGAGCGACGGCACTGCGCCTCGTAGGCCCGGTACACATCGACCAGGGTCGCCAGCGCCGGATTGTGCAGTGTCTCGATGCTGTCGGGGCGTCGTCCCTCGTCCTTGTGCGCGTTGATGAACCAGGCTGCTTGCCGCGGAGGATGCCGCGACTCGTCCAGGCCCATGCCGACGATGATGCGTTTCAGCATGCGCACCTGATCGTCGGCGTCGAGGATCTGGAAAGTTTCCGTCAGACCGGCCTCGCGCCAATGCTGGCGCAGCAGGCGATGGCAGATGCCGTGGAAGGTGCCGACCCATAGCCCGCGACTGTCGCAGCGCAACAGCGCCTGGCAGCGCGCGCGCATCTCGCCGGCGGCCTTGTTGGTGAATGTCACCGCCAGCACCGACCACGGCGATGCATGCTCGACTTCGAGCAGCCAGGCGATGCGGTGCACCAGCACGCGGGTCTTGCCGGAACCGGCGCCAGCAAGGACCAGGGTGTGACCGGGCGCGGCGGTGACAGCCTCGCGCTGTGCGCTGTTCAGGCCGTCGAGCAGGTGGGAGACATCCATGCCGTCAATTGTAACGGCTGGCTTGGAACGCCCCACTCAGCTACGTCGGCTGCGATGCCGGCTAGCCGACATCGCAAAGTTTGCTGTCACACTCAGCGCCGCTTGGCCAGCCCGAAGCCCGCCAGCAGCGCGCCCACGCCGACCAGCGTGGCGTTCAGCCACAGCGGCGGCCGTTCCTTCTGCTCCACGGATGCGGCGAATTCGCCGATCTCGATCACTTCCTTCATCTGGCGGAACTCGATCAGACCGGCAAAGCCGGCAATGCCCACGGCGACGATCACCAGACCCAGAATGAGCAGCGTAGTGCGCATGATTTTCCCCTCGGTGGCGTTCCCATAGGGTACGAGGGTACCTTGCATGCATGCTGAATGGCAGGTGGAATGCACCTGCCGACACGCCTGGGGAGTTCTTTCATGCGCATCGACTGGTACTTCGACTTCATCAGCCCGTTCGCCTACCTGCAGTGGCCGTCCGTCCGGGAGCTTGCCGGTCCGCACGAGCTGGTGCCGCGACCGATCCTGCTGGCGGCCGTACTCGGTCAGGTGGGGCAGAAGGGCCCGGCGGAGATTCCGGCGAAGCGGCGCTTCAGCTATCGCTTCATCCAGCATCGGGCCGCCGAACTGGGGCGGCCGCTGCGCTTTCCGCCGGCACACCCCTTCAACCCGCTGGCCGCGCTCAGGCTGTGTCTGGCCTCCGGCACCACGGTGGCCGCGATCGACGCCATCTTCAACTGGATCTGGACCGAGGGCCGTGCGGCCGACAGCGTCGACAAGCTGGCGCCGCTTGCCGCGCGCCTCGGCATCGACGATCCGTCTGCCGCCACCGCCGACCCCGAGGTCAAGTCCTCGCTCCGCCAGCACGGCGAAGCGGCGCTGGATGCCGGCGTTTTCGGGGTTCCGACAGCGGTCGCGGACGGCGAGCTGTTCTGGGGCCTGGACGCCACCGCCATGCTGCGCAACTTCCTGGCTGACCCGACGCTGTTCCGGCGTGGCGAATATCCGCGGCTGGACCAGCTTCCGGTTGCTGCCAGCCGCGTCTGAACGCCTTGGCGGGGCCGTGCCGGTGGAACTTCCGCAGCAATTAGCACTCTATGTGAACGAGTGCTAAAATGAACATCATGAACACGACCAAGACTCAGGCCCTGGTGGCCCACAATCTGCCCATCCCCAGCGCGCTCGGCTCCATCGACGCCTATATCGGCGCGGTCAACCGCATTCCGGTACTGGCGGTCGAGGACGAACAGGCGCTGGCCCACCGCTTTCGCGACGACGAGGACCTCGACGCCGCGCGCGCACTGGTGATGTCGCACCTGCGCTTCGTGGTGCATGTCGCGCGCGGCTACAACGGCTACGGCCTGCCGCTGGCGGACCTGATCCAGGAAGGCAACATCGGCCTGATGAAGGCGGTCAAGCGCTTCGATCCCGAGCAGGGCGTGCGCCTGGTGAGTTTCGCGGTGCACTGGATCCGCGCCGAGATCCACGAGTTCATCCTGAAGAACTGGCGCATCGTCAAGGTGGCCACCACCAAGGCGCAGCGCAAGCTGTTCTTCAACCTGCGCCGCGCCAAGAAGCGCCTCGGCTGGCTCAGCCATGACGAGGTGCAGGCGGTGGCCAAGGATCTCAACGTGCCGCCGGAAACCGTTCTGGAGATGGAGTCACGGCTGAGCGGTCAGGACGTCGCCTTCGACGCGGGCAACAACGACGACGAAGACGATGTGCGCCCGGCACCCGCCGCCTACCTTCAGGCACTGAATGCCGATCCGATGGCGCACGCCATTGCCGACGACCAGACCGACTACCACCTGGAACGCCTCGATCTCGGCATGGACCAGCTTGACCGGCGTTCGCGCGACATCATCCAGCGGCGCTGGCTTGAAGAGCCCAAGGCGACCCTGCAGGAACTGGCCGACGAATACGGCGTGAGCGCCGAGCGCATCCGCCAGATCGAAGCCAATGCGATGAAGAAGATGCGGATGCAGTTCGAGGCTTGAGCCAGCCCGTATGGACGTGACTGCTGCGGCCACCCTCGGGTGGCCGTTCGCGTTTTTGCCAAGACCACGACAGGCGCCAGGGGCGGGCAGGTCTGCAAAGAGGAACCCGAGATGATCGACAAACCCCACGCCCCTGCCACCGAGCGCAATCGCGAGCCGATCCTGGCAGTGTTGCGGCGTCACTTCGCCGATCGCCGCCGGGTGCTTGAAGTTGGCAGCGGCACCGGCCAACACGCGGCGTATTTCGCGGCTGAGCTGACGCATCTCGAGTGGCAGTGCTCTGATGTTGCCGATCACATTCCCGGCATCCGCGCCTGGCTGGATGAGGCCGCACGCCCGAACACGCCGGAACCGATCGAACTCGACGTCAACGACGCGTGGCCCACGCAGCGCCATGACGCCGCGTTCAGCGCCAACACCTTGCACATCATGAGCTGGCCGGAGGTTCAGCGCATGTTTGCGGGACTCGACAAGGTGCTGGGCGACGACGCCGTGCTGGCGATCTACGGGCCTTTCAACTACGACGAGCGCTTCACCTCGCACAGCAACGCCGCGTTCGACGCCAGCCTGCGCGCCGCCAATCCGCTCCGCGGCATCCGCGAATTCGAAGACGTTGATGGCCTCGCCCGCGACGCCGGTTTCGCGCTGATCGAGGACGTGGCGATGCCGGCCAACAACCGCACCCTGGTGTGGCGACGCGGATAGGATCGGCTGTCCCGTAGATGCCGCGTGGCTGTCTGCGCGATAGAGACGCGTGATCGAGCAAGCGCCGTCGCGCAGACGCGGCTTCATCCTCGGTCAGCCGGGATGCAACAAGCATCGGTTACCCTGATCTGTCGTTCCCAGCTTCGCCATCAAGAGGTACGACATGAATCTGGACATCGAGATACTCGGCAACCCGCTGCTGACGTGGGTCTGGTCCGGTGTGATCCTGGTGATCGCGTTGATCTCGATCGCGGCCATCAAATGGGTGCTGCCGAATCGCGCTGTGGTCGGTGGTGCTCCTGCTGGCGCTGTCGAACCTCCGTGTCGACATCACCGCCCTGGTGGCCGGACTAGGCATCGGCGGCATCGCCGTGGCGCTGGCGATGAAGAACATCCTCGGCGACCTGTTCGCCTCGCTTTCCATCGTCATCGACAAGCCATTCGTGATCGGCGACTTCGTGCCGGGTACGGGTAGACCTGGCGAAGAAGAAGGCCGCGTAGGGCGGCATTGATCACGGCGATCACATAAAGCGGGCCAACACGCGGCCCCAGGTGGAACGCCCGGTTGCGAAGCCGTATTCTGGCGACTTCGCGACCGTTGGGAACTGGAGCGTGGACGGCGGCTGCTTCGGGCGGGTTCGATCCTTCCAACACGACGACGGGCTGGGTTGCTGGCGCATCGACCTGTGCAGCCCGCGCGCCGACCTGGCCGATTGCGTTGCCCATCTTTGGTACGGCGAGGGGTGGGTGGCGTACCGGCGTGACCGGATACTGCCGAGCAGCGGCAGCTATCTCCTCATCAATCTCGGTCCGCGCCAGTACCGCATCGTCGACGGCAATCCTCCACGGCGCATCGCCTTCGACGACGTCTGGTACTCCGGCATCCACCAGTCGCCCATCGATACCGAAGCACCGCACGGCAACGCCCTGCTGGGTGTCGCTTTCCATGCCCATGGCGCGCGCCCGTGGCTTCGGGTGGACGCGGCTGACTGCGCCGACCGCATCGTCCCGCTCGCCGATCTGCTCGGTGACGGCGTGCTCGCACTGCGCGAACGCCTGCTGCAATGCGCCACCAGCGACGCCCGCTTTGACCTCGTGGAACGCTGGATCGCCGCACGGCGCAGCCCGCGCCATGACGCTTCCCCGTTGGTCCGCTGGGCGGGCGCTGCGATCGAGACCCGCGGCGGCGCGCTGCCGATCGTCGAACTGGCGCGCGAGGCGGGTGTCAGCCGCAAGCACCTCGCAGAGCGATTTCGCCGCGAGGTCGGAGTCACCCCCAAGGGCTTCGCGCGCCTGCATCGCTTCCGTCGCGCGCTGCGCCTGCTGTCGGAACGCGCGCCGCAATCGTGGAGCGAGTTCGCCGTCGACTGCGGCTTCTACGATCAATCGCACCTGATCCGTGACTTCCAGGCATTCTGTGGAATGGCGCCGCTCGACTTCGTGCGCTGCGCACGCCCGGATTCGGACAGCGTGGTAGTGCGGTGACATTTCTCCAATACTAGGGGGCGCCGCTGCGGCCAAGCTCGCTTCGATGGTTTCGAAGTCCTTCATCAAGGGGAACAAAAATGCCTGAGTTCAACCTTTGGGGTGTGCTGGCCGCCGCGGGGTCCGGTTTCGTGCTCGGCGGCATCTGGTATTCGCCGCTCATGTTCGGGAAAGTCTGGCAGCGCGAGTCAGGCGTGAGCGACGAACAGCTCGAGAACGGGAACATGGCCCTGATCTTCGGTCTCGCCTTCCTGCTCTGCGTGGTCGCCGCCTTCGTGTTCGCGATGTTCCTGGGACCGCGCCCCCCACTGGCGCTGGGCCTGGGTGCAGGCGCTTCCGCCGGCCTGTGCTGGGTCGGCGCCAGCTTCGGCATCAATTACCTGTTCGAACGGCGCAGCTTGAAGCTGTTCCTGATCAACGCCGGTTACCACACCCTGCAGTTCACCCTGATCGGACTGATCCTGGCCTTGCTGCCGGTGGCGGAGAGCGCACCGTGAAGATGATCCTTGCGCTCGTCCTGGGGCTCGGCGTGCTCCCGGCAGTGGCCGGGTCGGCCACAGCCGAGGATCCCTTCGCCGACCTGCGTTTCCTGGCCGGTCACTGCTGGCGCGGCGATTTCGGCAACGGCAGCGTCGATACCCAGTGCTACGAACTGCTTTACGACGGCGCCTTCCTGCGCAGCATCCATGAGGTGAAGCGCGGCGACGAAGACACACCTTCGTACGGCGGCATCACCCTGTTCAGTTGGGATGGACAGGCCAAGCGCGTCCGCTTCCACTATTTCTCCCGAGATGGAGCGGTCAGCGAGGGATACTTTGCAAGCGACGCCGAGGGCATCGTCATTCCAGAGCGGCATGTGAGCCCGGATGGTTCGGTCATGGAAATCGAGACCCGCTATGACCCGCTCGACGCAGACAGCTACGAGGTCGTCTCGCGCAGCCTGAAGGACGGCGAATGGCGACTGATGTTTCAAGCCACCTACCGGCGCGTGGACGCGGACTAAAGACCGATAGTCGAGCTGCCGCGCGCGACGAGCGCGGACTTGTTCAGAGGTTGCTTCAAGTACCTCTGAACAAGTGCTTCCCTGCTGCCGATTCGGAAGCTGCAGCGATACTGCGGCGACGGGCGCACGGCAGCTGAAGGAGACGCGACTCAGGCCTCACCGCGTATACACTCTCGGCAGCGCAAACAGGAGAAGCCATCGCATGTACGCAGGACTTCGCGTCGCGGCCGGGGCCGCGCTGCTCTGGTGGGCACTTGCGGCAACAGCCGACGGTGTGGATGAAACGATGACCGCGCTGACCACGCGCGCCGAAGCCGGCGACCCGGCCGCCCAGTTCGAGCTGGCGGGGCGCCACTCGCGCGGTGACGGCGTCGCTGCCGATCCCGATGCCGCCGGCCACTGGCTGGTGCGTGCAGCCCAGGGCGGGCATGTCGAAGCGCGCGCCTTCCTGGGCATGAGTCTGCTGGAGCAGGCGACCACGTCAGAAGAAAAGGACGCTGCCATCGAATGGCTGACGGCCGCAGCCGACGCCGACAACATGCTGGCGCGCCTGCTGCTGGGTCAGGCCGCGCTGGAAGCAGGTCGCGGCGACGAGGCGGCGCGGCATTTCGCCGTCGTCGCCGAGGCTGGCGATGCCGCAGCGCAGGTGGGTCTCGGGCTGATCCACAGCGATGGTGACAAGGTGCCGCTCGACCCTCTGGAAGCATTGCACTGGTTTCGGCTTGCCGCACTGCAGGGCCACCCGAACGGGCAACGCGGCATCGGCGCGCTGCTGGCCAACGGCGATGCCGGACCGGTCGACATCGATGCCGCCTACTTCTGGTTTACCTTGGCGAGGACCGCGGATGCCGTTGCCGCCGGCTACGCCGAGGAGCTTGCACGCGAGTTGGATGCAGCCCAGCGCGAGGCACTCGAGGCCATGGCGCGCGACTGGAACCAGGGCGATCCCGGACCTGCCCTGCGGAGCGTCGCTGGCTATGCGGACGTGACCGACCCTGTGTTTGCCGCGGACGAACCGGATGGCGAAGCTGCGGCGGAGCCGCGCCGCGAGGTGCGCTGGCGGTTCACCGACGCCGTCGCCACCCGCCGCGCACCCGGCCACTACCCAGGCCAGGACGCCGTCATCGAGCTGCTGCTGCTGACGGAGGCGCTGGCGCCGCCGGCCCTGTGGCGCTGGCTGGGCGAAGACGGACCGCCGCCGCAGCCGCGCAGCATGTCCTTGTTTACGGACATCGAGGGCCGACCGCTTGGCGCTACGTTGCGCACCGCCGAGGGCACCATCCAGGTGCCGACGTCGGGCATCGACACCGACCTGCGCGTGCGCCACGGCCGCCTTGGCGGTAGCCTGGGCAAGATGCGAGGCGATACCAGTTCCCCGGTCGACGCACTCGACGTGCGGGTCCTGGTGGAGGTTCACGGCGGCGGCTGAGGCTATAGGGTCAGCCCGAGATCGAAGGTGGCTGCCCATCCGTCGTCCTTGGGGACCGGCTCAATCAGCAGGCGCTCGCCACCGCCGCGGCGGAAGATGCCGTCGTCGGCATTGCGGGTGCGTCTTCGACTGTGCCGGGCATAGGCCGGATCGGCATGGACTTCGTCGATGAACTCATCGTCGAAGTAGAGCTGGGAGGTGAATGCGTGGCGACGGCCGTCGGCCAGCGTGCTGCGGACCGTGAAGTGGATATGCACCGCGCGCCCCGGATACCCGCCCGGCACGATGGTGACAAAACGGGCCACGCCGTCGGCAGCGGTGCGCTGGAAGCCGCGCAGGAAACCGTCCGCGTCGGCCTCGGCAGTCCGCATGTCCACCCCGGAGTAGACACCGAAGGCATCGCACTGCCAGACGTCGACGATGGATTCGGGCAGCGGCGTGCAGGCGTCGTCGCTGATGCGCCCGACGCGAAAGGCCAGCTGCAAAGGCACCCCCGCACGCGGCACGCCGTCAGCTGGATCGCTGCGGATGTCGCTGCGTTCCAGCCGGCGGTCGAGGAAGAACGGGCCTTCCGTCTGCGCCGGGCGCACTACGCACAGCGGCGTCGCAGCAAGGACGCGCAGCGGGAGCGGCGCCAGCAGGGGCAGCGTCAGCGCCATACTGCTGGTGCGAAGCATCCTGCGCCGCGATATCGAGGTGCGGGGATCGCTGGGATCGCTCATGATCGGCGCTCCGGGTGGACGTGATGCTTGGAGCCCGCCGGGCGCAGCGGGTTCCCCGCTTTCGGTCGCCGCTACTCGAACGAGTCGCGGAACAGCAGATCCGGGCCGACCAGATCGCGCCAGCGCAGCAGCAGTGCCACCAGCGCTTCCGGCTTCTGCGCGGCCGGCGATTGGCCGGCCTGCCCGAAGCGGTTGATGCCGTGGCAGCCGTCGCAGGCGCGGATTTCGCCGGGCTGGAAGCTGAGCCAGAAGCGCTCGCGCACCACCGGCGTGCCGTCCGGTGCGGTGGTCTGCCAGCTCAGGGCGCGGCGGGTCGGCACGAAGGCGGCGCTCGATCCATCCGGAAAGATCGGCGTGCTGCCTTCGGGCCCTTCCGGATTGGGCAAGCCCAGGTCGGTCGAAAGAGGATCGTGCAGAAAGCGCGCCAGCACCCGTCGCCCCGCGTTCGGGCTGGCGACACCGCCGATGCCGCGCACCTGGTCGCCCTGGATCAGCTGGAAATGCTCGATGTCGTAGAGCGTGCCGCCGGCGCCCACCGTCTGCACGCCGCCGGGTACGCGCAGATTGAAGGGCTGCTGGCGATCGGCGTCGTCGCGCGAGGTCTGGTTGCGCACCACGATGACCGCGAGGCTCTGCTGCTCCAGGTATTGGCGGAACTCGGCCGGATCGACCTGCGCTTCGGCGAAGGCCTGCAGCTCGCTCGCAGCCAGCGGCGGCTCGGTGGTCGCAGGCGGCACGGCAACGGCCCGCACTTCCACCGGCGACAGCTCCCACAGTTCGCCCGAATAGCTGACCAGCTGGTCCGGATTCCAGAAGTTGACGGACTTCTCGATCCCCGCAGTCAGTGTCGACGCCGGCACCAGGAAGCCGCCGTCGGGCGCCAGCAGCTTGAGCCGGAAGCGGTAGTTCGGAATGGGTGCGGTTCCGGTGCCGAGGTTGGCCAGCGGACCCTGTTCGTCGGTATGTGCGACCGCGATACGGCCGTCGGCGAGCACCAGCGGATTCCGGTAGTGGCCGCTGTGGTCTGGGCCCGGCGTGGTGCCGTGGGTGCTGCGCGGCGTCAGATACTCGATGACCACGTCATCGGGATTGGTCGAGGGCGCGGCCAGGAAGCGCAGCAGCTGGCCCGAGGCGTGGGTGTTGAACTCGGGTGCGTCGATGGCCAGGTAGCGGCCGGGCTGAGCGGGATCCTCCGTGATATGGAACATGTTCTCGACGTCGTTGGGGTTGGTGCGCCCGCTGATCGCGGAGATGAACTCGCGCAGATTGCCGTCGTTGTTGAAGCTGCGGTCGAAATAGGAAAGCAGCTCCTGACGCCCAAGGTGATTCAGGAATTCCGCGGACGTGCCGTCCTGAGCGAGCTGCCAGGGGAAGAAGTTGTTGAAGCGAAGGCCGTTCACCGTCGATCCCGGCGCGGCGATGCGCGGTTCCGGAAAGACCTCGGTCAGGGTCGGCAGGATCGTGGCGTCGGCGGCCTCCGAGGCCCAGTCGAAAGTGCCGTTGGGATTGCCCGCGCCTTCCGCCTGCTGGTCGCGCTGCAGGTGATCCCAGCGGGTGAACAGCAGCCGTCCGAAACTGTCGACGAAGGGATCGAAATCGCCTGACGGCGCGTGGTCGAGCAGACTCAGCGCGCCGCTGTCGGGGTCAAGCCGCCAAAGCCCGGTGACGGTGGGGGTCGATTCGTATTCGTCGTGCTGCGGATAGTGCTGCGGCTGGCCTGAACGCGGCCGGTCGGAGGCGAACACCAGACTGCCGTCGCTGAGGTAGGCCGGATTGACGTTGTTGTACAGCGGCTGGTTTGGCACCGGCACCATCGCGACCGTCTCGCCCTGACCGAAGCCGGTGATCTCGTAGAGCTGCCAGCGGTAAGTGTTCACCTGAAACTGCGCGGTCGGTGCCCCCACCACCATCGAGAACACCGCGCGGGTGCCGGACCAGTGCACGTGCGGGTCGCGCACGGCGATGGCGTCGGCGCCCTGGAAACCGTCCGTGCCGAAGCCCGCCTCAGCGGTCAGGTTGCGCAGACTTCCATCGCCGTAGCGGATCCACAGATCACCGCCGCGGTAGGCCGAGCGCAGGCTGGGCAGATGATTGGCAAACGTCGAGCCGATGGTGGCGAAGTCCACGGGCACCGGGACCTGGGTGACGAACATGATCGGATGTGGCGTAGTGCCGGCGACCGGCAGTTCGCCGGCCGCGACGCTACCGGAAAGCAGCATGACCGCGAAAAATCGATTCATGGGGTGGTTAAACGGCAGGGCTTTGGCCGCAGCTTAGCAAAGACCCGGCAAAGCCAAGCGACCAAGTTGGGTGGTCGGACGCTGAAAGGCGGAAATGAAAACGTCCAGACCTTTTCGGATGCGCCAGCCGCAAGCTTCGTATCCAGGGAGACTCGCCCGAGGCCGATGTCGGTGGCGTCCTCGATCGCCTTGCGCCATTCTGCCGAGCCACACCGAGCATCCGGGGATGAATCCATGCGCATTGGTTCCGTCGTTGTCAGTCTGCTGCTGGCCGCCATCGTCTCGTCGGCCTGGGCCGAGCCGGAACTCGTGGTGGTGGTCCGTCATGCCGAGAAGGCCGACGAGCCGGCGGGCGACCCCGCGCTTTCGGCCGCAGGCCAGGCGCGTGCCGCGGCCCTTGCCGACGCACTGGCCGATGCCGGCATCGACGCCATTCTCACCACGCAGTACCGGCGCACGCGCGAAACCGCCGCGGTTATTGCGCAGCGTAGCGGGCTGGAAGCAAGAGTTGTGGAAGCGGGGCGCGGCGATACCGCGGCGCATGTCGATGAAGTGGCTAATGCGGTACGCGCCGAGCACGGACGCGTACTGGTGGTCGGACACAGCAACACCGCGGCCCGAATCGTTGCCGCCCTCGGCGGGCCCGCACTGCCCGACCTGTGCGAGACCAGCTACGGGCATGCCTTCGTAATGTCCCGGCGTGCGGACGGCTATTCGCTGCTGCGCCTGCGCTATGGTGCCGCAGATCCACCGCCAGAGACCGGCTGCCAGTAGCTTCGCAGTCGCGACGCTCGCCCCTCTGCCCTGCGCGCATTGTCGCGCCGAGACGAACCTGCCCCGAACCTGATACGCATCGAACGAAGGGCAGGCCGCAGGCCCTGGTGTGGTGTTCCGCAATTACCTTGCCGACCTCGCTTGGTCTTCAG
>CAZGKE010000034.1:22612-26201 GCA_964526035.1 uncultured Gammaproteobacteria bacterium | reverse complement strand
ATGTCCGCCATCGCGCTCCGGAAGCGCTCGGCGATCGCGTCGCCGCGCACGTGCCGACCGTTCTCGACCAGGCGCTCGCCCCCGGCAAACACCTCGCGCACCAGCGGTCGATTGCCGGCGAACACCCAGCGGTCCACAAGGTCTTCTTCGCTTGCGCTGGCGAGCAGCGGCGCGTTCTCATCGAGCACGACGATGTCGCCCACGGGCGCCTCGTGCAGCCCGGCTGCCTGCCAACCGCCGCCGAGGCACGCGCCGAGCAGCACCTCGCCGCTGCTTTCGCCGGCGTTCAACGCCGCGCGATTGCGGCGACGCGAGATCAGGCGCTGGCCGTACTCGAGCCAGCGCAATTCCTCAACGGGTGACACCGACACCTGGCTGTCGGAACCGATGCCGATGCGTCCGCTGTCGGACAGGTACTCGGCGAGCGGGAACAGACCGTCGCCGAGATTGGCCTCCGTGGTCGGACACAGCGCCACCACGGCGCCGCTGCGCGCGATGCGCTTGCGCTCTTCCACGCTGAGGTGGGTCGCGTGCACCAGCGTCCAGCGCGAATCCACCGCTACATGATCGAACAGCCAGTCGACCGGACGCTTCTCGTGACGGGCCAGGCACTCCTGGACCTCGCCGACCTGTTCGGCGATGTGGATATGCAGCGGACGTTCTTCCGCGGCCGTTGATTCGATCACGTCGCGAATGGCTTCGAGTGTCACCGCGCGCAGCGAGTGAAAGGCAATGCCGAGCCGGAGGCGCGGCGCTTGATGGCTCGCCAGGCTGTCCAGCATGCGCAGAAAGGCCTCGGTGTCATGACCGAAACGCCGCTGCCGCTCGTTCAGGGCAGCACCGTCGAAGCCACCGCGCTGGTAGAGCACAGGCAGCAGCGTCATGCCGATGCCCGCTTCCTGCGCCGCCTCGATCAGGGCCAGAGCCATCGCCTCGGGCGGCGCATGCAGGCGCCCTCCGGGCTGATGATGCAGGTAGTGGAACTCGCAGACCCAGGTGTAGCCCGCTTCCAGCATCTCGGCGTAGAGCTGGGCCGCGACTGCACGCAGGCGCTCGGGGGTCATGCGCTGGGCGCAGGCGTACATCGCCTCGCGCCAGGTCCAGAAGCTGTCGTCCCCGGGGCCGGCGCGCTCGGCGAGGCCAGCCATGGCGCGCTGGAATGCGTGGGAATGGATATTGGGGACGCCTGGCAGCGCCCAGCGCGCGCTTCCTGCAACCGCGACGGCCAGTTCGACATCCCGACGCCCGCCGTGCGCGGACCACAGGTAGTCGGCACAATAGGTCATTGCCCTTCCGCAAGCTTCAACACAGGGCGCCGAGACTACACATTTCTGCCGTGTCCGACATGCCCTGGGACCATCTGCTGCTCGACCTGCGTCTCGTCACGCTGGCCGACGACTCCGGCTACGGGCTGGTGGATCAGGCTGCGCTCGGCTGGAAAGATGGGCTCATCGTCTTTGCTGGTCCCGCCTGCGACCTCCCCGGCGAACCCGCGTCGCTTGCGAAAACGATCGCGTCGGCCGGAGACGCGCTGGCGACGCCGGGCCTGATCGACTGCCACACCCATCTGGTGTTTGCCGGCAGCCGCGTGGGCGAATTCGAGCTGCGTCTGCAGGGCGCGAGCTACCGTGACATCGCGCGGGGCGGCGGCGGCATTCTCTCGACAGTTCGCGCCACCCGCGCCGCCGACGAGGAAGGGCTGCTTGCCGAGTCTCTGCCGCGCGCCCGCGGGCTGATCTCTGGCGGTGTCACCACGCTGGAGATCAAGTCGGGCTATGGCCTGACCTTTGACGACGAGCTCAAGCAGCTGCGCGTGGCGCGACGACTTGGACAGATGCTGGGAATCGAGGTGCGCACCACCCTGCTCGCGGCCCACGCCTTGCCTCCGGAATTCGCCGACGATCGCGACGCGTACATCGACCTGATCTGCGATGTGCTGATCCCCGCTGTCGCCGCCGAAGATCTCGCCGATGCCGTGGACGCCTATATGGAGCCGATCGCCTTCAGCGGCGCTGAAGTTGCGCGCGTGTTCGCAGCTGCACGGAGCGCGGGTATTTCGGTCAAGCTGCACGCCGACCAGCTGAGCAACTCGGCCGCTGCCGCAATCGCCGCCGAATGGGGGGCGCTCTCCGCCGACCATCTCGAGTACACCGACATGCCCGGTGTGGCGGCCATGGCGGCCGCAGGAACCACCGCGGTTCTGCTACCCGGGGCCTTCTACGCTCTCCGCGAGACGCAGCTTCCGCCGGTCGACGCCTTGCGTGCCGCGCGGGTACCGATGGCGGTGGCCACCGATCTCAATCCCGGAACGTCGCCGCTGCTGTCGCTCACCCAGGCGATGAACATGGCATGCACGCTGTTCCGGCTGACGCCAGAGGAGGCGCTGCGCGGCGCGACGATCAACGCTGCGGGTGCTCTGGGGCTCACTGATCGCGGGAGGCTGCTGCCTGGTCAGCGTGCCGATGTCGCCCTGTGGGACATCGGCCATCCGGCCGAACTCAGCTACTGGATCGGCAGCCAGCACGCCCGCCAGGTCTACGTGGCGGGCAGGCCATTGTCATAGGCTTGCGTCGCAAACCTCCACCTATGCCTTCTTGCGCGTCGCTGTCTTGGCCACCGGTGCTGCGGCGGCGGCGACTTTCGGCTTCACGCTGTGCGGACGGGCGTTGCCGTAGCTGCGTTTTGCAATCTTGCCGCGAAAGGTGCGGCGATCACCCTTGCCCATGGTATTCGACTCCTCGGTATGTACGACCCACCAGACTACACTGACCGGTGCAGCGGAGGGAAACTCAATGTTGACAGGTGGCGTCGTGAACGTGTCCGTGGGCCAGACGCAGGTTGACCAGATGGCCGATGCCCACCAGGGTGCCGCCCATCGTCACCATGATCGTATGCAAGGGCTCAATGTCGTGCAGGTCGGTGAACGACCCCGTCCACAGCAGGACGACACCCGGTACCAGCAGCCACAGCGCGGCGCCGACGTGGTGACGACGCCAGCTGAGGGCAACCGTCAGGACCGCCAGCGCCGAGGCAAACAGCACGAACCCCAACTCGAAGCTGCGCTCCGCCAGCAGGCTCCCGGCCAAGGCCGGAAGCAGCGCCAGACCGACAGGCAGCAGTGCGCAGTGCAGCGCGCAGAGCAGCGATGCGGAAGCACCGAAGCGGTCGAGCAGGGAGCGTTGGGAACGAGCAGCGCGCACGGGGTGTCTCATCAAGACCACAGAATGCAACAGGATAACATTTCAGTGCGAATCGGGTGCGCCGACACCCGGCAGCCGCAGATTGAGCCAATGAGCAATCCCCAGCAGCACGCCACCGCCGAGGAGCAAGGCCAGATGCAGCGCCAGAGCCATGCGCAGCGGAAGCAGCAGGCCGCTGCCCAGACTGGCCGCCGCAATCAGACCGATCACGATGGGCAGTGGTCGCCGATGACGAAGCCATCCGAGCGCCAGGCTGATGCTCGCCAGCAGCAGTGCCGAGGCGACCATCACCTTCTCGTAGCCATGGAGCCGCAAGACCAGGATCGACACTTCGTGCTGCCAGCTGCCGCGAGAGGCGACCGAATATGCGGACAGCGGCATGGCGAGCA
>CAZGKE010000034.1:0-22512 GCA_964526035.1 uncultured Gammaproteobacteria bacterium | reverse complement strand
CGCTGACGACGAGCACGAGCACGGAGCAAAGGATGCGCATTCACCGAAACATGACAATGTCGCTGTCGAAAACCACGATCATGAAGCGCACGCCCATGAAGAGCACGGCCATGATGCACACGCCGACTTCCACGGTACGTTGAAATACCGGTGTGCCCATCCTGTCGCGCTGCTTGCGATCGAGATCAGCCTCGGCCAAAGCTATCCTGCGATTGCGCAACTGACGGTGGAAATCGTGAGCGACCTTGGTCAAGACCGCGTGCTTGTACCCAATGCCATCGGGCGCGTGTCGCTTCCCCGCTGAGTCCAGCCCGCATGACCGATATCGTCCACATCGATGACCTGCGCTTCGCCTGGCCCGGCCAGGCGCCGCTGCTCGACCTGCCGGCGCTGCGCATCGCTGAAGGCGAGCGCGTGTTCCTGCGCGGGCCAAGCGGCAGCGGGAAGAGCACCCTTCTCGGGCTGCTGGGCGGCGTGCTTGATCCCGGCGCCGGCCGCATCGAGGTGCTCGGCCAGTCGCTGGCGGATCTCGGGCGCGCTGGGCGCGACCGCTTCCGTGGTCGCCACGTGGGCTTCATTTTTCAGCAGTTCAATCTGCTCCCCTACCTTTCCCTGATTGACAACGTGCTGTTGCCCTGCCGCTTTTCCAAAGCGCGCGCGGCACGAGC
Organism: uncultured Gammaproteobacteria bacterium; assembly: GCA_964526035.1. Taxonomy (GTDB): domain Bacteria; phylum Pseudomonadota; class Gammaproteobacteria; order Xanthomonadales; family BPKI01; genus DAOMOD01. The sequence goes on along the minus strand of CAZGKE010000034.1, from coordinate 21,844 downwards.
AGGCGACAACGAAGCAGCAAGGCGTGCCGAAGCGGCACGCCTGCTTGCCGCTCTGGGCCTCGACCCCGACGAATTTTCCGGTCGCGCCGCCAGCGCACTCAGCGTTGGTCAGCAGCAGCGAGTGGCCGCAGCGCGCGCCCTGATTGGACGACCGGAGCTGGTCATCGCCGACGAACCCACCTCGGCGCTCGACGCCGATACCCGCGACCGTTTCATCGAACTGCTGCTTGCGGAGTGTGCACGTGCCGGCGCGGCGGTTCTGTTCGTCAGTCACGATGCCTCGCTGGAACATCACTTCGATCGCGCGCTGGAGCTGACCACGCTCAACCGCAACGCCATCAGGACCGACCCATGACCCTGCTGCGCATCGCCTTCGCCAGTCTGCTGAACCGGCGCTACAGCGCGGCGCTCACCATCGCCGCAATTGCAGTGAGCGTTGCGCTGCTGCTCGGCGTGGAGAAGGTGCGCACCGAAACCCGCAGCAGCTTTGCTGCCACCATCTCCGGCACCGACCTGATCGTCGGTGCACGGACCGGCTCCATACAGCTCCTTCTCTATTCGGTGTTCCGCATCGGCGAAGGCACCAACAACTTCTCCTGGCAGTCTTTCGAGGAGATTGCCGCGCATCCGCAGGTGGCGTGGGCGGTTCCACTGTCACTGGGCGACTCTCACCGCGGCTTTCGCGTGCTGGGCACCACGCCACAGTACTTCGAGCACTATCGCTACGGCGATCGTCAGCCGCTTGCCTTTGCCGCCGGACGCGCCTTCGACGACCTCTATGACACCGTGCTCGGCGCCCAGGTGGCCACGGAGCTGGGGTATGTGCTGGGCCAGGAGATTGTGGTGGCCCACGGCATCGGCGCGGTCAGCTTCGCGCAACATGAACAGCATCCGTTCCGCGTGGTCGGCATTCTGGAGCGCACCGGGACACCGGTGGACCGCGCCGTGCACGTGACGCTGGAGGGCATCGAGGCCATCCACATCGGTTGGGAAAGCGGTGCTCTGCGGCCTGGCGCCGAGGTTGATGCCGACACCGCGCGACAACGCGAGCTCGTGCCGACATCGATCACTGCGGCGATGATCGGCATGAAGTCGCGACTGGCCATCTTCAACGTGCAGCGCCAGATCAACGAATATCGCGGCGAGCCGTTGCTCGCCATTCTCCCCGGCGTCGCCCTGCAGCAGCTCTGGGGCCTGGTGTCGGTCGCGGAGAATGCGCTGTTCGCGATCAGCGCCTGCGTGGTGCTGGCCGGGCTCCTCGGAATGCTGGCGGCGCTGTTGACCACGCTCAACGAACGGCGCCGTGAAATGGCCATCCTTCGTTCCACCGGGGCACGGCCGGCGCAGATCTTCGGACTGCTCGTTTTCGAATCCATGCTGTTGACCGTACTCGGTATTCTGGCCGGTCTGATGCTTCTGTATGGTGGACTGCTGCTGGTCCAGGAACTGGCGGCCGCGCGCTTTGGTCTGTACCTTGCCATCACCGTCCCGAGCCTCTGGCAATGGCAGTTGCTGGGCATGGTGCTGGGTGCCGGGCTGCTGGCCGGCATCCTTCCAGCCTGGCTGGCTTACCGCAATACCGTCGCCGACGGACTTACCCTGAGAACCTGATGAACATGCGCCGACTGCTTCCAATGCTGTTGTTTTCAATCGTCGCAGTAGTTGCGGTCGCTGCTCCGGAGGTCCGCGAGCTGGACTGGCTGGAAATGATGCCGAAGGACGAGGTGGACGCCCTGATGAACTCCACGTCGGTCGATCACAGCGGCATGTTCAAGATGGAGCAGCAGGGCTCTTCGCGTACGGTCGCCGAGCTCGATGGCCAACAAGTGCGTCTGCCGGGCTACATCGTGCCCCTGGACACCGACGCCGAAGGCCGACTCAAGGAATTCTTCCTGGTGCCGTACTTCGGCGCCTGCATCCACGTTCCGCCACCGCCGCCCAACCAGATCGTCCTGGTTCGGCTGGCGGAGCCGATCCCGATGACCGAGATCTGGGACGCCTTCTGGGTCGAGGGCACCATGAAGGTGGAGACCCAGTCGAATGACATGGCGTCATCGGCCTACACCCTGGACGCGAAGTCGGTCACGCTCTACCAATAGGCAGGCCGGTTGCGGCGCAGGGCCAACCGATTCCGACGCCGCCAGCCGATCCTGCAAACTTGACCGCATCGCCCCGGCCACGCAGTCTGGGACTGCATTCTTTCGATACGCGGAGGTCAGGTGCAGGCACAAGGCTGCTTCGATGAAATGGGCTGGCCGGACGCCACGCGTCCACCCTACGCGCTGGTCGAAGCCTGGCTGAAATCGCTACCGGATGAACAGCTTGCCATCAAGCGCCGCGAAGCAGAGGTGCTGTTTCGTCGCATCGGCATCACCTTCGCCGTCTACAGTGAGGGCGGCGATCCCGAGCGCCTGATTCCCTTCGACCTGATTCCGCGGGTCCTGGCCCGCGCCGAGTGGCAGCGATTGAGCCTGGGACTCGAGCAGCGAGTGCGCGCGCTCAACGCATTTCTGCACGACATCTACCACGGCCAGGAGATTCTGCGCGCTGGCCGCATCCCGGAGCGGCTCATCCTGCACAACAGCGAGTTCCGCCCGGAGATGGCCGGCTTCACCCAGCCGCATCGCGTCTACAGCCATATTGCCGGGGTCGACCTGGTACGCACCGGTCCCGACGAGTACTTCGTGCTGGAGGACAACTGTCGCACGCCGTCCGGCGTCTCCTACATGGTGGAGAACCGCGAGGTCATGCTGCGCCTGTTCCCCGACCTGTTCCGCAAAGTGCAAGTGGCCCCGGTCGCGCACTATCCCGAGGAACTGCTCGAGACCCTGCGCTCGGTGGCGCCGCCCAACTGTCGTGGCGAGCCAACCGTGGCCCTGCTCACGCCGGGCATCCACAACAGCGCCTACTACGAGCACGCCTTCCTGGCTGACGAGATGGGCATCGAGCTGGTCGAGGGCGACGACCTGCTGATCAAGGACGACATCTGCTGGATGCGTACTACCCGCGGCCTGGAGCGCGTCGACGTACTGTACCGACGCATCGACGACGACTACATCGATCCGCTGGTGTTCAAGCCGGAATCGCTGCTCGGCGTGCCCGGCATCTACTTCGCCCACCGCGCCGGCAACCTGACCCTGACCAATGCCATGGGCGCCGGCATCGCCGACGACAAGGCCGTCTACATCCACGTGCCGGAAATGATCCGCTTCTACCTCGGCGAAGAGCCGCTCTTGTCCAACGTCCCGACGCACGACTGCAGCAAGCCCGACGAGCTGAAGTACACATTGGAGCACCTGGACGAACTGGTGGTGAAGGCAGTGCACGGCTCCGGCGGCTACGGCATGCTGGTCGGACCACACGCCAGCAAGTCGGAACTCGAAACGTTCGCCGCGCGCCTGCGCGCCAGGCCGCAGGACTACATCGCCCAACCCACGCTGGCGCTGTCCACCGTGCCGATCATGGTGGAAAAGGGCATCGCTCCGCGCCATGTCGATCTGCGCCCCTTCGTGCTGAGCGGTGAACGCATCCGCATCGTGCCCGGGGGTTTGACGCGGGTGGCGCTGCGCGAGGGCTCACTGGTGGTCAATTCATCGCAGGGCGGCGGCACCAAAGATACATGGGTACTGGAGAGCTGACGCATGCTTGAAAGAACCGCCACCGTTCTCCGCCCGACCGCCCGATTTCCAATAGCGCCACTTCGCGCCCCCCTCAAACCCATTCGTGGTGAGGAGGCGCCAAAGGCGCCGTCTCGAACCACCCTCGAAACCCTCCCCGCAGAAATGCCCATGGTGGTGGGTCCATTGGCGTGCATCCTCACGACCATGAGCCGCTACGGAGCGCATCACTGATGCTGGCCCGCACCGCCAACGGCATGTACTGGCTGGCGCGCTACATGGAGCGCGCCGACTATGTCGCCCGCCTGCTGCAGGTGGCGCAGCGCATGAGCGCGGTGCGCGTCGACGAAGACTCGTCCAGCGAATGGGAGTCTGCCATCGTCGCTGCGGGCGGCCTCGATGCGTTCTTCGAACTCTACGACGAGGTCACGCCGGAACGCGCAGTCGAATTCCTGGCCTTCAACGCCGACAACCCCTCGTCGATCAGGAGCTGTATCGCAACAGCGCGGGGCAACGCCCGGGCCATCCGCACCGCACTGACCGCTGAAATGTGGGAAGCCGTCAACGGCACCTGGCTCGAACTGGCCGGCTTCGACGCGCGCTCCATGGACGAAGACCATCTGGCGGGCTTCGTGGAGTGGGTGAAAACGCGCAGCGCGCTTTTCCACGGCGTGCACTCCAACACCATGCTGCGCCGCGATGGCTTCTATTTCGCCCGCCTCGGAGAATTCCTGGAACGCGCAGACAACACCGCGCGACTGCTCGACGTCAAATATCATGTTCGCCTGCGCGAGCCGGAGGATGTCGGTGGCGTCGTCGACTACTACCAGTGGCTGGCGATCCTGCGCGTGGTTGCGGCAAGGCGCGCCTACCGGGTGCTGTTCAGCGGTCGGGTCGCGCCGCGCAACGTGGCCGAACTGTTGATCCTGCGCCCGGAGTTTCCGCGCTCGCTGGCGTTCTGCTTCGAGCAGGTCACCGCTACGCTCGATCGCATCCAGAACTCGGATGCGTCGCGCAGCGCCGAAGCCAAGCGCCTGGCCAATTCGATGTACGCGCAGCTGCGCTACGGGCGCATCGACCACATCTTCGCCGCCGGTCTGCACGAGTACCTGACCGACTTCATCGAGCGCACCGAAGCGCTGACCACCGAAATTTCCCTGGCGCACCATTTCTGAAATGAATCTGCACGTACACCACGTCACCACCTACCGCTACGCGGAGCCGGCATTCAGGCTCATGCAGGCACTCAGGCTGTGGCCGGCGCTGGGCAACGAGCAGAACGTGCGCAGCTGGATCGTACGGGTCAACGGCGAGCGTCTCGACTTCACCTGCCACGACGGTTTCGGCAATCCTGCGGCAAGCCACCAGGTGGAAGGGCCTGCCGACAGCCTGCGCATCGAGGTCCACGGCCGCGTCGACACCCAGGACACCCACGGCGTACTGCGCGGCACCGTGGAGGCACTGCCGGCGTCCTTCTATCTGGCGTCGACGCCGCTGACCGCAGCCGATGGCGCGCTGGAGGCGCTGGCTGCGGAGGTCCTCGAGGACGATCCTCTGCCGCGCTTGCACCGCCTCTGCCATCTGGTGCGCGAACGGGTCGACTACCAGCCCGAACGCACCGATGCGGGCACCTCCGCCGCCGAAGCGCTGGCGGCCGGCGCAGGGGTCTGTCAGGACCATGCCCACGTGATGATTGCCTGCGCGCGGCTGCTCGGCTTCCCGGCGCGCTATGTGAGCGGCTATCTCTGCTCCACCAGCGACGACGAGGAGTCCGCCAGCCACGCCTGGGCCGAGGTGAGCATTCCCGATCTCGGCTGGGTCGGCTTCGACGCCGCCAACCGCGTCTGCCCCGATCCGCACTACGTGCGAGTGGCCTGTGGGCGCGACTACCACGACGCGGCACCGGTGCGCGGCCTGCGCGTCGGCGGCGGTGAGGAATCACTGGAGGTGAGCGTGCGCATCGGGGACCAGCAGCGGGCGCAGTAGCTTTCTTTCGGGACGCGGGACTCGGGACCCGGGACCCGGGAAAACCTCGATATTCTGTGGGAGAGGCCTCAGCCCCGACAGGGGCGGATCCTGACTGGGCGGGACGGTCGGGGCTGAGGCCCCTCCCACAGTCCAGGCCACTCGGACTGGCTGATTGCTGATGGCCGACAGCTGATGGCTGATAGCTGATAGCTGATCGCCCGACAATCGCTGAGATCCGCCCACCCTACCCCGCCCTCGCTTACCATGTCCCCCACCCCGCCCCCGGATCAAGACAAGTGACCTACTGCGTCGGGCTGTACCTCGATGAAGGCCTGGTGATGCTGGCCGATACGCGAACCAACGGCGGGATGGACAACATCGCCTGCTTTTGCAAGCTGCATGTGTTTCACACGCCCGGCGAACGCATGATTGCGGCGATGACCGCGGGCAATCTGGCAGTGTCCCAGGCGGTGATCAACCTGATCCAGGAAGGCCTGCCGCATCCGGAAACCGGCAAACCGCGCACCATCCTCGATGTCGCAAGCATGTTCGATGCCGCGTCCCTGGTCGGCGAGGCTGTCTCCCGGGTGTTCAAGAGCCACGGCGACGGCATGGCCGCGCAGGGCGTGGCCTTCGATGTGTCAGTGCTGCTGGGCGGCCAGATCGCCGACCGCACCATGCGCCTGTTCCAGATCTACGCCGCCGGCAACTTCGTCGAAGCCACGGACGACACCCCCTACCTGCAGATTGGCGAACACAAGTACGGTCGCCCCATCATCGACCGCGCCGTGCGTCCGCAGACTTCGCTGACCGAGGGAGTGAAACTGGCGCTGATCTCGATGGACTCCACCCTGCGTTGCAATCTGAGCGTCGGCATGCCGCTCGACCTGCTGGTCTATCGCAAGGACCAGACCGACCAGGTGTTCACGCGCCGCATCGAGGAAAGCGACCCCTACTTTGCGAGGATCCGCGAGCGCTGGTCAGAGGCATTGAGCAGTGCCCATGGATCCATCGAATCCCCTGGTTGGACGCTGTAATTGCCGCGGCATGCGGTTCGTGCCCGGGAGCGCAGCGGGGCAAGCCCCGCTCTACAAGAGCATTGCAAGTCGCAACATGGCCGTGCTGCGGGGGGCCAAGGGGCTTGACGATGGCGCACTTGGCGAAAGGAAGCGAACGTCCGCTACGCGTCGCGATCAAGTGAGAGGGACGCGAGGACGGTACGCCTCCGGTAGCATGTGGGTTTTCCACAGCGCCTCACCACCATGCAACGTCTGTTGTTCGCCTCACTCCTCTTCAGTCTCACCCTGCACGCCCACGCTTCGGACATCCTGCTCGAGTGTGGGCGCCTGTTCGACGCCGACCAGGGGCGCATGCTCGGGCCACGCGTGGTGCTGGTTCGCGATGGAGCCATTGCCGAAGTGTCTGCCACCGCGCCAGCCGACTTCCACGGCGAGCGCATCGACCTTGCCGGATACACTTGCCTGCCCGGCCTGATCGACCTGCACACCCACCTCAACAACCAGCCCTCGCCGGGCAGCTACGGCGATGTGTTCCGCCTCAATCCTGCCGACTACGCGCTGCGCGCCGCTGCCAACGCGAAGATCACGCTGGAAGCAGGCTTCACCACCGTGCGTGACCTCGGTGATCGCGACAACGTCAGCATTGCCCTGCGCAACGCCATCGAGCAAGGAGTTCTGCCCGGCCCGCGCATTTTCACCACCGCCAAGTCCATCGCCACTACCGGAGGCCATGCCGATCCCACCAACGGCTGGCGCGGTGAACTGGCCGGCGACCCCGGTCCGCGAGAGGGCGTGGTCAACTCTCCCGAGGAAGGTCGCCAGGCCGTCCGCCAGCGCTACAAGGACGGCGCCGACTGGATCAAGATCACCGCTACCGGCGGCGTCCTCAGCTATGCCAAAAGTGGCGACAACCCGCAGTTCACCATCGAGGAAATCGAAGGCATCGTCGCCGCGGCGCGCGACTATGGCTACAAGGTGGCGGCCCACGCCCACGGCAAGGAAGGCATGCGCCGTGCGATCGTCGCCGGCGTCGCTACCATCGAGCACGGCACCTACATGGACGAGGAGATCTTCGCGCTGATGAAGCAGCACGGCACGGTGTACGTCCCCACCATCACCGCCGGTGCCTACGTCAGTGAAATGTCACGGGTCGAGGGCTTCTACCCCGACATCGTGCGTCCCAAGGCCGCCACCATCGGGCCATTGATCCAGGCCACCTTCGCCCGCGCCTACGCGGCCGGCGTACCCATCGCCTTCGGCACCGACGCCGGCGTGTTCCCGCACGGCGACAACGCCCGCGAGTTCGAGCTGATGGTGGAAGCAGGCATGCCGATGGCCGAGGCCCTGATAGCGGCTACCCGCAGCGCCGCGCGCGTGCTCGGCATGGGCGGAGAAATCGGCAGCCTCGCTGTCGGCAAGCGCGCCGATCTGATCGCGGTGCAAGGCAACCCCCTGGAGGACGTGGCCGCCATGCGCGGGGTGGTGCTGGTGATGAAGGATGGCGTGGTGCAGCTGCAGCGCTGAAACAATGTGAATTCGTGATCGGCATCTCGAAACCCGGAGGTACGGCAGCCGCACTCTAGGGTCCACGCAGACGCCTGCATCCATCAGGCAAGTGGAGTCCCTCCGGTCATGAACACCAATCCAATGGCTGCCAGACAGTCACTGCAACACGCATTCAACGCGCGCCGGGAGACACTTCAGCGCCTCTCCAGGCGTCTGCGCGAATGTCTCGACTCGGCTGACAACGCCGCCATCCGCCGCGCATTCCACGAGCTGTCCGCCGCCATCGAAGGGCGCATCGTCTGGGAGCAGGGCACGGTGTTGCCAGTGCTCAACGTCGATCCCAATGCGGCCGAAAGCGGCTGTGTAGCGCACGTGGAGAACGACCACCTGGTGCTGCTGCGCCTGCTGGATGCCTTCGGCGACTGGCTGGTCGGGCAGCCGCTGACGCTGGACGCCGATGCTCTGGCCAGCGGGGTTCGCCACTACGACCGTCTGTGGAACCTGCTGAACTTCCACGAACAGAGAGAGGCCGACTTCACGTATCCGACACTCACGACGCTGCTTTCCGGCGCAGAACTCATGCGCCTGTCCGGTGCGCTGCAGGCCTCGGAGCCGTTCAGCCGCGAGTTCGCCAGCGCAGCCTGACCTTTGGCAGTTCCATGGACGGCGACGGATAGGCATCATGCGTCGTCCGTAAACTCAATTCCTGGTCCATCGAGCTGCCATCATGCGATGCCATTCCTGCTTTGTGCTGCTGGCGCTGGTCGCCATGCCCGCCGCCTCCCAGGTTTCATTGAATGCGATGCCTGGCGTCTACTATCACGAAAAGGCCAACGAAGCCTATGAGGCGGGCCGCTATACCGTAGCGAGAGAGCGCTACGAGATGTCGGCGCGCTGGGCCGACAAGCTGAGCCAGCACAACCTCGGCGTCATCCACTACCACGGTCAGGGCGTGCCTGCCGACCGCGCACGTGCCTGGGCCTGGTTCAGGCTGGCCGCCGAACGTCGCTATCCGGCCTTCATGCAGAAGGTGCAGCAGGTGGACGACGAGATGAATCCGACCGAGCGCAGGCGCGCAGAAGGCATCTACCAGGAGCTGCTGACCGAGTTTGGAGACGCCGTGGCGGTCCCGCGCGCCGAGCGCAGGATGAAGCGCGAGCTTGCCGACGTCACCGGATCCAGGGTGGGCTTTGTGGGGTTCGTCACGGTCTACGACAGCCGCGGGCGTCACAACGGCAACGACTACTTCAGCCGCGAGAACTGGAACTATGCCGCGATCCTCGATCGAGAGGCAGCGCAGTTCGACGCTCTGGAACGGACCCGGGTCGAACTTCGCGAACTGCGGGTCAAGGAGCCCGGCGACGACTAGCAGCCGGTTCTGGCGCGCGGACAAAAAATACTGTACCGTCCGGACGGTATAACGTCTGGGACACGCCCATGCCCGGCACCCGGGAGCGAATTCTTGAAGCCGCCTGCAACCTCGTCGCCGACGAAGGCGCCCAGCGCCTGACCCTGGAGTCGGTGGCGGAGCGTGCCGGGGTGAGCAAGGGCGGTCTGCTCTATCACTTCCCGGGCAAGCAGGCCCTGCTCACCGCCATGGTCGCCGAACTGGTCGAGGACTTCGAGCGGCGGCGCTTGCAGGCGCTCGCCGGATTCGGCGCCGACCCGGCCGCCGAACTCAAGGCGTATGTGATCGCCAATGACAGCGACAGCGTGCGTGACCGACGCCTGGCGCAGGGACTGGCCGCCACCCTCGTCAATCAGCCCGCACTTCTGACCCCGATCAGCGCATCCATGCGTCACTGCGTCGACCAGGCCACGCAAGGCGCGTCCGACCCGGCGCTGGCGCTGCTGGTGTGCATTGCCTCCGACGGCCAGTACGTCATGGAGGCGCTGGGCCTCATGGAGCTGCGTGCCGAAGAGCGCGAGGCGCTGCGCGCACGTCTGCTGGAACTTGCAGCGCAGACGCGGGCCAGACACTGACCTGGAAGACAAGACGATGCGAGTTCAATGCGACGTCACGGTCAACACGGATAATCAAGGCATCTCACGGACTTCCCCCATGAAACGCATCGCTTTTCCCCTCCTTGTCCTGCTCGGCGGTCATGCCGGCATCGCCTGCGGGCAAACGCCGGTATCCACGAGTCCGCTCTCGGAGCTGCTTGTGGACAGTCCAACGCAGGCGCCGGCAAGCGTTGACAGCCTGAACTCGGGCGTGCTCTCTGCGGAGCTGACTGCGGTCGTTGCGGCCTTCGAAATCGAACCGCAGTCGCGGGTCGCAAGCGGCGACATCCTGGTGCGTCTCGACGATACCGACTATCGCTTGGCGCTGCAGCAGTCCGAAGCCCTGCTGGCGGCGGCGCGCGCCCGTGTCGATCTGGTCGATGGTCGCCTGGAGCGCGCCAGACGACTGGTGCCCGACGGCTTCGTGTCGGTGGACGATGTCGCCGCACTGGAGACCGAACTGGCCGTGATGCGTGCCGAAACGAAGGTGCAGGAGGCCGCGGTCGCGGTGGCCAGGCGTTCACTCGACAAGACGCGGATCCGCGCGCCGTTCGACGCGCAGACGGGCGAGCGCATGGCCGCGGTAGGCCAGCTGGTGCTGCCGGGCACGCCACTGCTCGCCATCATCGATCTCAGCGCCATCGAACTGCGCGCGACCGTTACCGCGGCAGAAGCCGACACCCTGCAATCTGGAAGCGGCGTCCGCTTCGAGACGCTGGGCCGCGAGTACCGCGTCGAATTGCTGCGTATGTCCGACACCATCGACAGCGGCACCCGCACCCGCGAAGCGCGACTGAAGTTCGTGGACACACCGCCGCCGGTCGGCAGCCAGGGTCGGTTGATCTGGCGCCGCGCCGGCGGTCTGCTGCCTGCGCATCTCCTGGTGCGCCGCAACGGTCGGCTCGGCGTGTTCATGCATGCCGACGGCTACGCACATTTCCATGTAGTGGATGGCGCCCAGGAGGGTCGTCCGGTCGCGGTCGCCCTCGCCGCCGAAAGCGAAATCATCATCGATGGCCGTGAGTCGCTGAACGATGGCGACCCGGTGACTGTTCGGTGAGTTCGTCGGTCAGCCTCTACGCGCGCCTGCTGGGTAACCACCCGCTGGCGAACATCGCCTTCGTGGTGGTGATCGGGCTCGGCGTGCTCTCCTATCAGCTGATGCCGCGCGAGCGCGATCCGGAAATCAACTTCAACTGGGTCAACGTCACCACGGTGCTGCCCGGCGCGTCGGCCGAGGACGTGGAGCAGCGCATCACCCAGCCGCTGGAAGACGCCATCCGCAGCGTGCAGGACATCCGCTTCGTCTCCTCGAACTCGCGCGAGAGCGTCTCCAACATCCTGGTGCGCTTCCGCGAGGTTCCGGAACGGGTGTTCGACAAGCGCATCAGCGATCTGCGCCGGGAAATCCAGAACAAGGCCAATGCCGAACTTCCCGACGAGGCGCAGGATCCGCTGATCCTGGAGATCACCACATCCAACGGCTTCCCGACCGCCCAGGTGGTAGTGGCCGGCCAGGCCGATGATGAAAATCTGCGCCTGATCGCACGCCAGGCCAAGGAGGATCTGGAGCGCATCTCCGGCGTCGACAACGTGCTGGCATTCGGACTGCATGATCCCGAGCTGCACGTGGAGTTCGATCCGGTGGCCCTGGCCGGCCAAGGCCTCACCGCAGCGGACATCGCCGACGGCCTGCGCGGCTGGTTCCGCGACGTGTTCGCGGGACGCGTACGCACCGGGGCGGACCAGTGGCTGGTGCGGGTCGCCGGCACCACGGCCGATCCGGAAACCCTCGCCGCGTTCCAGATCGCCCCCACCATGATTCCGGGTTCGGAACGCAAGGTGCCGCTCGACGCGGTTGCCACCGTACAGCGTGGACGCGAGGAGGCGCAGCAACTGTCCGCCATCGACGGCCGACCGGCGATCAGCCTCGGCGTCAACAAGATCGCCAACGTCAACACCCTGGTGTTGATCCAGCGCATCCGCGACTACATCGAACAGCGCAATGCGCTGCTGGCGGACAGCGGCATCGTGCTCATTCTTGCCGACGACCAGACCGTGTATACGGAACAGGCCATCGGCATCATGCAGAACAATGCCGTCGTCGGACTGCTGCTGGTGCTCGCCGTGTGCTGGGTGTTCCTCGGCCTGCGCATCGCCCTGCTGGTGTCGCTCGGCGTGGTGTTCGCCGTCGCCGGCGTGTTCGCGCTGGTCGCGGCTTCGGGCTCCACCCTCAATGTATCCGTCCTGCTGGGCGTGGTGATCGCGCTCGGCATGCTGGTGGATGCCTCGGTGGTGGTGGTCGAGTCCATCTATTACCGACTGCAGCGCGGCATGGAGTCGCTGCAGGCGGCGCTGGAGTCGGTTGCCGAGATCGGTCTGCCGATCACCTCGGCAGTGGCCACCACCCTGGCCGCCTTCCTGCCGCTGATGCTGCTGCCCGGAATTCTCGGCAAGTTTCTTTTCGTGGTGCCGTTCGTGGTGTCCATCGGCCTGGTGATGAGCCTCATCCAGGCGCTTTGGATGTTGCCCACCCACACCACCTCGCTGGCGCGCCCGGCCGCGACCCGCGCCGAGCGTCATGACTGGCGCTGGCGCATGACGCACTGGATCCGCCTGCGCTACACGCGCTGGCTGCTTGGCGCGCTACGGCGCCCCCTGCTGACCGTCGCCGCCGGAGCGATGGCCATCGTGCTGGCGGTGGCAGCCATTGCTTCCAATCTGGTTCGCGTGGAGTTCTTCGCCTTCGACCCGCTGCCGATCTATTACGTGCACGTGGACATGCCACCGGAAACGCCGCTGGAGGAAACCCTGCGCGCGGCCAGCCAGGTGGAGTCCGAGGTACGCCGCCACCTCAATGGCAGCGAGGCGCGCGAAGTGTTCACCACTGCCGGCGTCAAGTTCACCGAGACCGAGCCGCTGTACGGCGACCAGTACGCCCAGATCGTGGTCTCGCTCAATCCGTTCACGTCGGGCGGCCGCACGCTGGACAACATCATCGACGGCATGCGCGACCCGGTGACCGCGGTTCCGATCAGCGGCAAGATCAGCTTCCTGCGCCTGTCGGGCGGACCGCCCGCCGCCAAGCCGATCAACGTCAAGGTGCGCAGCGACGATTTCGTAGAGCTGCGTGCGGCCGCGGACGCGGTGCGCGACATCGTCAGCGCCATCGAAGGTACCCGCGATGTCGTCGATGACGACGTACCGGGACGCCCGGAGCTGACGCTCGAACTCGACCTGCTGGCGGTGCGCAATGCCGGCCTCGATCCCGGAACTCTGGGCCGCCTGCTGCGCCTGCACGTCGACGGCGAAATCGTGGCCGACCTGCGCGATCGCGGTGAAAAGGTGGAGCTGCGCGTGCGCGCTGCGCGCGGCGTCGTGGCCGACCCAAGCGAAGTGCTGAACGACCCCATCGTGCTCCCCGGCGGCGGCATCACCACACTCGGGTCCCTGGTCACCGCGAGCACCCGCGACAGTCGCGGCACCATCCGCCGCTACAGCTTCCGCCGCGCGATCACCGTGGAAGCCGATCTGAATCAGGAGCTGATCGACACGCGCAGCGCCAACGCCCGCATCCAGCAGGACTGGGAGAGCATTCGCGCACGCTATCCCGGCACCGACCTCGAGTTCTCCGGTGAGCTCGACGACATCAATGAGAGCCTCGGCGCCCTCGGCCCGCTGTTCCTGCTTGGCATCGGTTTGATTTATCTGATCCTCGCCGCGCAGTTCAAGAGCTACTTCCAGCCGCTGCTGATCCTGGTGACGGTGCCGATGGCCTTCACCGGGGTGGTGTTCGGCTTGCTCCTTTCAGGCAACCCGCTGAGCCTGTACACCCTGTATGGCACCGTCGCGCTGACCGGCATCGCGGTGAACGCCGCCATCGTTCTCATCGATGCCGCCAACACGCGGATCGCCATGGGGATGCGCACCCTGCACGCGACGGTGTATGCCGCGCGACGTCGCGTGGTGCCGATCCTGATGACCACCATCACCACCATTGCCGGCCTGTTCGCGCTGGCGACCGGGCTCGGCGGCAAGAGCCTGCTGTGGGGTCCGGTGGCCGCCAGCATCGTCTGGGGCCTTGCCGTAGCCTCGACGCTGACCTTGTTCGTGGTCCCGGTGCTGTACCGGTTCTTCATGCGCGGGCGCGGCGGCCGCGGTCTGGTCGCCGGCGCATCTGGCGACGCGGCGCTGCAGGCGAGCCTCTAGTGGCCCTCGCCGCCTCTCAAGTTGCGGCTACGGCTCGGCCTCGTCAAGGTTGCCCTTGTCCAGCATCAGCTTGGCCAGCCACCGGTCGCCTTTTTCGATCAGCTCGATCGGGGTGAACTCCCAGCCGGTGAGAGTCATGGCCTCGCTGATGATCCAGTCCCGCTGAGCGCTGTTGAACTTGGTGACGCCTGCCGCCACCTGCGCAACCAGGGTTTTCGCCGGGACCGCCGACTCCTCGGCCGGCGTGGCTTCTCCCTTGAGACCGGGGCCGGTGCGCTTCGATGCACGCACCAGCTCCTGCAGGCAAATCAGCGCGAACTGCTGGGGGTCATCGCCCAGGGAAAGATCGGGCACGGCTTCGGCGAGTCCGCGCCGCAGTTCCTCCAGCGCCTCCTGTGCCTGCTCGGCCCGAGCCTGCAGACGATCAAGTTCACCGTGCGCCCAGGTCGCATCCTTGCGCAGCTTCTCCACCTCGCCCCCCAGCCTCAAAAGCTCATCGGTCGGCTCATCCAGGTTGCGCGTATCGAGTATTCCCATGACCCGCTCGCTGAGCTGATCGTAAAGCTCGGGATGGCTGATCTTCAGTGAACGCGCTGCGCTCTGCCAGGCGAGTGCAACCTTGTGGGCCACCGACGGCTTGGCTCTGGGGGCCTCGACCGGGGCGCCCGCCTTGACCAGTTCCTGGATCGCCTCGTCGATGCGCTCGGTCAGCTGTTCGCGACCGGAATCGGCGGCGGCGCCGCGCAGTGCGATTCGACAGTCGATCAGCAGGGTTCGGAGATCGCGCATGGTTCCTTGGCTGCAAGGCGATTGGGGGCCACGGGAGGATACCTGCCCCGGGCCGGGAATGGCACGTGTCGCTTGTGCGAGAAGCGTCCGGGCAGGGTCGGCAGCGAAGCTGCGATCCGTGCCGGAAACTCAGCCGACCCGAGGACTCCTGGCTCCCAGAGTTGTCCGTTCGCGACCTTCGATGTCATGACGGCTCTCGATCCGGTCCAGTCTCGCCGCGGCGAACAGCTCGCGCACCGCAGCGCCCTGCGAAAAGCCGTGCTCGACCAGCAACCAGCCGCCGCCATGGAGATGGAGTGGCGCAGCCGAAGCGATTTCGCGCAGAGCGAGCAAGCCGTCCGCACCGGACACCAGCGCCTGTCGCGGCTCGTACGGCAGGTCGCCCTTCTCCAAATGGGCATCGCCCTCGGCGATGTAGGGTGGATTGCTGGCAATCAGGTGAAAGCGGCGACCGCCAAGCGGGGCGTACCAGCTTCCCTCGACGAACTCGATATTGCCGAGCCCATGACGGCGCGCATTCGCGGCCGCCACTGACAGCGCTTCGGCACTGACTTCGGTGGCGACCACGCGCGCGTCGGGCCTTTCTGCGGCCAATGCCAGCGCGATGGCGCCGCTGCCGGTGCCCAGATCGAGTACTTCAGGGGCCTCGACGTCGCGCAGCTTCTCGAGCGCCGCCTCGACCAGCAGCTCGGTGTCGGGGCGCGGCACGAGTACAGCGGGCGTCACCTCGAGGTCCAGCGTCCAGAAGCTGCGCCGGCCGATCAGGTAGGCAACCGGTTCGCCGCGGGCGCGACGCGCGACCAGTTCGCTGAAGCGCGCTGCAGCGGTCGCTTCGGGCACGCTCTCGGGATGACTGAACAGCCACGCCCGGTCGCAGCCTAGCGCATGCATGAGCAGCAGTTCGGCCTCGAAACGCGCCTCCGGTCCGGGCAGGCGCGCGGCAGCCTCGCGCAGCAGTCGTGCAAGGATCACGGCGCCAGCGCGTCGGCGACGGGCAGCCGCGCCAGCGCGGGCGCGGTCAGGCTGCCGATATAAAGATGGCCGTCGACCTCCAGCGCGCTGGTCGTCATCGGATAGCCGGCCTGCGGATCCTGCAGGTCCGCCAGCACCCGACCTGCGCTGTCGATGGCGACGATGTGGCCATAGGCGACCGGCTGCGGCTGCAGGAAGCTGGGCACGCGCGCCACCACCTTGCGCAGGAACGGACTGCCCGCAAGGCGATCGAGGATGGGCACGCGCGGCGAGAACAGCGCCAGCCAGTAGCGGCCGTCAGCGCCGCGGGTGATGTTGTCGGGAAAGCCCGGGAGGTTGTCGATCAGCACTTCGAACCGCCCGCGCCGCGCGCCGTGCAGCCACACCTTGAGCACCCGGTAGCGCGCGGTCTCGGTCACCAGCAGATAGGACTGGTCGTGCCCGACGGCGATACCGTTGGCGAACTGGAGGCCGGCGACCAGCACATGAGTTTCGGAAGTCGCGGGATCGTACTCGAGCACCCGCCCGTCGCCGCCATGTTCAAGGATGGCCAACCGTGCCGCGTCGCTGCCGTGATCCCGCCAGGGGAAACGGCTGGAGGCGTCGGTGAAATAGATCCTTCCGTTGGCTGCTACATCTACATCGTCGGCGAAGCCGAAGTGCCCACCACCGACACGATCCGTGAGCACGCGCACTGCGCCGTCTTCAGCCACCGCGAGAACGCCGCGCATCGCATCGGCCACGATCAGCTGGCCAGCGGGCGCAAACGCCATGCCGAGTGGTCGCCCGCCAGTGTCCACCCAGCGCTCGGCGCCGCTGCCGTCGGCGTTCAGACGCACGATCCAGCCGCCATCGGTCGCTGCGTACAGGCGCCGGTCGTTTGCGACGGCCACTGCTTCCGGGCCGTGGGTTCCAGCGATATCGACAAGTTCGACGCCCGCCAGGCGCCGGTTCCGGGCGTGCGCATCGACGTATCCGCGATCCAGCGGCGCGGCCCATGCCACCGGCTCGACGGGCACCGGCCACAGCAGCAGGTACAGTCCGGCGGCGACCAGAAGCAGGGTGATCGACAGCAGCAGCGAACGCATCGTGGACTTCCAGGAGCTCATGTGTACCGACAAGCATGCCACGGCTGCCGGCAATACCTTGTGCCCCGCGACGACCGGATCGATGCACAACCGCAGCTGAGCGGCTGGGTCGTCGTCCATTGTCTCGGCCCAGTTGCGCAGATAGCCTGAGCGGATGGATATCTCGCGCCGCACCTTCACCTTGCCCCGCGTCGCCGCTCGCCTTGTGCTGACCACCTGCGCCACGATGTTTGCGGCAGCCAGCGCGGCGCAGGCTCCGGTCGGACCGATCGACGCGCTGCGCGCCACGCTGGAATCCACCAATCTCGACGCCGCCCAGCGCGAGGCGGTGCAGGCGCAGCTCGACACCGCGACGCGCCTGAACGACGAAGCGGAAGCCATGACCGCGCGCGCCGAATCACTGCGTGCGGAGAATGCCAACATGCCGCAGCGCCTGGAGACCCTGCGACAGTCGCTGGCCATCGACCGGGAGGCGGCGCTCGGCGCCTGGCGGGCCCGTCTGCCCGAGGATGCCGACGCGGAGCTGCTGGAACGGCTGCTGCAGCAGGAAACGACGCTCGCTGGCCAGCTGCGCGCGGATATCGAGCAGGTGGGCGCCGAGCTCGCCCAGGCGTTTTCCCGAACCGCGCAGGATCCGACCGGATCGGCCCTGCTGCGGCGCCGTATCGAGGAGATGTCGGCACCGGCGCAGGCGCGCGAGGGCGAGGCGGCCGCGCTTCTCGAGGCGCGACGCCTGCGGCGTGCAGCCGAGCTGACGCATGCCCAGTCCGAGCTTGCCCTGCGCCTCGCCGAGCAGGACACCGCCGGCGGCCGTCAGCGCCAGCTCGACCTGCGCCTGCGGCAGCTGCGGCAGGAGCTGGGAGCACGGGATGCGCGTATCGGAATATTGCAGCAACACATCGCCGACCGCGCCCGACGCGAATTGGAGCATCATCTCGAGCAACTGACACAGCGATCCGAAGCGCTCGCAGGAACAGGACCAGTGGCCGCCGCCGCCGCCGCCGAGAACCTCGAGCTCGGCAAGGAGCTGCAGGAAGGGCAGCGACGCCTCAATCGCGAGCGCGCCAGCCTGGCGGCGCTGGAACAGGAGCAGCAGCGACTGCAGCAGTCGCTGCGTGAAGCGCGCGCGCGCCTTGAACTTGGCGACGCCAGCGAGCAAGTCGGTCGCTGGCTGTGGAGCGAACGCCGGCGCCTCGAGCCCCCCGCGCGACTGGCCCAGCAGCTGCGGGAGATGCAGGACACGCTGGCGGAACTGCGCCTGCGTCGCTTCTCGCTGGCCGAAGTGCAGCGCGAGCTTGTCGATCTTCGCGCCGCGGCGACCACGCTGCAGCAGACCCACACCGAGGGAAGCGAAGACGATGCGCCCGCGGATGGGGACAGAGAGGCGGTTGCCGAGCTGCTCGGCGAACGCGTGCCCCTGCTCGACATGCTGCAGGACCAGGTCGAACGCCGCATCACCACGCTGGAACAGGGCGAGCGCGCCCTGGCCGGTCAGATCGAGAATGCCACCGCGCTGCAGCGCACGCTGGACCGGCGCCTGCTCTGGATCCCCAGCCACGCCGCGATCGGGCGGGAGTGGATCGCGCGCGTGCCGGCTGGGCTTCACGATCTGGTCAAACCCTCGCGCCTGGTGACCACGGCCGAGCTGCTGGGACGCGATGTTTCCCAGCGACCACTTCGCTATGTCCTCAGCGTCATGCTGGTGATCGGGGTTCTCATGCTGCGGCGACGCGCACGCGTCGCCATCGCAGCGCTTGGCGCGTACACCCGTCGCGTACGCCGCGATCGCTACCGGTTTACCCTGCAGGCGCTGGGCTGGACCCTTCTCGCCGCACTGCCACTGCCCTTGATGGCATGGCTTGGCGGGCAGCTTCTGCAGGGTATCGGCAGCAGCGGCCGCTTCAGCGATTCCCTGGGCCGCGCCGTGGCCGGCCTCGCGCTGCCGCTGCTGGCTTTCCAGTTCCTGCGATATGCCGCCACCGAGCGCGGGCTCGGCCACGCGCATTTCCGCTGGACGCAGGCGCGCCGCGAAACCCTGCGTCGATGGGTTCTTCGTCTCGCAGTGGTGGTGCTGCCGCTGCAGTTCATCATTCTGCTGGCTTTCATCCGCAACCAGGAGCTGGCGATCGACGTATCGGCGCGCCTGGCCCTGGTGACGCTGGCGGTGCTGGTCGGGCTGTCGCTGTGGCGGATGCTTGGTGCCGGCATGCTGTGGGTGACGCGCAGCGGTGACGGCGAGCCGTCACCGCTGCGCCGCGTTCTGCGCGTGGCAGCGCCCGTCACGCTGGCCGCCATCGCGCTGCTGGCGCTGGCAGGTTATGTCTACAGCGCGGCCATCGTGCTCGGCGCGATGCTTGCGGGCTTCATCGTGGTGGTGGCGGTGGCCACCCTGCTCGGCCTGATCGCGCGCTGGTTCCTGCTCGGCGAACGGCGCCTGATGGTGAAGCGCGCCGAGGAGCGGCGCAGCAGCGAAGCGCTGCCGGTGGACGAGAGCGGCGAGCCGATGCCCGAGCTCGAGGCCGACATCACCCTGGAACAGGTCAACATGCAGACCAGCCGGCTGTTGCGCGCCCTGCGCCTGAGCCTGCTGGCGATCGGCTTGATCTGGGTGTTCTCCGACGTACTGCCGGCCTTCGCCCGGCTTGACGAGATCGCGCTGTGGCACTTTTCCGACGTCGATGCCGACGGCAATGCGGTGCGGCTACCGGTGTCGCTGATGGCCGCGCTGATCGGAGGCTTCGCCCTGCTGCTGACCGTGGTCGCGGCGCGCAACCTGCCGGGTCTCATCGAGATCACCCTGCTGTCCCGGACGCGCGTGGATTCCGGCGCCCGCTACGCCATCACCAACGTGTTGCGCTACGGCATCGTCATCGTCGGCACGCTGCTGGGCCTGAGCCTTCTCGGCCTGCGCTGGTCACAGCTGCAGTGGATGGCCGCGGCGCTCACCGTGGGCCTCGGCTTCGGTCTCCAGGAAATCTTCGCCAACTTCGTGTCCGGCCTCATTCTGCTGTTCGAGCGGCCGTTCCGGGTCGGTGACGTGATCACCGTGGGCGACCTGTCCGGCCGCGTCACGCGTATCCGCACCCGGGCCACCACCATCCTCGATTTCGACAACAAGGAAATCGTGGTCCCCAACAAGACCTTCATCACCGGTCAGCTGATCAACTGGACGCTCTCCGACACCACCACGCGCATCACCATCAAGGTCGGCGTGGCCTACGGCACCGATCCGGACAAGGTGCACGCGCTGCTGCAGCAGGCAGCACGGGAAAATGCGCGGGTCCTGGCCGAGCCCGAGCCGCGCAGCTGGTTTCTGTCATTCGGCGACAGTGCCCTGGACTTCGAGCTGCGCGTGTTCGTCGCGGCGATGGCCGACCGTCTCGCCGTGCAGAACGAGCTCAACATGCACATCGCCCACCTCTTCGCCGAGCACGGCATCGAAATCGCCTTCCCGCAGCTCGACGTGCACGTGCGCGACCTGCCCGCAGCCCCGGAAGAGAGCAACGCCGATCCGAATCCGGCCTGACGCCGCCATGCGCGGCGCAGTCTGCCGCGCCGACGCAACAAGGAGCCCCCATCAGCCTGCGTGGAAATGGGTCTCGATGAAGCTGTCGAGCTGCTCGAAAAAGGGGATGGCGGTATCGGCTGGGAGCAGCTGGTGGTCGGCGTTGGGCAGCCACAGGCGCTGTTCCTCATCGAGCCCGGCATGGTCGGCAAAGCGTCGGCTGTGCTCCACGGATACGCGGGTGTCGCGGCGACCGTGCGCAAGCAGCACCGGAATGGTCGGCGGCGGCAGCTGCATCGGGCTGACCGCGTGCAGATCCTCCGGCATGCCCACCATGTCCTGCCATTCGGCCTCCGCGCGCGGGTTGCCCATGCGCTGCCAGCCCTCGATCTGTCGTGGCAGGTCGGTGACCGGCGCAAAGGCTGCCGCTGCGACAAAGCGTTGCGGAGCCTGCTGCGCGGCCAGTAGCGCCGCATAGCCCCCATAGCTGGCGCCGAAGATCATCACCTTTTCGCGGTCGGCTATGCCCTCGGCCACCGCCCAGTCCACGGCATCGTAGAGATCGGTCTGCATCGCCTTGCCCCACTCGCCCCGGCCCTTGCCGAGAAACGCCGGACCGAATCCGCGTGAACCGCGGTAGTTGACCTGCAGCACCGCGAAGCCGCGGCTGACGAAGTACTGAACCACCGGGTCGAAGCCCCAGCGGTCGCGGCTCCAGGGGCCGCCATGGGGAAACAGCAGCAGCGCCTGCGGGCCGCCGACACCAGCACGGCGGGTGAGATAGCCCTGCAGCTTCAGGCCGTCGCGCGCTGCGAAGTGCACGGCTTCGCTGCGCGCCGCCGAGTTCGGTCGGAACCACGGCATGCGCGGACCGATCCGGCGCGGCTGGTCGTTTTCGATCTCATAGCGCCAGAAGCTGCCCGGATCGCGGTCGCTGGCCACCAGCAGCAGCGCCGTATCTTCGTCGGCGGAGAGACCCAGCAGGCGGACATCGACGTCGTGGCCGAAATGCGCCTGCATGCGTGCGTGCCAGGCTTGCCATTCCGGCTTCAGGAAGCGCCGCTCGGGACGATCGGCCTGATACTCGACCACCGCGATCTTCCCGTCGACGTTGGAGAAACGCAGGAAATCAGGGTCGGCGCCGTCAAGGCTGAGCAGCGGCTCGCC
>CAZGKE010000033.1:23328-26565 GCA_964526035.1 uncultured Gammaproteobacteria bacterium | reverse complement strand
TAGGGCCTAGGGATGGCGAGTTCGTCGCGCTTTCTCTTTTCATGCGATGCGGTGTACCGATGCTCATTGATCTCAACTTCTTCGCAGTCTGAGGGCGTTTCCCCTAGGCCCTAAGCCCCAAAAATTCAATTCAACCGAATCCGGTCATATTCATCCCACGCCGACGTATCCGAGAGAATCACCGTGTCGCCCACTTCCAGTCCCTGCTCGATCTCGACCAGATTGACGGAGGTGCGACCGAGGCGGACCGGCACGCGCAGGGCGCGGCTGGTGACCGGGTCGAGGCGGAACAGGCTGACCATGCTGTTTGGCTGGCCGTAGGCGGGGCGGCCGACAAAGAGCACGTCGGACAGGCGTTCGATCTCGATGGTGCCGTCGACAGTCAAGTCGGGGCGCGCGCCCGGCGGCAGCGCCGCTTCGAAGTCGACGTCAACCTGCACCGTGCCGTTCTGCACCGCCGGATCGATGCGCACCACGCGCCCTGGAACCACGCCATTGCGGGTGTCGATGCGCACCGGCTGGTCGAGTGCGATGTCCTTGGCCTGGGTTTCGGCGATGCGCAGTTCGGCCATCAGCAGGTCGGGGCGCGCGACGCGGGCGAGATTGGTGCCGGCGGCCACCTGCTGGCCTTCCTGGACGGGCGTCTGCTGCAGCACACCCTGAATGCCGGCGCGCACCATCAGGCCATCGTGCTGGCGCTGGCGCAGGGCGACCTCGTTCTCGAGCTGGGTCAGGCGCGCGCGCTCGGCGGCAAGCTGCGCCTGGATGGTCAACTCGAACTTGGCGATGCGTTCCTTCTCGATGTCGAGGCGAATGCGCAGGCGTTCCGACAGCAGCTCGGAGCGGCGGTAGGTGATGTCGGAGATGATGCCCTTGGCGTTCAGTTCGCGCTCGGCTTCGGCCTGCAGGCGCGCCGACTCGAAGTCGGCCTCGATGCCTGCGAAGTTGGCGCGCTGGTCGAGCAACTGACTTTCCAGCGTCATCTGCCGCGCCGAGTAGTCAGCCTTGGCAGCGGTCAACGCGGCGGCGGCGGACAGCTGCATGTCGACGATGTCGGGGTTCGACAGCTCCATCAGGACGGTGTCCGGTTCAACGCGCGCGCCGGGCTTGATCAGCAGGCGTTCGACGCGACCGGAAGTCTCGGCGGCGATCCAGCGGATTTCGCGCGGCACCAGCACGCCGGGACCACGCACCTCGCGCAGCATCTCGCCGCGCTTGACGGTATCGGTCCACACGCTGGCCCGGTCGACGCTCGGCGCAGCCGGCTCCATTCGAAACACGCCGATGGCGGCGGCAACGAGTGCCACGGTGCCGAGCCCGCCGAAGATGAACTGGCGGCGACGGCGCTTCTGCTTGATGTCGGTGCGCTTGATATCCATGCCCCTGACAAGCAGGATGCGTGCCAGCACCGCATCAAGATCGCAAATCACTGATCTGCATGACGATTGCCCTGATGTGCCCACGACCGGAAGAGGCAGATCGTACGGAACCGAACAGTTTCCCGGTCGAGCGCTTCGGTTATCGTGCGCGCATGGACAGCTTCCTCTGGTACGACCTCGAAACCTTCGGGCGCGATCCGCGTCGCTCGCGCATTGCCCAGTTCGCCGGTTGGCGCACAGACAGCGACCTCAATCCGGTCGAAGAACCACTGGTCCTCTACTGCAAACCCGGTGACGACCTGCTGCCGTCTCCCGGCGCCTGCCTGATCACCGGCATCACGCCGCAGGAGGCGCGCTCCAGGGGCATCGCCGAAGCGGAGTTCGCCGGACTGGTCAATGAGCAGATGGCGCGACCTGGCACCTGTGCGGTCGGCTACAACAGCCTGCGCTTCGACGACGAGTTCATTCGTAACCTGCTGTACCGCAACTTCCATGATCCCTATGCGCGCGAATGGCGCGACGGCAACTCGCGCTGGGATCTGCTCGATCTGGCGCGCCTCACCTACGCACTCAGACCGGAAGGCATTGAATGGCCGCAGGCCAACGGCAAGCCGGTGTTCAAGCTGGAGGCGTTGGCTGCCGCCAACGGAATTGCCCATGGGCGCGCGCACGACGCGCTGTCCGACGTGGAGGCATTGATGGGACTGGCGCGTCTGTTCAAGGGTCGGCAGCAGCGCCTCTGGAACTACTACCTCGAATTCCGCCGCAAGCACCGCGCCGCTTCGCTTCTCGACCTTGCGGCAATGACCCCGCTCCTGCATGTCTCCGGACGCTATCCTGCCGAGCGTGGCTGTGCCGCCATCGTCGCCCCGCTCGCGCAGGATGCTCAGGTGTCGAACCGGGTGATCGTTTTCGATCTGGATACCGACCCGCAGGCCCTGATTGACCTTGGCGCCGAGGACATCGCCGATCGCGTGTTCACGCCGTCCGCCGACCTTCCCGAAGGGGAGTCGCGCATTCCGCTCAAACACGTGCAGCTCAACCGTTGCCCGGCCCTGGTGTCGTTGGACCACGTTCGCGACAGCGAGCTTGCGCGCCTGGGCCTGGACCGGGCACGCTGCCTGGCTCACTACGAACAGCTGCGCGCCGCCGAGGGACTGGCCGACAAAGTCCGCGAGGTGTTTCGCCGCCCGCCGATGAGCGCCGCGGATGTCGAACTGGCGCTCTATGACGGCTTTGCGAGCGATGCCGACCGTCGCCAGTGCGACAAGGTCCGCGCCACGCCACCCGAGCGCCTGGCCGGCCTCGACCTGAAGTTCCAGGACTCGCGCTTCGACGAGCTGCTGTTCCGTTACCGGGCGCGGCAATGGCCTGACACCCTGTCGAGCGAAGAACGCGGGCGTTGGGCGATGTTGCGGCAGCGGCGCCTGCATGACCCCGATCTTGCCGAGGTGACCGCAGATCGCTATCGCTCCGAAATCGCCGCGCTGCGCGCTTCCGGTGCCGATGGCGCCATCCTCGATGCGCTGGAGGCCTGGGGTATCGAGGTCGGCATCGACGGATAGCTTGGGTGGGTCACGGCGTGGACCTGAACGGGGAGCAGGGGGAGCGGGGGCTGATCGGTTCGGTTCACGGCAGAACTTCATGCAGTCCGCGAGCGGCCGCCTCCGACTTGCAGAGCGGGTTGGGGCGAGCGCACGGAGAGCCGCAACTCATCTGAGATGCTTTCGCTCCGCTGGCCCCCATCCCAACCTTCCCCCGCAGGCGGGGGAAGGAGCGAAGACATCGCAAGCCGCGGCCCTACTCCCTACTCCCTACTCCCTACTCCCTACTCCCTACTCCCTACTCCCTACTCCCT
>CAZGKE010000033.1:0-23228 GCA_964526035.1 uncultured Gammaproteobacteria bacterium | reverse complement strand
CTCCCTACTCCCTACTCCCTACTCCCTACTCCCTACTCCCTACTCCCTACTCCCTGCTCCCTGCTTCCTGCTTCCTTCCCGCTCCGAACGCAGTTTCAAACATGCGTTTGAATTTTTCCGTCACATGTGTATCATCGGGCGTGCCGGTGTCGGGAGGGGTGCCGGTCAACTGAAGCCGACGTTTTGGGCGAGGGAGCGTCCAGGTCGTCGATCATCTCTCGGGGGAGGGATCGTGAAACGCATCTTTACCAGTCTGTTCCTGGCGCTGGCGCTCGTGCCTGCGTCCGCATCGGCCAACACGGGCCTCGCCCTGGTCCACGGCACCGGCAAGCAGACCAATGCCGCCGCCGACTACTGGACCACCGCCATGGTGAACTCGATTCGCCAGGGCCTGCCCAACCAGGCCAACTACGTCGTCATCAACTGCGACTTCACCAAGTACATGTGGGAGGCTGACGCCGCCGGCTGTCTGGCCACCCAACTCCACAACTTCATCACCAGTCGCGGCATTACCGATCTGGTCGTCAACACGCACTCCAATGGCGGCAACGTGATGCGCTGGATCCTGTCGAATCCGACCTGGGATTCGCGCTATCCGACCATCATCCAACGTATCCGCTGGGTCAACGCGCTGGCGCCGTCCTCGGCAGGCACGCCGCTGGCCGATGCGGTGATGAACGGCAACGTGTTCGAGGCCTCGCTGGGCTGGCTGCTCGGCTATCAGAACGACGCCGTGCGCATGCAGCAGGTGAGCTGGATGGCCTTCTACAACCAGAATTATCTGTACGGCACGTCGGGTCGCCCGTCGCTGCCCAAGGGTTTCTGGAACGTCGTCGGCACCAATGTGCGTTCGGCTGTCTGGAGCGGCAACGCTTATTGCGGCGGCTACTTCGAAAACGTCGGCCTCACCATCACCCAGGCCTGGCTGAACTCCTGCTCGGACGGTTTCCTCAACTGCACCAGCCAGAACGCAGCGGGCAGCCTGTGGTTCTACGACTACAACCGCATGCAAAGCGGCTATGTGCTCAGCCACAACCAGAGCCGGCGACCGTGCTTCGGTCTCGACACCATTCTGCGCAACGACCTGTGAGGAGCCCCGACATGAAACAGATCAGCGTTTTCTGCGGCGCCCTCCTCATGGGCGTCAGCCTTGCCGGCCATGCCGGCGACAAAAACCTGCGCCTGGCGCCGACGCAGCCCGGCGACCTGGTACCGATGACGCTCGTCGACGCCAAATCGCTTGGCAGCGAGGTCATCAATCGTGCGCCGGTGGTTTCGCGCGACACGGTGACGTTCTCCTGGGCCATCGAAGAAGACGTCGTCGTCGACTTCGCTCCGACGCCGTTCGAAGCCGAGAGTCGCGAGTTCTGGACCACCGTGGACGCCGGCCAACTGGAGCGCGGCGTGGACATCGTGACCACCACGCCCGCTGCGCTGGTGCGCATCAGTCCGGTCGGCGGCGCGCGCAGTGACGCGATCAGGCTCGAAGGTCTGCAGATCATTCGCAACGGCCGCAGCTACAGCGCGGCGGAAGCGGTGCAGGACATTGCCAATGCGGATCAGCTGCAGCTCACTTCGGCGCGATTCCCGGCCGGCTCGGCCGCGTTCCGGCTCCATCGCGATGTCGGCGCCGGCCGCATGACCCTGATGTTGCCCAAGGCGCCGCAAAACGCCCTTCTGCACGTGTTCGAACCCGACAGCAGTCATCTGCTGCGACTGGCCGCCGCCAGCGACATCGTGGTCAGCGGCAGCGAGCTGAGCATCTCCGGCCAGTTCCGGGCGGAGGGCATGGCGCGTACGCCGGCGCTGGTGCAGGGCATCATCACCGCCCCCAACGGGGCCACCTGGCCGATGGACTTCCGGATCGAAGCGGATTCCTTCGCCGGCAGCGTCCAGCTCGATGGTCTGATCGGTCAGGGTCCTGGCCTCTGGGAGGCGCACGTATTCGCCGCTCTGTCCGGCCCCGAGGGTCAGGTCATGCGCGACAGCAGAACCGCCTTCGCGGTCTCGGTGCCGACCGCACGCCTGGACGGCAGCGTGATGCAGGACGGCGCGACCAGCGGCAGCATGTCCTTTGAGGTGGGCGTCGACGCCAGCGTGGCGTCTCGCTACGAGATCCGCGGCGTGCTGGTGGGTACCGCGCTGGACGGCGCTCAGGTGGCCATCGCCGTTGGCAACGCAGCGGCCTGGCTCGAGGCGGGCGGTGGCACCCTTCCGCTGATTTTCGATGCCGACAGCGTCACCCGCCACGGCGTTGGCGCACCCTATGAGGTGCGCGACCTGCGCCTGATCCGCCAGGGCGACATGGACCTGCAGGAGAGGCGTGCGCTGGGCTTCCAGTTCTGACCCGGAAGCGAGTCGCTCCAGCTGTAGCGGAAAGGCCGGGCCACGCCCGGCCTTTCCTTTTCAGAGTGCAATGGGTGCCGCGCGAGTTCAGAACCCGAATTCAACCCGCTGTCCGGCATCGAAATTGCTGAAGCGGTCCGCGGCCGGAGACATGCGCGCAGCCTCACAGCGCATCGTCACCGTCAGCGGCGTGTTGTTCACGCGCAGCGGGTTCAGGCGATCGTAGCCCGGTTCGTAGCGGCCCTTGCCGAACACTCCGCGCATCTTTGAACCGACACTATCGGGCGGCAGCGACACCGCCGCGGTTAGCGAACCGTCATAGCCGTTCCACAGGACGATCGTCTCGTGCGTCGTGCAGTTGACGCGCGCCGTGACAGAAAAACGGTCTCCGGCCCGGGTGCAGCCCTGATCGACCAGACGTTCGAAATCGATTTCCTGAACCGCGCGATACGAGCTAGTCGAGCACGCGGACAGGAGCAGGAAAGCGATCAGGGGAAGTGCGGTTTTCATGGGACATTCTCTCGGCCAACGGATTGCGCCGCAGGCACCAGCCGAACGACAGCCCGATGGCGCGGCATTGACGTGCGGATCCAGGAGATCAGATTCCGCTGGCCGGCCACGGCCGTCTGTCCGCTACCCAACGCAACTTGAACCACCGCACTGCCCTGGAACTGAGGTCAGTAGCCAATGAACAATGGAACGAGTCCGCGCGCGCCGCACCAACGGCTGCTCGTCGCCGCCGTTGGTGCGCGGACGCAACGCCGGATCGTGCAAGGTGCGCCATCGCACAGACGGATTTTCGTCCAAAGAGCACTGTCCATGCGCACCACGCTCCCTCCGCTCCCCCTGGGGCACCGGACGTTCCTTTCGTCATCGCACCTAGCAACTACATAGCAAATGGAGTAAACCCATGAACACCCGCAGCACCATCCATCACACTCTGACGCTCGCCCTGTTGAGCCTCGCGCTTGCCTGGGGCGGCACCGTCTCGGCGCAGTCCGATCTCGACACCCGCGAGCTGGCCGATCCCAAGACGCGCGTTCAAAGCTGCAACCAGGTGGATCTCGCCTGGAATCTCCAGCTGATCGAACAGTACCCGCGCATTGCTGACGCCTGCCACGAGGTGGTCGTCAACAACAACACCAAGTGGGCGCGCTTCGAGGCCAATTTCCTGCGCATCAATGCCGATGGCTCGGTAACGTCCGAATTCATCGGCCCGACGGGCCGCAAGATGGGCCGCTACACGCTCATTCCTGGTCCCGATCAGCAGGTCACGCTTGACGGCCGCAAGCAACCGTTCTCCGCCCTCACCGCCAATCAGCGGATCAATCTGTACGTACCGGAAGGCGCCACGGAGCTGACCAGCGAACCGATGACGGCGCCTAGGCAGCAGTCGCGGATCGTTCGCTACGAGCCGATCTACGACGACGCAACCAGGCAGGATACGCGGCAAGCGGATGCAATCGCCTCGACCTCGTCCGACCAGCGCATGACCCGCCTGCCGAGCACCGCCGGCGCTCTGCCCTGGTTTGCATTTGGCGGCCTGCTTGCGGCATTTGCCGGACTGGCCCTGCGCATTGCCCGACGCAGCTGAACACCCAGCTGAACAAACTGATGCGTCGGGCGGCCTCGCCCGACGCATCATCCTCTTCATCCGCCGCCGGTCGTTGCTGCCGGCGGTCCCATGATCAGGTGCAGCACATGAACTCGGACATCGTCAAGGGCAGGTGGAAGCAGTTTCAGGGTCACATGCGCGCTCAGTGGGGCAGGCTCACCGATAACCAGCTGAGCGTCATCGATGGTCGGCGCGAACAACTTGCTGGAAGGATCCAGGAAGCCTACGGACTGACCCAGGAACAGGCCGAGAAGGAAATCGCCGACTTCGAACGCCGCCACGCCGATTGAGCGCAGCAGTGTCAGGCGGCGCCCTTGAGCGTCGTCGTTCCCGGAACGGCCCGCTGCTGCAACAGGACGGGCGCCGCGTGAACTGGTAGCCGGTGCTGCCCCCGTATGTTCGACAACGCACAGAAGCGACCGTGGGGTTCGTCGATACTCATGCGGCGCAGGGTCTGCACGTGTCGCTGAGAGGGGATTCCTGTGCTGCCGGCCGCGCGCGGTGCAGTTGCGCAACGCGGCGCGCCTGTTTGCGCCATTCAATCGACATGGGGACACTGCAATGACTACCGAAACGGATCGCAATCGACCTCGCTCCTCACGCCTTCCTCTGGGCTTCGCTGTCCTGGTCCTCTGTGTTGCGCCGCTTCAGGCGCAAACGGTGTCGCTGGGAACCGCGGAGGACTTCGCCGTGCTTGGCGCCTCAGCCGTCTCCAACACAGGCCCGAGCGTCGTCACCGGAAATCTTGGCATTTCTCCGGGCGACGGAAGTTCGGTGACGGGTTTTCCTCCCGGCATCATTGATGGCGACACGCACTTCGCAGATGCGGTCGCGTTGCAGGCACAGGATGATGTCACCACCGCTTACGTCGATCTTGCCGGGCGCCCCTGTGACACGGTGATCGCCGCCGACCTCGGAGGCCAGACGCTCACTCCCGGCGTCTACTGCGCTGCCACCTCGATGGGACTGACAGGCACGCTGACGCTCGATGCGGAGGGCGATCCGGCTGCGGAGTTCATATTCCAGATCGGCAGCACTCTGACCACGGCCAGCGCGTCGGCGGTCGAGGTGATCAACAGCGCCGATGGCTGCAATGTGTACTGGCAGGTCGGCAGTTCGGCCACGCTGGGCACCGGCACGGATTTCCTCGGCAACATCCTCGCGCTCGACAGCATCACTCTCAATACCGGCGCCTCCCTGAGCGGAAGCACGCTGGCACGCACCGCAGCTGTCACCCTCGACAGCAACGCGGTCACGCGGTGTGATCTCCAACAGGGCGTGTTCCCACCCGGCCCGATCCCGGCGGCCATTGCGGTCCCGACATTGACGCAATGGTCCCTGCTCGCCCTGGCAGGACTGGTGCTGCTGGTCGGCGTGCTCGGAATTGGCCGTATCGTGCGCTAGGACTTGAAGGCCGGGCATGGCCAGGCCTTCAAGGCGCACCAACGATGCGTCAGGCTTCGTCGAACCCGAACGCCAGCACTTCGCCGATCGACCCGGCACCCTGCAGCACCATCAGCAGTCGGTCCACGCCCAACGCGACGCCAGCGCAATCCGGCAGGCCCCGTGCCATCGCCTGCAGCAGGCGTTCGTCTGCCGGCAGCTCCGCGCCACCGCGCGCCTTCCGCCGACGAATGTCGGATTCGAAGCGGGCGCGCTGCTCGGCGGCATCGGTCAGCTCCCAGTAGCCGTTGGCCAGCTCATGCTTTCCCATGAACACCTCGAAGCGCGCGGCCCGAGGCGGTTCGCCCGGCAGCAGGCGTGCCAACGCGCACTGGCTGGCGGGATAGTCATACACGAACAGCCGGCCGTCAGGGGGCAGCGCCGGCTGCAGACGATGCGTGATCAGAAGATCAAGCCAGTCGTCGCGCGCCAGCCCGTCCGCCACGATCGCAAACGAACGCAGCGGCGCCCTCAGCGCATCCATTGAAGCGCTGAACGGATCCAGATCCAGGCTGTCCACGAACCAGTCGCGGTAGCTCAGCCGCCGCGCGGCAACAGCAGGCCGACCGCGCAGCGCGAGGCACGCGTCAAGCAGCGCCTCGACCTCGTCCATCAGCGCATGATGGTCCATGCCGACCCGGTACCACTCGAGCAGGGTGAACTCCGGGTTGTGGCAGCGCCCCGCTTCACCGTTGCGAAACACGCGCGCCAGTTCGAACAGGTCACCCACACCCGCTGCCAGCAGTCGCTTGTGGAAGAACTCGGGGGACGTGCGCAGGAAGCGGCGCCGCTCGCCGCCCTGCGCCGGCCCGCTGAACTCGGTGCGGAAACTCTCGATATGCACGTCGGTGGTCGCCGCCGCGGACAACACCGGCGTCTCCACCTCGAGCACGCCACGCTTTTCGAAGAAGCTGCGGATGACGGCGTGCAGCTGATTGCGCATCCGCAGTGTGCCGACAAGCGAGTCGATGCGCTCAGCCCTCATGTTCGGCCAGAAGCGCGAGCAGTGCGGCCTCATCGAGGATGTCGATACTCAGTTCGCGCGCCTTGTCGAGCTTGCTGCCGGCGGCTTCGCCGGCGACCACGAAGCTGGTCTTCTTCGACACGCTGCCGGCGACCTTGGCGCCCAGTGCCTGCAGTCGCGCCTTGGCCTCGTCACGGGTGAGCGCCGACAAGGCGCCCGTCAATACCACCGACTTGCCCGCCAGCGGCCCATCGGCGATCTGCTGACCGGGCTGCTCGGGCCAATGGACGCCGGCATCGCGCAGCGCGGCGATGGCGGCGCGGTTGTGCGGCTCATGGAAGAAGCAGGCGATATGCGCGGCCACCACCGGGCCGACATCGGGAATTCGGGTCAGCGCAGGGCAGCGCTCGCTGGCCTTGAGGGTGTCGTCGTGGAGAGTGGCGAAATCGGAATCTGCCGCTTCGATCAACGCATCCAGCGAGCCAAACCAGCGGGCAAGCTGCGCGGCCGTCGCTTCACCGACTTCACGGATGCCCAGCGCGAACAGGAACCGCGCGAGCTTCGCCTCGCGGCTGAGCGCAATGGCTTCAACCAGATTCTCTGCCCAGCGCGTTGCCACCTTGCCCTGCTTCACCGTTTCCGGAACACGATCATCGCGCTCATCGGCGCGGCGTTTCATCTCGACGAAATCGTCCACTGTCAGACGGTAGAGGTCAGCGACCGACCTGACGAGGTCAAAATCCACCAGATCCTCGACGATGCGTTCGCCGAGACCTTCGATGTCCATGGCACGCCGCGAAGCGAAGTGGCGGATCGCCTCCTTGCGCTGCGCCGGGCAGACCAGGCCGCCGGTACAACGCGTCACGGCCTCACCGTCTGCCCGCTCCACCGCCGAGCCGCAGGCGGGGCAGGCGTCCGGCATGACATAAGGTGATGCGCCGGGAGCACGTCGCTCGGCAACGACACCGACTACCTCGGGAATCACGTCTCCGGCACGACGCACGATGACCGTATCGCCGATGCGGACATCGAGGCGGGCGATCTGATCGGCATTGTGCAGGGTGGCATTGGTGACGGTGACGCCGGCCACCTGCACTGGCCGCAGTCGTGCGACCGGTGTGATGGCGCCGGTGCGGCCGACCTGAACGTCGATGGCCTCGACGACGGTGAGCTCCTCGCTCGCAGGAAACTTGTGGGCAATGGCCCAGCGCGGCGCCCGGGAAACGAAGCCCAGCTGCTCCTGCCAGTCGTAGCGGTCCACTTTGTAGACCACGCCGTCGATGTCGTAGCCGAGTCCTTCGCGGCGCTCGCCGATGCGGCGGTAGTAGGCCAGGCAGCCATCGAGACCGGTAGCAACGTCGGCTTCCGGACACACCGGCAACCCCCAGTCGCGCATTCGCGCAAGCGTGAGGCTGTGACGGTCCGGCAGGGCTCCGCCTTCGACCAGACCATGGCCATATGCGAAGAAGGCCAGCGGGCGCGTCGCGGCGATCCGCGGATCGAGCTGGCGCACGCTGCCCGCGGCCGCATTGCGCGGATTTGCAAAGGGCTTTTCGCCGCGCTCGCGCAGACGAGCGTTCATCGCCTCGAAGCCGGCGCGCGGCATGTAGATCTCGCCGCGGATTTCCAGCCGCCGCGGCCAACCCTCTCCGCGCAGACGCGTGGGTACCGAACGTACGGTACGTACGCTGTGGGTGACGTCCTCGCCGGTCACACCATCGCCGCGGGTCGCCGCACGCACGAGGACGCCGTTTTCGTAGAGCAGCGACATGGCCAGACCATCGAGCTTGGGCTCCACCGAGAACAAGACTTCTCCCGTGCCCAGCGCCTTTTCGATACGGCGCAGAAAGTCGGCGATCTCGTCCTCGCTGAAGGCGTTGCCCAGGCTGAGCATGGGCACTGCGTGGTCGACTTCCTCAAAACGGCTGACCGCCGCGCCACCAACTCGTTGTGTCGGCGAGTCCGCCCGTGCAAACCCGGGGTGCGCCTCCTCCAGCCCACGGAGCTCGCGCAGCAATCGGTCGTACTCGACATCGGGAACGCCGGGATCATCGAGAACGAAGTACCGGTAGTTGTGTTCCTCGATTTCGCGGCGCAGGGCCTCGATTCGGGCGGCGACGTCGGTGGCTGTCATGGCGCGTGATGATTCCGGAAGAGCAGAATGATAGTCCGCAATGAAAGACGGCCCCAACAGGGGCCGTCAACACATACGGAAAGCCGCAAGGTTCTCAGTCGCCCATCTGCTTCTGCAGATGCTCGCGGCGCTCCTGCGCGTCGAGACACAGCGTGGCAATCGGTCGTGCCTCGAGGCGATCGAGTCCGATTTCCTCATCGGTCTCTTCGCAATAGCCGTAGCGTCCTTCATCGATGCGGCGGAGCGCCTGGT
Source organism: uncultured Gammaproteobacteria bacterium (assembly GCA_964526035.1). GTDB lineage: Bacteria > Pseudomonadota > Gammaproteobacteria > Xanthomonadales > BPKI01 > DAOMOD01. The sequence goes on along the minus strand of CAZGKE010000033.1, from coordinate 14,474 downwards.
CAATCTTGGCAATCAACTTGCGATAGCGATCGCGAGTACGCAATTCAAGTGCATTCTCGGACTCGCGGGTGGCGCGTTCGGCCTCGTCACCTACATCACGCACTTCTCCGCGCAGATTGTCGATGGTCTGCCGCGATTCTTCCACCAACTCATCGCGCCAGCTGGTCAGCTTCTGCCGAAAGTACTCAAGGTGACGGGCACTCATGTACTCCTCTTTCGCGGAGGGACGGTAGCCGGGTGGCAAATCGACCCGGACCAGGGCCGAAACGCTCGGGCGCCCCGCGGATGAGGTCTTGCTGGTATGTCGCGCGCCGCTGGCGACGGCACGGACGCCTGCGGTAGCCGTTCTGGCAACGGCCGCCTTGCCCACACGCTTGGGCGTCGGAGTCGGCGCCGGTTTGCTGGTCTTTGTCGTTGCTTTGCTCACTGGTTTCGCTGCTTTCTTTGCGACGGCAGCCGGGCGCTTTGCCTTGCCGACGGATGGGGTGGATTTGCTGGAGACAGCCTTGGCCGCCTTCGCTGCGGGCCTCGCCGTCTTCCTGGGCGCTACCTTGGCTACCTTCGCCGCGGGCTTCGCCGCCTTCTTGGGCGCTACCTTGGCTGACTTCCTGGGCGCCGACCTGGTCGTGGGCTTCGCTGCCTTCTTCGGTGCCGCCTTGGCTGCAGGCTTGGCCGCCTTCTTCGCTGTCGCCTTGGTTGCAGGCTTGGCCGACTTCTTGGGTGCGGCTTTCGTTGCAGGCCTGGCTGCCTTCTTCGGTGCAGCCTTCGCTGCGGGCTTCGCCGCCTTCTTCGGCTTCGCCTTGGCGATCGGCTTGGCCGATTTCTTCGGCGCGGCCTTGGCTGCGGGCTTCGCCGATTTCTTCGGTGCCGCCTTGCCGACAGCCACCTTGCCCGACGCCGACTTGGCGGCGCGGCTGGCGGCCTTGGCGGCTCTCTTGAGGATGTCTTTTGCGGAACTTGATTTCTTGGGGCTTCGTGTTGCCACGTTGCAACTCCTACTGTGCCTTGAGGCCGAGCGGTCGCGTGTTATAGCCTAAGACCATACCAGCGGCAACCGTGCTTGTCGGCGAGATCGACCGGCGCCCATTCTCGCACGGCCATCGAGCTATCACTTGAAATCTTTCGCCATCGCCCTTCTCGACGGCTACAAACGCTGGCTCAGCCCCCTGCTTGGCCAGCATTGTCGCTTCCATCCAAGCTGTTCAAGCTACATGCGCGAGGCCATCATCCGCTTCGGGCTGATCCGCGGCGTGATACTCGGCACCTTTCGGCTGTTGCGCTGTCAACCGCTGTGCGAAGGGGGCTTCGACGCTGTCCCCGAGACCTTTCCGCGTCGCCCCTGGAGGCGCAATCCTGCGTCCCGTGAAGGCGATCACGAGGAGAACAAGAATTGAACTGGCTGATTCGCAATGCCCTGATCGTCAACGAATACGCGCGCATCGAAGGCGACCTGCGCATCCGCGACGGCCGAATCGAGTCCATCGGGCCGAGCCTGGCGCACCTTCCCGGAGAGGAAGTGCTCGATGCGCATGGACGCTGGCTGCTTCCCGGCATGATCGACGACCAGGTGCACTTTCGCGAGCCGGGGCTGGAGCACAAGGGCGACCTCGCCAGCGAGTCGCGCGCGGCTGTGGCGGGCGGCATCACCAGCTACATGGAAATGCCCAACACCCGGCCGCCGACGCTCACCATCGACGCGCTCAATGACAAATATCGGCGCGCTGCCGGACGCAGCTTCGCCAATTACGCCTTCTACATGGGAGCCAGCAACGACAACCTCGACGAGCTGCTCAAGCTCGAGCCGGGCCAGGCCTGCGGGATCAAGGTATTCATGGGCGCCTCCACCGGCAACATGCTGGTCGATGACCCGGCCACGCTCGACGCCATCTTCGCCCGCGCGCCGGCGCGAATCATCACGCACTGCGAGGATTCGCCGACCATCGACGCCCTGCTGGCAGCGATGCGAGCCAGCCACCCCGAAGGCCTGCGACCCGAGCACCACCCGCAGATCCGCAGCCGCGAGGCGTGCGTCAAATCGACTCGGCTCGCCATCGAACTGGCGCGCCGCCACGGCACGCGCCTGCACGTTCTGCACATCTCGACCGCGGACGAACTGGATCTGTTCGAGCCCGGACCCCTTGCCGGCAAGCGCATCACCGCCGAAACCTGCGTGCATTTTCTTCATTTCGACGCCAGCGACTATGCCGAGCGCGGCAACTTCATCAAGTGCAATCCGGCGATCAAGTCCGCTGCCGACCGGGAAGCCATCGTCCGCGCGCTGGCCGACGGCCGGCTCGACATCCTTGCCACTGATCACGCACCGCACACCCTGGCCGAGAAAGAGCAGCCCTACGACACCGCGCCCGCCGGCCTGCCGCTTGTCCAGCACGTGTTGCCGTGCGCCATCGAGCGCGTGCTCGACGGGGAGTTGATGCTGGAACGCCTGGTCGAAGTCGTAAGCCACTCCCCGGCGACGTTGTTCGGCGTGCGCGATCGCGGCTTCATCCGCGAGGGCTACGCGGCGGACCTGGTATTGATCGATCCGCGGACGCCGCTGACCGTGCGCCGCGAGGACGTGCTCTCGCGCTGTGGATGGGCGCCCTTTGAAGGCCAGACCTTCCGCAGCTCGGTGGCCGCCACCTGGGTCAACGGCCACCTCGCATGGAATGGCCGCGAAGTGGACGCAGCGCCGGTCGGCCGGCGTCTGGAGCTCTCCGAGTGAGACTCTGGCTGCTCGGCGCCTCCCTGCTGGCTGTGCCCGTTCACGCCGAACCGCTCGAGCTGCCGGACAAGGTGATGCAGGGTGGCCTGGTCATCGGTCGAATCGCCAGCGTCGACGTGAACGCCACAGTGGCGCTGGGCGAGCGCACGCTGCGCGTCTCGCCCGATGGCGTATTCCTGTTCGGGGTGGGCCGCGATGACGAGGGTCCGATCGAGGTGACCGTGCATTTCACCGATGGCCGACGTGCCACGCAGACCCTGGCCGTGGTCGGTCGCGACTGGCAGACCCAGCGCGTCGACGGTCTGCCACCGCAGACGGTCACACCGGATCCCGAAATCGCAGCGCGCATCGCCCGCGAGCAGGCGCAAGTCGCCGCCGCGCGCAGTCGCGATGATGCGCGCAAGGACTTCCGCTTCGGCTTCATCCGTCCCGTCGAGGGCGGGCGCATCAGCGGCGTCTACGGCAGCCAGCGCATCCTCAACGGCCGCCCGCGCGCGCCACACTTTGGGCTGGATATCGCCGCACCGACCGGCACGCCAATCGTGGCGCCCGCTGCAGGCATCATCACTTTTGCCGACACCGACCTGTTCCTGACCGGCGGCACGGTGCTGCTCGATCACGGCCATGGGTTGAGCTCTTCGTTCCTGCACATGAGCGCCATCGACGTCGAGGTCGGGCAATCTGTCGATCAGGGCGAGCGCATCGGCGCAATCGGCGCCACCGGACGCGCCACCGGGCCGCATCTGCATTGGGGTTTGAACTGGTTCGAGGTGCGGCTTGATCCTGCATTGCTGTTGCAGGACTGAGGTCTGAGTGCTTGCGGCGCGGGTTGTGATGTCATCCATGACATGGTTCTGTTCGCCTCCCGGTGGTCGGGTCACTTTTTTCTGCTCGTCGTCGAATGTAGGAGCGCAATACCCGCCGCAGGCGGACATTCCCTCTGCCGAGGAGATACAAATCTCCGCGGTCGCGGCTTTCGCCGCTCCTACAGGAAGCGCAGAGAACAGGAACTGGGCCGCCGGAGGGCGGACGCAACAACAGTCATGGACGACACAACAATCCGCGCGGCAGGCCCAACCGAAAACGAGAAACACCGACCGCCAGCCTCAATTGCCCTTGAGACCCCTCAAGGCCCGCCGTGCGCGCTTGTCCGGGCGCGCCGCCGGATGGTCGCTGCCGGTGAGGCGGCGCTGCTCACGCGCCGCCTCGCGCGCGGCGATGCTCGCTTCGCTTTCGCGATACAGCGTCTGCGCGACGCTGGCCGGACCGCGCTTGTCGGACAGGGCGAGCACCTCGACTTCCAGGATCTCCTCACCGCGCCGGACGCGCAGGCGGTCGCCGACGTGCAATACCTTCGCTGGTTTGCACGATGCATCGTTGACCGCGATTTTGCCGCCAACAACCGCGCCTTTCGCCAGCGAACGTGTCTTGAAGAAGCGCGCCGCCCACAGCCACACATCGGCGCGAACGGGCGCGTCGCTCATGTCGCCAGCAGGGTGTTGACGCGACGCACGAAGGACGCCGGATCGTCGAGCTGTCCACCTTCGGCGAGCTGTGCCTGCTCAAGCAGCACCAGGGCGATGTCGCCGGCCCGTTCCCCGTCCGTCTCCGCTTCCAGACGCTTCAGCAGCGCGTGGTCGGGATTCACCTCCAGCGTCGGTTTGCCGGTAGGCACGTCGTGGCCCGCGGCTTTCAGCATGCGCTGCATGTGCAGGGCCATATCGTGCTCGTCCAGCACCAGGCAGGCTGGAGAGTCGGTCAGACGCTGGCTGGCTCGCACGTCCTTGACGCGCTCGCCGAGCAGGTCCTTCAGGCGGGCAATCACGCCCTCTGCCGCAGCACTGTCTGTTTCCGTACGCGGCGCTTCGCCCGGCAAGGTACCGAGTTCACCCTTGGCGACGTTGCGGAAGGGTTTGTCGCCGTACTCGCTGAGATGACCGCTGATCCACTCATCGACGCGGTCGGACATCAGCAGGACTTCGACGCCTCGTTGGCGCAGCGTTTCGAGATGCGGACTGTTGGCGGCCGCCGTATGGCTGTCGGCGGTGATGTAGTAGATCGCCTCCTGCCCGGCTGCCATGCGCGAAATGTAGGCATCCAGCGATACGTCCTGGCGCTTCTCACCGCTCAGCGTCGAGGCGCAGCGCAGCAGCTTGAGCAGCCGCTCGCGATTGCTGTAATCCTCCGCGATGCCTTCCTTCAACACTGTACCGAATTCGTCCCAGAACGTCTGGTACTTCGCGGCATCCTCGCCCGCGATGCGGTCGAGCAGATCGAGCACCCGTTTCACGCAGCCGGCGCGGATCTGCGACACCAGGCGGTTGTCCTGGAGAATTTCGCGCGACACGTTGAGCGGCAGGTCGTCAGAGTCGACCACGCCGCGGACGAAGCGAAGCCAGGCAGGCAGCAGCTGTTCGCTGGCGTCCATGATGAACACGCGACGGATGTAGAGCTTCAGCCCGCTGCGCTGCTCGCGCCCGCTCCACAGCGCGTCGAAAGGCGCCTTGGCCGGTAGGTAGAGAAGCGAGGTGTAGCTCTGCTTGCCCTCCACCCTGTTGTGCGACCAGGCCAGCGCGTCGCCGCTCTCATGGGCGATGTGCCGGTAGAAGCCCTGATAGTCCTCGTCCGTAAGCTCGGCCTTGGGCCGCGTCCACAGCGCGGATGCGTGGTTGACGGTCTCCCACTCTTCGCCGGGCTTGCCGTCTTCTTCCGCGCGCATGCGGATGGGAAACCCGATGTGGTCCGAATACTTGCCGATCAGGCTGCGCAGCCTCCAGGATTTCAGGAACTCGTCCTCCTCGGGCTTGAGATGCAGAGTGATGGCGGTACCGCGCCCGGCAATGTCCACGGTTTCCAGCGTGTACTCGCCGCTTCCGTCGGAGCTCCAGCGCACACCTTCAGTGGTGGGCAGGTCCGCGCGGCGCGTTTCCAGCACCACGCGTTCGGCGACGATGAAGGCGGAGTAGAAGCCCACACCGAATTGGCCGATCAGCTGGGCGTCGGCGCGCTGGTCTCCGGTCAAGGATTCCAGGAACCGGCGCGTCCCGGAGCGCGCGATGGTGCCGATGTTTTCCACCACTTCGTCACGCGACATGCCGATGCCGTTGTCGCGGACAGTGAGCGTGCGCGCTTCGGAATCGAAGTCGATCTCGATCCTGAGCTCGCTGTCCTCGCCGAACAACTCGTTGCGAGCCAGGGCTTCGAAGCGCAGCTTGTCGCATGCGTCGGAGGCGTTGGAGATCAGCTCGCGCAGGAAGATCTCCTTGTGCGAGTAGAGCGAATGGATGACCAGGTGCAGGACCTGCTGCACTTCGGCCTGGAACGAGCGGGTTTCGGTGTGGCTCATCAGGGGTTTCCGGGATCGCGTGAGTTCATCTCCTATGGGGCGCAAGCCGGGCGATTTCAAGCTTCAGGATGCGGTAGCATCGCGCGTTTCCATGCCGCGAGCCGCGCTTGAACCCTGCACACGACCCGCTTTCCCTGATCGACCCGGAAGTGGTAGACAACGTCGACACCTGGTCGCAGCGCTTCTCGGAAGCGGCACCGTTCCGCCACGTGGTGATTGACCGGTTCTTCGCCGCACCTGTGGCAGACGCCCTGCTGGCCGGATTCCCGACCTTCGAACAGGGCAACTCCGTCGGCGACGACGGGCAGCCCGGCGGCAAATCCACCGTCGCCCGCATCCGGCGTCTCGGCGCACCGTTCAATGCGCTCGATGAATGTATCAAGTCGCGACCCTTTCTCGACCTGATCGGGCGAATGACCTCGATACAGGACCTGCTCTATGACCCCTTCTATCTCGGTGGCGGCACTCACGAAAACCGCAGCGGCCAGAGCCTCGACGCGCACGTCGACTTCAACTACCACCCGAGCGAGCGCTGGCACCGACGGCTCAACCTGATCGTCTATCTCAACCCGCATTGGGAGCCGGCGTGGGGTGGCGCGCTGGAGCTTTACGAGAATCCCCACGCCAACGACAAGCCGGCGGTGGCGGTTGCGCCATTGTTCAACCGTTGCGTGCTGTTCGAGACAACCGAGCGCAGCTGGCACGGTTTCTCGCGGATTCGATTACCCGACGAACAGCGCGATCTGAGCCGGAAATCAATTGCGCTGTACTTCTACAGCCGTGAGCGTCCAGCGGCGGAGACCGCAGGGCGGCACTCCACGCACTACGTGCATCCGCATCTGCCGGAGCATCTGCAGCCTGGTCATACGCTCAGCGAGAGGGATATCGAGGCACTGCGAACCATGCTGGCACGGCGCGATGATCATCTGCGCCGGCTGTTCGAGGAGAACAGCCAGCTGCTGCAGGCCGCGGACCGCGGCCTGGCAGGGAAGCTGATCTATCTGGCCAAGAGGCTTTACGTACGCGGGCGGCGATGAAGCACCGCCCTCGTGGAAAATCAGCTGCGCGCTGCGGCAGCGTCCTTGGCGGTGGCTGCCAGATCTTCCTTGATACGGGCAGACTTGCCCTGGCGGTCGCGCAGGTAGTAGAGCTTGGCGCCACGCACCTTGCCGCGACGCTTCACGGTCACCGACTCGATGGCGGTGCTGTGGGTCTGGAACACGCGCTCGACGCCGGTGCCGTGGGAAATCTTGCGCACCGTGAACGAGGAGTTGAGGCCGCGGTTGCTGATCGCGATGCACACGCCCTCGAAGGCCTGCACGCGCTCGCGGGCACCTTCCTTGACGCGCACGTTGACTACCAGGGTGTCGCCCGCGCCGAAGGCGGGGAGTTCGCGAGTCATCTGCTCGGCTTCGAATTGTTGAACGATGTTGCTCATGACGCTCACCAGCGATGTGAATAGGAAATTATAGCGGCTTTTCAGCCGTGTGTAGGGGTTTTGCAGCGAAATACTCGTCAATGTAGCTGCGCAGCAGATCGCGGGCCTCGCCATCGAGGCTGATCCGCGCCAGCAGGTCCGGACGCCGCAGCCAGGTTCGACCGAGCGCCTGCTTCAGCCGCCAGCGGCGGATCGCCGCATGGTCGCCCGACTGCAGCACCTGCGGTACCGCGTCCTCGCAGTCGACCACGGGGCGCGTGTAGTGCGGGCAGTCGAGCAGGCCGGTGGCAAACGAGTCCTGCGCTGCAGACTGGCCGTGACCCAGGGCACCTTCCTGGAGTCTGCCGATTGCATCGACCAGAACCAGGGCCGCCAACTCGCCGCCTGAGAGCACGTAGTCGCCTATCGAAATCTCTTCGTCGACCTCGCGCTCGATCAGCCGCTCGTCGACGCCCTCGTAGCGACCGCAGAGCAGAGCCAGTCGCGGCTCGCGGGCGAGGCGCTCCACGGTCTGCTGCGTCAGCCGCGACCCCTGCGGGCTGAGGTAGACCACCCGCGGCCTCTCTGTCCCATCGTCGCGCAGCGCCTGCAGCGCCCTGCGCAGCGGTTCGATCATCATCACCATGCCGGGGCCGCCGCCGTAGGGACGGTCGTCAATGGTTCGATAGTTGTCGCTGGCGAAATCGCGCGGGTTCCAGCAGCGCAGCTCCAATAGCCCGCGTTCGCGCGCCCGTCCGACCACGCCCACCGAAGCGGCCTCATCGACAAACTCGGGGAACAGGCTGAGCACGTCGATCCGCATCAGAACTCCGGATCCCAGTCCACCACGATGCCGCCGCCGGCCACATCGACCGATTTCACGAAGTCCCCGTGAACGAACGGCAGCAGTCGTTCACGATCGCCCTTGACCACCATCACGTCGTTGGCACCCGTCGCGAACAGCTTGACTACCGTGCCCAATTCGATGCCTTCGAGATTGATGACGCGAAGGCCTTCCAGGTCGAACCAGTAATACTCGCCTTCAGCCAGCGGCGGGAGCGCCGAACGTGGCACGGCGATCTCGGCGCCGATCAGCGCGCGTGCCGCATCGGGATCGCCGCAGCCGGGAAGCTCCGCGACCAGACCCTTGCCCTGCTTGCGGCCGCTGGGTTGATCGATGACGCGTTCGCGGCCCCCGAAGGAGAGGTACCACGGACGGTAGGCGAAGATCGCCTCGCGCGGAAGGGCGTCGGACTCGATCTTGACCAGGCCGGCGACGCCATGCACGCCGACCACACGCCCGATCGGAACGCGGCGGTCCACGGCCGCGCTGCCTATCCGGCGGGGATCAGGCGGCAGCCTTGGCCTGCGCCGAGGACTGCTTGACCAGCGAACGCACCTTGTCGGTCATCTGCGCGCCCTGACCCTTCCAGTGCTCGACGCGACCGAGGTCGATCTGCAGCGGGACTTCTCCCCCGGTCGCGACGGGGTTGTAGTAACCGATGCGCTCGATCCAGGCGCCATCGCGACGCTTGCGCTCGTCGGTGACCACGACGTGATAGAACGGGCGCTTCTTGGCACCACTGCGGGACAAACGGATCTTGACCATGGGTTACGTGACTCGCTGGAATCTGGACGACTGGAATTGGCCGTTTCGGGCCGGGAACCCGTCATTATAGCGATGGCATATCGCTCTTGACTAGTCGGTTCATCCGCGGGCTGTCGAAGGCCGGCTCGGCGCAGCGGCATGAACCAGCTGACTGAACGCACGGCAACCGCCGCCACAAGTCCGTCGCCAAACGCGATCAGGTCGCGTACACTGCGCCCCGCTGTCGCATCTCCATCGGTTTCCCCTTACGGATGCAACCGTCCCGCCACCGTGCGGACGCCCTCCTGCACCGCCCGGTGTCGAGGCGACGGCACGGACCAGCCACCAGGGGTGGCGTCCGTACCAACCATGATCCAAGGCGCGGTTGTCAGGGAACGCCGGGATCGACTCCAAGGATTTCCATGTCTTTCGATACCCTCGGGCTGTCGCCCGCCCTCCTGCGCGCGCTCGCCGATCAGGAATACACCATCCCCACCCCGATCCAGGTCCAGGCGATTCCGCTGGTGCTGGCCGGGCGTGACCTGCTCGGCTGCGCGCAGACCGGCACCGGCAAGACTGCCGGTTTCGCCCTGCCGCTGCTCGAGCGCATGTTTCCCAACGGCAAGCGCGCCGTACCGGCTTCGCGCCGCGTGCGCGTGCTGGTGCTGACCCCGACCCGTGAGCTCGCGGCGCAGGTCCACGAGAGCTTCCGTACCTACGGCAAGCACCTCGGCGTGACCAGCACCACTGTGTTCGGCGGCGTCGGCATGAGCCCGCAGGTCAAGGCGCTGCGCAACGGCGTCGACGTGGTGGTCGCCACCCCGGGACGCCTGATGGACCACATGCAACAGCGCACCGTCGATCTGTCCGGCGTCGAGCACCTGGTGCTGGACGAAGCCGATCGCATGCTCGACATGGGCTTCCTGCCGGCGATCAAACGCATCCTCGAAGCGCTGCCGAAACAGCGCCAGACGCTGCTGTTCTCAGCCACCTTTGCCGACGAGATCCGCACCCTGGCGGCGCGCTTCATGCGCGATCCCGCCGAAGTGTCGGTGGCCCGCCGCACCCTCGCCGCCGAAACCGTCGCCCACGTGGTGCACCCGGTCGACAACGAGCGCAAGCGCGACCTGCTGCTGCACCTGTTCAGCCTGGACAGCCGCCAGCAGACCCTGGTGTTCTGCCGCACCAAACACGGCTCCGACCGCCTGGTGAAGCAGCTCGTGGCCTCCGGCCTCAATGCCGCCGCCATCCACGGCAACAAGAGCCAGGGTGCACGCACCAAGGCGCTGGCCGATTTCAAGAGCGGCCGGGTGACCGTGCTGGTCGCCACCGACATCGCCGCGCGCGGTCTCGACATCGACCAGCTGCCGGCGGTGATCAACTTCGATCTGCCGACGGTGGCCGAGGACTACGTGCACCGCATCGGCCGCACCGGCCGCGCCGGCTGCGAAGGCCGCGCCATCTCGCTGGTCAGCCACGAGGAAGGCGGCCTGCTGGCCGACATCCAGAAGGTGCTGAAGCGCGATATCGAGATGACAGTAGTCGAGGGCTTCGCGCCCTCGCGCCCGCTGCGCCTGGATTCGCGCATGCCCAAGCCCGGTCAGCGCAGCAACAGCGCCCCGCGCCAGCAGCGTCCGCACGCACCGCGCGGCGGCCAGCAGCGCAGTCAGGGTCATGCCGGCAGCGGTCGCCAGCCGTCCGGTCGCCAGGGTGGCCAGCAGCGTCGTCCAGGGTCAGCCAGTGCCGGCAACCGCCAGCGTTGATTTGAGCCCGGGCTGACCCCATCTGGGGTGGATGAAAGCATCCACCCCTATCCTCCGTACTCTGCGCCAGCGCATCGTGGCGCAGCCCGCCAGTGACGGCGCCGGCGTCAAGATGCTGCGCTTCTTCGACGCCCGCGTCGGCAGCATCACGGATCCATTCCTGATGCTGGACCTGTTCGGCACCGAGAACCCCGACGACTATATCGCCGGTTTCCCGGCGCATCCGCACCGTGGCTTCGAAACCGTCACCTACATGATCGACGGCCGCATGCGCCACGAGGACAACCGCGGCAACCAGGGTGACCTGGGGCCGGGCGGCGTGCAGTGGATGACCGCCGGGCGCGGCATCGTGCATTCGGAAATGCCACAGCAGCAGGAAGGCGCCATGCGCGGCTTCCAGCTCTGGATCAACCTGCCGTCGGCGATGAAGATGATCGAGCCCGGCTACCAGGACATCCAGCCTGAGCATATCCCTGAAGCAGCGCTGGACAACGGCGGCCGCGTGCGCGTGGTGTCCGGCGAATATGCCGGGGTGCGTGGACCGGTGAAGCCGCGTCCGACCCAGCCGTTGTTTTGCGACGTGCACCTGCCGTCGGGCGCCGAGTTCGAGATGGAGGTGCCGCGCGGCCACCGCGCCTTCCTTGTGCCGCATCAGGGTGCGGTGAACGTCGAGGGCGAAGAAATCGCCACCGGCACGCTGGCCCTGCTCAACGAGGACGGCGAACGCGTGCGCTTTACCGCCGGCGCCGAAGGCACTCGCTGCCTGCTGGTCGCCGCGCAGCCCATCGGCGAGCCGATCGCGCATTACGGACCGTTCGTGATGAACACCCAAGCCGAGATCAAGGACGCGATCCGCGACTATCAGGCAGGGCGGTTCTAGGTCGGGATTCGCGACTCGGGACCCGGGACCCGGGACGCAGGACACGGGGACAGCGTATGCATCGCAGCCCCACATTGAATCCCTTCTTCGTCTGCAATCCACCTGCCTTTCATGTTGAGGAACTGGAGACCGCGTTCCGAACCGCTCAAGCCTCCGGATCGACTCGCATCCACCTCACAGCCGAATCTGCAGGCCGTGTTCGCGGCAATGGCGCTCGTAGCCAGCGCGCTGCGTGTGTGCATCGACCGAGTAGCGCAAACTCCCGTCAGCGTGCAGGAAGTCCACCTGGCCGTAGACGACCACCAGCGCCAGCATCGGATCGTCACCGACGATCTTCCACCAGTCGGTGTTGCCCGCCGGTTCGTGAACGTAGTCGCCCGGACCGATCAGCTCACCCGTGCACAGCTTGCGCTGGCCGCTCAGGTTGTAGGCGTGGACCTCACCGCTGTGGCGATGCAGCGGCATCACGCAGCCGGGCTGCATGAGCAGCAGTTCGACGAACCCGCGCCCGTCATCGAGGAAGCGCAGGGGTTTCGCCGACTTGCCGGGCGTATCGGAAGGTATCCATGGCAGGTCCGTGCTGGCGACGGTGCCGGCAGGCAGAAACTCTTTCAGCATGGGCAGGATGGTGGTCATGGTTGATCCTCCGGCAGGGTCTGGAAGCAGCACGCGTGTCGAGGCGCGCGACGTTCTGATTGACAAACGAGAAGCAGGATTGCGTTGACTTGTCAGGACGGTCGCCACATAGCGTGCAGGTATACTGGTTCTGCCATAGATCCATTTTTTTGGAAGATGATGGAACCAGTATTTTCGTTCGCCATCGACCTCTCCGTCGGCCCGCGCCTGCAGACGCTGCATCGCAAGCTGCGCGCGGCCCTGCGTGAGGGTCGGTTCGCCGCGGGTGCCGCGCTACCGTCCACGCGCGCGGCAGCCAGCCAGCTGGGGGTGGCGCGAAACACGGTGATCGCCGCCTATGACCGGCTAGCCGCGGAGGGTTACCTGGAACTGCGACCGCGCGCGCCACCGCGGGTGATCGACCTCGGCAAGCGTCGCTCCCTGCGCGGCGAATCCGCCGCGCCAGCCGCGGCTGCGGCGCCAGACTCGCTGGTTTCCACGACGCCGCCGCTGCGGAGCTTCAGACTCGGCGTACCCGACAGTACCCGGTTTCCGCATGCGCTCTGGCGGCGACTTGCGGCGCGCAGCCTGCGTCGCATGGCGCGCGATCCTTTCGGCTATCCACCGGTGGCGGGTCTGCCGCGCTTGCGCAGCGCGATTGCCGCGCACCTCGCCTTTGCCCGCGCAGTCGCCTGCAGCGGCGAGCAGATCGTGGTGACCAGCGGCGCACAGCAAGCCTTCCATCTGATTGCACGCTGGCTGGTCAACCAGGGTCGCGTACGCATCGCGGTCGAAGATCCCGGCTATCCGCCGATGCGCGCCGCTTTCCAGGCGGCCGGCGCACAGCTGGTCCCGGTGGCGGTAGACGAAGCCGGATTGCGCGTCGAGGATATGCCCGATGCGGTCGATGCGATCGCCGTGACGCCTTCGCATCAGGCGCCCTCCGGCGTCGCCATGTCGCTGCAGCGACGTACCGATTTGATCGAGTTCGCGCGCCGTCGTCGCTGCTTCGTCATCGAAGACGACTACGACGGCGAGTTCCGCTTTGGCGTCCATCCACTGGACGCTTTGCAGACCCTGGATGAGCATTCGCGCGTCCTGTATGTCGGCACTTTCTCCAAGAGCCTCCATCCGGCGATTCGCAAGGGATACATCGTGGTTCCGGAACGTGCCCGCACGGATCTGCTGGCGCTGAAGTCCGCCGTCGACGGCGGCGTCGAACTGAGCGGGCAGGAGACCCTCGCCAGCTTCATCGAGGAGGGCCATCTTGCCCGCCATATCCGGCGAATGCGTTCGATCTATGGCGAACGCCGCGCCCTATTGCACCAGGCGCTTGCCGGACCGCTCTCCGACTGCTTCGAGGAACTGCCCGGCGCAGCTGGACTGCATCTGTGCGCTCGGGTCCGCGGCGTGCTCCGACCGCAGAGCGTGCTCAGGCTGGCGTTGCGCGAATTGCCAGGCGCGCTCGATGTAGCCGACTGGCGCATCGGCCGCAGCCGAGACTCCGCGCTGGCGATCGGCTACGGCTGCGCCGAAACGAGGACGATCCAGCTTGCGCTGAAGCGGCTGGATGCTGCGCTGATGAAAGAAATCAGGTGAGACCCGCCGAGTCAGCGGCGTGGACGACTCGAACCGCACGCCGTGAGCGCAGCTGCCCTCAAGACTCGCGGTTCGCGCGGACCTGAGCGCCTGTCGCGCTCGATCGCGCTCGGGTGCGCTCCCGGGAACCACGCAGGCACCTTGCCCACACGCCCCATCGCTCCGTCACGCCGCCTGGCGTAGAGTGACGGCCTCCCCCAAAGTGTGTTTCCCGCCATGCGCTTCGAAGGCACCGCCACCTATGTCGCCACCGACGAGCTCAAGCTCGCGGTCAATGCGGCGATCACCTTGCAACGTCCACTGCTGGTCAAGGGCGAGCCCGGCACTGGCAAGACCATGCTGGCCGAGGAGCTGGCCGCGGCGCTCGACACCGATCTCCATACCTGGCACGTCAAGTCCACCACCAAGGCGCACCAGGGTCTGTACGAATACGACGCGGTCAGCCGGCTGCGCGATTCGCAGCTCGGTATCGAGGGCGTGCACGAGGTGCGCAACTACATCCGCAAGGGCAAGGTGTGGGAAGCCTTCGAGGCCGGGCGGCGGG
>CAZGKE010000032.1:11198-26605 GCA_964526035.1 uncultured Gammaproteobacteria bacterium | reverse complement strand
GGCGACGACGAGCAACGCAGTATCGGGGCTGAAGACCAAGCGAGTTCGGTAAGGTAATTGCGGAACACCACACTAGCTGTCAGCTGTCGACTATCAGCTTTCAGCGATCAGCGAATCCGCACGCTGGACCAAACCATTGTGGGAGCGGCCTCAGCCGCGACAGGCACGGAGCGTGGCCTGTCGCGGCTGAGGCCGCTCCCACAGAACCGGGATATGGCACAGCGAGGGTTCCTCTCATAGCTGATCGTTGATAGCTGATAGCTGCTTCTAACGCCCTTCTGCAGCCTCGACCGGCTTCACACTGCGGTCCTGGCGCTCCAGTTCCTGCGCCACTGCTCCGGGCGAACTGGTGAAGCCTGCCAGCATGTCGTAGAAAGTCGGCACCACGAACAGCGTGAACAGCGTGGAGAAGGCCACCCCGGTCACGATGACGATGCCGATGGTGACGCGGCTTGCCGAACCTGCGCCGGTCGCAAACACCAGCGGCATCGCACCCACCATGGTGGCCAGACTGGTCATCACGATCGGTCGCAGACGAATGGCGGAAGCTTCCAGGATGGCCTCGCGAACCGGCTTTCCGGCATCGCGCAACTGATTCGCGAACTCGACGATGAGCACGCCGTTCTTGGCGGCCAGGCCGACCAGGATGATGATGCCCACCTGGCTGAACAGGTTCATGGTATCGCCGAAGGCCCACAGTCCGATCAGGGCACCAAGCACCGCCAGTGGCACCGTGAACATGATGGTGAATGGATGGACGAAGCTCTCGAACTGGGCAGCCAGCACCAGGAAGACGATCAGCAGCGCCATGCCGAAGGTGAACAGCACCGCGCCTCCCGACTGGATGTACTCGCGCGACTCGCCCTTGTAATCGATCTGCGCCGTCGCCGGGAGGGTGTCCCGCGCCAGCGCCTGCAGATCGTCGAGCGCCTGTCCAAGCGGGTAGCCCTGTGCAAGGCCGGCGCTCAGCGTGATGGCACGGGTGCGATTGAAGCGGTTGAACTGCCCGGGTTCGGCCAGCTCGCTGATGCTGACGAGATTGGCCAGCGACACCAGCTGACCGGTGCGCTGCGAGCGTACATAGACCTCGCGCAATGCGTCGGGGCTGCGCCGGTCGGCGCGCCGCGCCTGCAGGATCACGTCGTATTCCTCGCCGTCCATGACGAAACGGGTGGCCAGTCGCCCGCCCATCAGCGACTCCAGCGCCGTGCCCACTTCTTCGACCGACACGCCGAGGTCGGCGGCACGAGCGCGATCGATGTTGACGCGGATCTGCGGCTCGGTTTCCTTGTAATCGCTGTCGATACTGACCAGGCCTGGCAGACGCTCCTCGGCGGCGGCGATCATGCGGTCGCGCCAATCCACCAACTCCTCGTAGGTCGGGCCGCCCAGCACGAACTGCACCGGCTGCCCCCAGCCCCGACCGAGGCCGCGACGCACGGTAGGAAATGCGCGGACTCCGGTCACGCGATCCAGCGCTGGCCGCACCTGCTCGACCACATCGTCGGTGCTGAGGCTGCGCTCGTCCCAGGGGACCAGATTGACGACCGCCATGCCGGAGTTGAAGCGCTCGCTGAAGGCGCCTCCGCCAAAGCGTGGCACCCGCACGAGAACGCGCTGCACCACGCCATCGTCGACCAGCGGCAGAAGCAACTCCTCGATTTCGAGCATCTTTCCGGTGGTGAAATCGAATCCGGCGCCTTCGGGTCCGCTCACGGTGACGAAGAATGCGCCGCGATCTTCGTTGGGCGTCAGTTCGCGCGGCACCTGAGTGAACAGGAACCAGCTTGCAGCAAACACCCCGAGCAGTGCGATGACGATCAACCAGGGATGCACGATCACGCGCGCCAGCACCGACTGATAGCGCCCGCCGATGCGATCGAATGCATGCGCCATGACGTTGGTGAGATTGCGCTTCTGGTTGCGCGGCTTGAGAAGCTTGGAACACAGCATGGGCGTCATGCTGAGGGCCACCAGAGAGGAGATGATCACCGCCGCCGACACGGTCAGCGCCAGTTCGCGGAACAGGCGCCCCACGTCACCTTCAAGAAACGCGATCGGCAGGAACACCGCTACCAGCACCGCGGTGGTGGCGATCACCGCGAAAGAAACCTGGCGCGCACCGCGATAGGCCGCCACCAGGCGCGGTTCGCCGGCATCGACGCGGCGCTGGCAGTTCTCCAGCACCACGATGGCATCGTCCACCACCAGACCGATGCACAGCACCAGGGCCAGCAGAGTCAACAGGTTGATGGAGAAACCGAAGGCGTCAAGTGCAATGAACGCAGCGATCACGCTGATCGGCATGGTCACCGCGGGAATCAGTGCTGCACGGAAGCGACCGAGGAACAGCCAGATCACCAGCACCACCAGCAGCACCGCCAGGCCAAGCGTCCCGTACACCTGCCTGATCGCCGTATCGATGAATACCGAACTGTCGAAGGCGGGCAGGAACTCCATGCCCGGCGGAAGCGAGGGTGTGATGCGGCCAAGCTCTTCACGGATGCCGCGCGCAACATCCACGGTGTTCGCCGTCGATGTCTTGACCACGCCGAGTCCGAGGAAGGCGCTGCCGTTGCCGCGAAACAGATTGCGCCGCTCCATGGAGCCCAGTTCGACGTCGGCGACTTCTCCGAGGCGCACCAGATGGCCGCCTTCGCCGCGCGCGATGGTGAGCTGGGTGAAGTCTTCCCGCGCCGTGTAGTTGCGCATCAGGCGCACCTGGAAATCGCGGGTGTCCGATTCGATGCGCCCTGCCGGCAGCTCGACGTTCTCGCGACGGAGCGCTGCCACGATGTCGTTGACGGTCAGGCCACGCGCAGCAAGCGCGTTTGGGTCGATCCAGATGCGCATCGCGTAGCGCTGCCCGCCGCCCACCTGGATGCGTGAGACACCGTCCACCGTGGCCAGACGGTCGACAACGTAGCGCTCCGCAAAATCGGTCAGCTCCAGGGTATCCAGATTGCTGCTGGCCAGGCTGACCCACATGATGACTTCGCTGTCGGCCTGCGCCTTGGCGACGCGCGGAGGTTCCGCTTCGGCCGGAAGCTGCCCGATGACGCGCGCGACCGCATCGCGCACGTCGTTGGCCGCATCATCGATCTCGCGCGCCAGCGAAAACTCGATGCTGACCGAGGAGCGTCCTGTCTCGCTGCTCGAGGAGATCAGTTCGATACCTTCGATGCCGCTGATTGCGTCCTCCACCACCTGGGTAATGCGTGTCTCGACCACTGCGGCGGCCGCACCGCGGTAGTCGGTGCTGACCGACACCACCGGACGGTCGATATCCGGGTACTCGCGAACGGATAGCCGCGTGAAGGCGATCAGGCCAACCACCACCAGCATCAGGCTGACGACGGTGGCGAAGACCGGGCGCTTGACCGAAATATCGGAGAGAAGCATGTCGGTTCGACCTGTGGGGAATGGGTCAGAAAGGGGGCGGCTTCTGGCGCTATCAGCCGGTTGCAGGCCGTTGCCAGACGGCATCGGGATCGGCATCGACCAGCTCGACCGGGCTGCCTTCGCGGATGCTCACCGTTCCCTCGACCACGATCAGGTCGCCCGCGTCGATACCGCTCAGGATTTCCACCTCCCCGGCACGGCGTGCGCCCACGCCCACCTCGACCTGCCGGGCAATTCGCTGCTCGTCCACGCGAAACAGGAAATGACGCGCGCCCACCTGCACTACGGCGAGCTCCGGAACTACCAATGACGTGCGCGGTGCGCTGAACACGGTGACCGAGAGCAGCATGCCCGGCCGCAGCAATGCGTCGGGATTGGGAACTGCGGCACGTACCGTGATTGCCCGGGTGACCGGATCGACGCGTGAATCGAGCGTGGAAACCACGCCCTCGAATTCCCGGTCGGGGTAGGCGGCCGCGCGCGCGAGTATCTGCTGCCCTTCCAGCACCGAGCCGAGGAAGGTTTCCGGAAGCGAGAAATCGAGCTTGATGCTGGAGACGTCGTCGAGCGTGGCGATGACCGTGCCGGGCGTGACCAGCGTGCCTGTCGATACCTGCCGCAGGCCGAGCATGCCGGCGAAGGGCGCAGTGATCACCCGGTCGGCAAGACGTGCACGGATCCCTTCCATGCGTGCCCGCGCAGCGTCACGAGCAGCGGTCTGTTCGTCGAGCGCCGACGCGTTGAGCATGCCCTGCTGCACCAGTTCCGCGGTACGCCGATACTGCCGCTCGGCCTCCAGAAATGCCGCCTGCGCCTCTTCGAGCTGCGCGACTTCGGCACGGTCGGTGAGCGCGACCAGAACCTGTCCGGCTTCTACGCGATCGCCGTCGTTGAACGTGACGCGCGCAACGGTTTCGGTGACCTTGGCGGTAATCGACACCGATTCGTTGGCCTGCGCCGTTCCCAGCGCCTGGATGGTGTCGATCCAGGTGCTTCTCTCCACTGCCACGGCCACCACCGGGATCGGAGCCTGCGGACCTCGACCTTGCGGGCCGTTGTCCGGGCTGCAGGCGGCACCGACCAGCACCAGCAGAAGCGGAATGGATTGACGCACGATACGACGCATGGCTGTCCTGGGTTGTTGGCGATCGGATCGGTTGATCGACCCTTGCAGACTTGCTGGCGCGGCCGGGGTTCCAGCTGCGCGATTGAACACTCTGTACACGTTTGTCGCCGCCGTCAGCGCTCGCGGTCGGGCCACCACAGTGCAGTGCCAGCGCCCTGCCGCCCTCTTGCGGGACCGGGGTCGCCGCATTGCCGGCGGCCGTGATATCGCTCATCGCGCGCTCCGCGCCGTCGACATTCGTGAAATTATCACCGATCGACGTCAATGCGGCGAGAAATCGGTGAATGCGGCGTGTGCGGAAAGTCGCCCGCCGGGCAACCTCTGAGCATCGGGCGGCCTAGTCATCGCTGACTCCACCGTACAGCGCCGCGCGGGGCGCGCCGCTCAATTCGGCCGCCAATCGTGCCGCGCGGCTTGGCGGGAGCTCCTTGCTCAGCCGCTGGTAGAGGCGCTTCCCTTCGGCAAGGCGCGTCGCGTCGTCGTCTTCCACGCCACCCACCACCAACACGATCTCGCCGCGGCGCTGGTCGGAATCGGCCTCGACCCGCGCCAGGATCGACGCGAGATCGTTGCCCAGCAGCGTCTCGAAAGCCTTGGTCAGTTCGCGCGCCAGGCAGGCCCGACGATCGCCTCCGAACAGCGTGACGAAATCGCGCAGCACCTCCTCGATGCGCTGCGCGCTTTCGTAGAACACCAGCGTCCTTGATTCTCCTGCCAGCGCCTGCAGGCGGGCGCGGCGGGGGCCGCCCCGCGCCGGCAGGAATCCCTCGAAGCAAAAACGGTCGGAAGGCAATCCGGCCACGGACAGGGCAGCGATTACCGCGCATGGCCCCGGTACCGGACTGACTTGGATGCCCGCCTCGCGCGCAGCGCGCACCAGCGGGAAACCGGGATCGGACACCAGTGGCGTCCCGGCATCCGAAATCAGGGCCAGCGACTCTCCCGCCCGCAGGCGTTCGATCAGTGCTGGAAGGCGCTCGCGCTCGTTGTGCTCGTGCAGGGAGGACAGCGGCGTTGCAATGCCGTGTGCGACCAGCAGCGGACGGCTGTGGCGAGTGTCTTCCGCGAGAATGGCATCACAGTGGCGCAGAACCTCGATCGCGCGCGGCGACAGGTCACCCAGGTTGCCGATCGGGGTGGCCACTACCCAGAGCTTGCCTGCGCCTGTCATCTCTCCGCCCCGAACAGTTGGCTACGGTCCGCTATGATCATAGCCCGTCGTCTGATCCCGGACGGCGGGCTCAACTCTCCGGAATGCACCGATGAAAAGTATCGCGCCCCTGTTCGTCCTTCTGCTTGCCGCCTGCGCTGCCCAGCCGCCGGTTCGCGACGCCGGACCGGGAGCTGAGGCGGCAGCCGAAATCCTGCTGCGAGAGGGTGATTTCGCCGCTGCCGCCGAGCAGTTTCTCTCGCTGGCCGCCCAGGACCCGCGTCGGCGTGAGTTCTGGCGCCTGCGAGCGGCCGAAGCCTGGCGCGAAGAAGGTGATCTGCAGCGCGTCGCACAAGCGCTGGTCAGCGTGCGTGCAGACCGTCTCAACGTCGATGAGTCGGCGCGTGTCGATCTGCTGCTGGCCGAGGTTGCCCTCGACATCGATGAAGCCGATTCGGCACTCGCCCTGCTTGCCTGGCCGGCAGACGACATTGCGCCGCGATTCCGGCCGCGCTACCACGAGCTGCGTGCGCGCGCGCTGGAATTGCGCGGCGCGCGCTTCGAGGCAGCTCGCGAACGCGCACAGCTCGACGCACTGCTTGGCGAAGGCGACCGCGAGGACAATCTCGATGCCATCGGGCAACTGCTTCGCCAGATCCCGACGACCACGCTCCTGATCCAGCACCGGGAACTGCCGGCCGACGACCCATTCGCGCCGATACTCGAGGATCTGCTGCGCCGTGCCGGATTGCTGGCGGGCGAGACTGGTACCTGGCAGCCATTCGACCACGAGGGCGGCGACTTCCGTCCACCGGGCCGCATCGCGCTGCTGCTCCCTGGCAGCGGCCCCCTCGCCAGCGCGGCACAGGCGGTGCGCGACGGCTTCATGACCGCCTATTTCGCCGATGCGCGTGATCGCCCCGAGGTCCGCATCTATGACTCCGGGGCCACGCCGGAGGAGGCACTGTTCGCCTACCGCAGGGCGGTTGCCGATGGGGTAGAACGCGTGGTCGGGCCGCTGTCCCGCGAAGCGGTGGCGCATCTGTTCGCCGAGGGCATTCCCCCGGTGCCGCTGCTGGCATTGAACCATGGTGGCGCGCCGGCGCCCTGGGGCAGCTACGAGTTCGGCCTGCTGCCCGATCACGAGGGGCGCCTTCTGGCCGAACGCCTGCTCGATGCCGACGTCCGGCAAGTGGCGCTGGTGGCGGTACAGGAAGACTTCGCCGAGCGCGTCGCCGCCGCCTTCATTCTTCATTTCGAAGCGGGCGGTGGACGCCTTCTGGGGGACACCCGAATCGCTCCCGGCGGCACCGACTACGCCGAACCGCTGGCGCAGGCATTCGACGTGGCCCTGGCCGAACAGCGACGCCACCGGCTGCAGTCCCTGCTCGGCCTTGAGATCAAGGGCGAGACCGTATTCCGCCCGGACATCGAGGCGGCGGTCATCATCGCCCGCCCCGGCCTCGCCCGGCTGGTGGTGCCGCAGATGCATGTGTACACCGCAGGTGAGCTGCCGCTGCTCTCCACCTCGCACATATTCAGTGGCGACGTGACTGAAAGCGCCGACCGCGATCTCGACGGAGTCGAGTTCTGCGACATGGCGTGGCTGGTCGGCGCCGACACGCCGCTGCCGCCGCGAGTCGAACTGGGGCCACTGCCATCCCTTGGCGGGGCCAACGCGCGCCTGTTCGCGCTCGGCATGGACGCATACCGACTCCTCGGCTACCTCGACTGGATGGCGCAGGATCCATCGCGGCGGATTCCTGCAGCAAGCGGGGAACTGAGCATCGACATCGGCGGCCAGGTGCGACGCCATCTTGCATGGACCCGCTTCGTCCAAGGTGTACCCCAGCCGCTGCCGCCGCGTGAGCGCACCCGGTGAGAAGCGAGGGCGCCCTCTGGGAGAGTGTCGCGGAAGAACGTCTGCAGGCCGAGGGCCTGAGGACGCTGGCGCGCAACTGGACCTGCCGGCATGGCGAGCTCGACCTGGTCATGCGCGATCGCGACACCGTGGTATTCGTCGAAGTACGCTATCGCGGCGGTGGTCGCTTCGGCGGCGGCGTGGAGTCGGTGCATGCCGGCAAGCAACGACGCCTGGTCGCCGCCGCATCATTGTTCCTGCAATCGCAACCCGCGCTGAGCCGCCAGCCCTGCCGTTTCGACGTCGTTGCCCTGGGAGGGCAGCGCGATGATCCGCAGTGGGAATGGCTGCGCGGCGCCTTCGAGGCCTCCGCATGATCCGAATTCCGAGAATCTGTGTGCTGCTAGCTCCGCTTTTGCTCGGTGGCTGCGCTGCCGCCATCGTCGGCGGTGCAGCGGTCACCGCCAAGACCCTGCACGACCGGCGACCGGTCGGCGTCGTCATCGACGACCAGCGCATCACCGTGCGCGCCTACACCCGCATCAATCGCGAGGAGGACATCGGACGTCACCAGCATATCCGCGTCATCAGCCACAACGGCATCGTCCTGCTGATCGGCGAGGTGCGCAGCGAGGCGCTGCGCCAGCGCACCGAGCAGGTGGTCTCGGATATCCCCGACGTGCGCGACATCGTCAACGAACTGGCTGTGACCGAGCCGGTCGGAGCGTGGCAGCGCGCGCGCAACGTCACCATCACCGCGCGCGTCAAGACCGCACTGCTCGACCTGATCGGCATGCCCGGCTTCGACCCGACCCGCGTCAACGTGTCCACCGCGCGCAGCATCGTCTACCTGCAGGGCAAGGTGAGCCGCGAGGAAGCCGAAGCCGTCGTCGACGTCGCCCGCAATGTGGCCGGCGTGCGCGAGGTAGTGACGGTTTTCGAATACATCGAGAAAGCGCACTGACGTCAGCACGCAGGGCACAGTACAGCTCGGTCTCGTTGTTGTGGGAGGAGCCTCAGGCCCGACCGTTCGGCTGGGCCGGAGCGTGGCGTGTCGGGGCTGAGGCCCCTCCCACAGTCGCAACGAAACGTCGCGGCCAATGAGTAACGCGTTGCAGTACTCCGAAGCTTCGCTGTGCCCTGTGCCGTACAGTAGCCCCATGCTTCCCCCGTCCCTTCACGCCCGTCTGCAGTCCCTGCTTGGCGACACCGGCCTTCTTACCGACCCCGCCGACTGCCTGGCCTACGGCTTCGACAACTCGAAGCGGCACGGCATGCCTGCGGCCGTGGCGTTGCCGACCGAGGCCACGCAGGTGCTGGCGCTGGTACGCCGTTGCCGCGAGGCGGGGGTCGCCATCACCGCGCGCGGTCGGGGCACCGCCACGACCGGTGCGGCGGTGCCGTCGCAGGGCGCACTGGTGGTCAGCTTCGAGCGCATGGACCGCCTGCTCGACATCGATCCCGACAACCGTCTCGCAGTGGCAGAGCCCGGTCTGCTGAACGGCGACCTGCAGAAAGCGGTCGCCGCGCACGGCTTCTTCTGGGCACCGGACCCGACCAGTGCCCCCTACTCCACCATCGGCGGCAACCTTGCCTGCAATGCCGGCGGCCCGCGTGCAGTGAAGTACGGTGCCAGTCGCGACAACATTCTGGCGCTCTCTGGTGTCAGCGGACGCGGTGAGGCGTTCCGCTGCGGCACCGCCACCACCAAGTCCTCGGTCGGCTACGACCTCACCCGCTTCCTGGTCGGCTCGGAGGGCACCCTGGCGCTGATCACCGAAGCCACGCTGCGTCTGACGCCGCTGCCGGAGGCGCGCAGCGGTCTGCGTGCGCTGTATGTGGACACCGCCGCGGCTGCGGCGGCCGTGGCGCGCATCATGGCGCAGCCGGTCACCCCTTCGGCGCTGGAGTTCATGGACGGCGCCGCGCTCCGCCTCGCCCGTGAAGTGGGCGGTGCCGACATCGCCGCCGGCGGCGCCCTGCTGATGATCGAAGTCGATGGACGAAGCGACGAGCTGCCGTTCGCGGTCGCCGCCGTGTCGAGCGCGGCGAACGGCGACGGCCTGATCGAAATCGCCGCCTCGGATGATCTCGACGCCCTGTGGCAGGCGCGACGCAAGCTGTCGCCGGCGCTGCGTACGCTGGCGCCGGGCAAGATCAACGAAGACGTCGTGGTACCGGTATCGCGCTTGCCGCCCCTGATCGCCGGACTGGAGGCCCTGTCGGCCCGACACGGCATTCCGATCCTCAACTTCGGCCATGCCGGCAACGGCAACATCCACGTCAACCTGCTGTACCAGCCCGAAGATCCCCGTCACGTCGAAGCCGCGCCGCGCTGCCTCGCCGAGATCTTCACCCTCGTGCTTGAATTGGGCGGCACGCTTTCCGGCGAGCACGGCATCGGTCTCGACAAGCGCGACTTCATGACACAGGCATTTGATCCCGAAGCGCTGGCGCTGTTGCGCGCTGTGAAGGCAGCGTTCGACCCGGACGGCATTCTCAACCCGGGAAAGCTTTTGCCATCGTTTAGGGCTTAGGGCTTAGGGCCTGGAGGCGGCAGATCGAAGCGGTCATGAGCTTTCGAAGCGTTCCCGATTTCCGTTGGCCCGTACACCAGCCATAGTCGCAATCCCCCGGCTTTACCCTAGGCCCCAGGCCCTAGGCCCTGAACCCCACTCGGCCCGCCCCTGTCCCCATCCATGTCCCTCCCCACCTTGCTCACCGACATCCGCGCCTGCCGCCTGTGTGCGGCGCACCTTCAGCTGGGGCCGAACCCGATCCTGCGCGTGTCGGAAACGGCGCGGATCCTGATCGTCGGCCAGGCGCCGGGGGCGCGCGTGCACGAAACCGGGGTTCCCTGGAACGATGCGTCCGGAGAGCGGCTGCGCGCCTGGCTCGACATCGACCGCGATACCTTCTACGACGAATCGCGCGTCGCCATCGTGCCGATGGGCATGTGTTATCCGGGACGTGGACGCTCCGGCGATCTGCCACCGCGACCCGAATGCATGCCGACCTGGTTTCCGCAGCTCGCGCCTTTTTTGCGCCAAGTGCGACTGACCCTGCTGATCGGTCGCTACGCGCAGATCTACCATCTCGGCGCTGACTGCGACGTCAACCTCACCGAAACCGTACGCGACTTCCGCCGCCATCTGCCGGGGCGCTTCCCCTTGCCCCACCCGAGCCCGCGCAATCAGATATGGCTGAAGCGCCACCCGTGGTTCGAGGCCGAGGTGGTGCCCGCGCTGCGCACAGTAGTGGCGAAAGCCCTGTAGACACTCTGTTCCCAGTGAACCCTTCGCTCGTGCCGCGCGCATGTCGGGGCTGAGGCCCCTCCCACAACGCCGCGCGCTGCAGGAGCTGCGAAAGTTGCGATCTTGCGCTTCGGGTGGAACGTTGATCGCGGCTTTCGCCGCTTCTACCCAGGGCATGGCCGGGAACGATTTCGGCAGCGGAGCTTACGTACTCCTGATCGGAACTCCGCGCGCGACCCGAGAGTCCCTGCGTTGCATTCCCTGCAAGGAGAACGACGACATGATCCGGTTCCTGGTACTGACTGCAGCGCTGTCGCTTGCTGGACCCGGGTTCGCCCGGGACTACCGGGGCTTTGTCGAGGCGAGGGCCCGCGCCGAGCTGTTCGTCGAGTGTCTCGACAGAGGGGAACCGCGCGAGTGCATGGCCATGACGGGCGGTACGCTGAAGCAGGCACTCCTGCTCGGCGAAGGCAGTGCCGACATCGCAGAATTGCGCCGCAGCGCCGGCACCTTGCATGATCGACGGCTGTCCGGCGTCAACGTCTTGCGGGGAGGTGGTTTGAGCCTGCTCTTCATTCTTCAATCAGAGTTTCTCGGCCCGCAGTCCGAATACCTCCTGCTGCATCGACTGCCGAACGGCGACTGGCGCGTCGACGATTACATCCTGCAACCCAGCGGTCACCGCCCGAGAAACACGCAATCCCCGTAGCTGCGAGTGCGCTCGGCTGTAGCACAACGAGTCCCGAGTCCCGATCTCCAGTGGCCTGTAGCAGCCATTTCGGTAGTGGACTGAGTAACGGATGGCGGGTTGGGGCAAGGCGTGAGGAGGAGGCATAGCAGCGCTATGGCGACGACGAGCAACGCAGCACCGGCACGTCAGACGTGCTCAGACGCTGCCGAAATGGCTGTTACAGGCCACTAGACCCAAATCCCGGCCAGCAACAGGACGGCGGCCGCCATCAGCCCGGCCGCGACGTCATCCACCATCACCCCGAGGCCACCGTCCAGTCTGCGCTCCAGCCATCCCACCGGCCACGGCTTGAGGATGTCGAACAGCCGGAACAGCGCAAAGCCGGCCAGCAGCCACGGCCAGCCGGGCGGCGCGACCAGCAGGGCGATCCACAGGCCGACCCATTCATCGATCACCACGCAGCCCGGGTCGTCGCTGCCAAGCTTGCGCATCGCCCACTCCGATGCCAGCAGGCCGAGCACGAAGGTGGCCGCGATCACGGCCAGGATCAGCACCAGCGGCAGCTCGCGCAGCAGCAGCCACGGCAGGATCGCCGCCAGGCTGCCGAACGTGCCAGGTGCCTTTGGCGCGAGGCCGCTGCCGAAGCCGGTCGCCAGCCAACCCCAGGGATGGCCGAGCAGGACGCGGGCCTTGCTCATGCATCCGCCCCGAAGTGCCGGTAGCCGCCGTGCTCGATGGGGATGGGCGCACCTGTCTCGTCCACCACGCGCACCCCGGACCCGGCGACGACGTGGCCGATGGCGGTGGCCGTCACTTCGCGACGCAGCAGCTCGTTTGCGTCGAGGGCGGCGGGCAGGGTGAACAGCAGCTCGTAGTCGTCGCCCCCGGCAAGCTGAAAAGCCCGGCGCTTGGCCAAGGGCAGTCGCGCAACTGCGGCGGACGTCGGAAGGTGAGTGCTATCGATTTCGGCGCCGACGCCGCTGGCTGTGCAGACGTGGCCAAGATCGGCGACCAGGCCGTCGGAAATGTCGATGCAGGCATGGGCATGCCCGCGCAGCGCAACGCCTGCGGCTACGCGCGGCGTGGGACGGCACAGCCGTTCACGCAGCCAATGGGCGTCCGGCATGTCGGCTGCGGTCGGCGCCCAATCCGCGAGTCCGGCTGCCGCGTCGCCCAATGTACCCGTCACCCAGATGCGATCGCCGACTTTCGCGCCGCTGCGCAACAGCGCCTGGCCGGGCGCCACGAAGCCGGTGAGCTGCACCGACAGCGCCAGCGGTCCGCGCGTGGTGTCGCCGCCCACCAAGGCCACGTTGTGCGCCGCTGCCAATTCGAGAAAGCCATCAAGCAACGCCTCCAGCCACTCCGCATCATCGTCCGGAAGCGTCAGCGCAAGCAGCGCCCAGGCAGGTTCGGCACCCATCGCGGCAAGATCGGAAAGATTCACCGCCAGCGCCTTCCAGCCGATGTCCGATGCCCGGCTGTCGACCGGGAAATGGACGCCGGACAACAGCGTATCGACGACCGCAACCAGCTGCTGTCCGGCACGTGGATCGAGTATCGCGCCGTCGTCGCCGATGCCCAGCACGACGTCCCTGCGGCTGCCGGCGCGCGCACGGATGCGCTCGATCAGCTCGAACTCAGGCACGGTACTCCACGCTGCGGACCGCGGCTGCAAGTCGATCCAGCACGCCGTTGACGAAGGTATGGCCGTACTCGGAGCCGAACTTCTTGGCGCTCTCCACGGCCTCGTTGATGACCACCTTGTAGGGCACGTCGGGGCGCTGACTCAGTTCGAACGCCGCCAGGCGCAGCAGCGCACGCTCGATCGGATCGACGCTGTCCAGATCACGCTCGAGGTACGGCGCCAATGCCGCGTCCAGCGCGGCGCGATCGCGTTCGACGCCGCGCACCAGGGCCTCGAAGTATTCCTGGTCGGCCATGCCGGCATCGCGCTCCTCGGCAAACTGCTCGAGCACGCTGCCGATGCTGTTGCCTGACATTTCCCAGGCGTACAGCGCCTGCAGCGCGCGGCGGCGGGCGCGGGTGCGGGCAGCGGGATCGATGCCGTCGGGACGGGATGCACGATGATTCATGACTGGTCCAGGAGACTGGCGGTTTCCAGGGCAGCGAGCGCCGCTTCGCTGCCCTTGTTGCCCTGACCCGGAGCGGCTCTGGCCTCGGCCTGCTCCTGCGTGTTCACGGTGAGGATGGCGTTCGCGACCGGCTTGGCAAAATCCAGCGCCACGCGGGCGATCCCGCGGCTGGCGATATCGGCGACCTGCTCGAAATGGTAGGTCTCGCCGCGGATCACGCAGCCGAGCGCCACCACGGCAAACACATCGGCACGCGCCGCCAGTTTCTGAGCCGCCAGCGGAATCTCCCAGGCACCGGGTACCCAGGCCACCAGGATCCGCTCGTCGGCCACGCCATGCCGCTTCAGCGCCTCGAGAGCGCCGCGCAGCAGGCCCTCGACAATGGTGCCGTTGAAGCGCGCGGCGACCAGCGCAATGCGCCCGGCCGGCGGCGTGAGGCCGCCCTCGATGGTCTGGATCATGGGTGGGTTCGCGAAGCCGGTCAGGGAGTTGCGGGATCGGCGTACTCTACCACCTCAAGGCCGAAGCCCCCGAGGCCGGAGAAGCGCCGCGGCGTGCCCAGCACGCGCATGCGGCGCACGCCGAGATCGACCAGGATCTGTGCGCCCAGGCCGTGCCTGCGCCAGTCGTGGCCACGCTGCGGGGCCGCCGGCTCGGCCATCAGCTGGCGCAGCAGATCGTCGGCATCGTGGCGCTGGGTGAGCACCACCACCACGGCGCAGTCGGCGGCGGCGGCCTGCTTCAGCGCAGCGCTCAAGGGCACGCCCAGATCCTCGCGCTCAAGATGCAGCACGTCGGACAGTGGATTTTTCACGTGCACCCTGACCAGCACCGGCGCATCCGCGCGCGGCTCGCCGTGCACCAGGGCGAAGTGCAGCTCGTGGCCGATCAGGTCGCGGTAGCCGACCAGGCGAAACGGACCGAAGCTGGTCTGCGCAGGTTCGTCGTAAACGCGCGCGATGGTCTTTTCGTTCTGCTGACGGAAGTGGATCAGATCGGCAATGCTGCCCACCTTCAATCCATGCTCGGCAGCAAACGCCTCGAGCTGCGGTCGGCGCGCCATGGTGCCGTCCTCGGCGAGGACCTCCACCAGCACGCCGGCCGGCTCCAGTCCGGCCATGCCGGCAAGGTCGACCGCGGCCTCGGTGTGACCGGCGCGCACCAGCACGCCGCCGGGCTGCGCCATCAGCGGAAAGATGTGGCCGGGCTGGTGCAGGTCGTCAGGACGCGCATCGGGCATGACCGCGGTGCGTATGGTGTGCGCCCGGTCGTAGGCCGAGATTCCGGTGGTGACACCTTCGGCGGCCTCGATCGACACGGTGAAATTGGTCGAGTACTGCGAGCGGTTGTCGCGCACCATCAGCGGCAGATCGAGCTGTCGGCAGCGTTCGCGGGTCAGCGCCAGGCACACCAGGCCGCGCGCGTGGCGCACCATGAAGTTGACGTCTTCCGGCCGCACCTTGCTGGCCGCCATGATCAGGTCACCCTCGTTCTCGCGATCCTCGTCATCAAGGATCACGACCATGCGGCCGGCACGGATATCGTCGAGCAGTTCGGGGATGGGCGAGAAGGGCATCAGGAATCAGTGCCTAGGGTCTTTGGTCCAGGGCTTGGGGCTTGGGGCTTGGGGCTTGGGGCTTGGGGCTTGGGGCCTAGGACCTAGGGAACAGCCGGCAGCCCCGCAGCGGCCATGTAGTGTAGCCGGTGCGGCAACTGGCAAGGACGGTGATGAGGGGCGGCGCCCTTGCGGCTTGTTCGGTCAGGCGACATCTACTGGCACATTTCCGGTCATCGTGCCCAGGTCGCGGCGCTCCGACTGTCCATCCC
>CAZGKE010000032.1:0-11098 GCA_964526035.1 uncultured Gammaproteobacteria bacterium | reverse complement strand
AAGCCCTAAGCCCTAAGCCCTGACCCCTGACCCCTGATCCCTGATCCCAGCAGCCGCTCCAAGTACCGCGCCACCACATCCACCTCCAGATTCACCGCGTCCCCGACGCGGCGCTGCTGGAAGTCGGTGTGCGAGAGGGTGTGGGGGATGAGGTTGACGCCGAAGGTCTGGCCGTCGACTTCGTTGACGGTGAGACTGACGCCGTTGATGGTGATCGAACCCTTGGCTGCGATGTAACGCATCAACGCGGCCGGCGCGCGCAGGGTCCAGCGCTGCGAGCGGGCGTCGTCGACCACCGCCACGACTTCGCCGAGACCGTCCACATGACCACTGACCAGGTGGCCGCCGAGGCGGTCCGACAGGCGCAGCGCCAGCTCCAGATTGACCAGGGCGTCTTCGCGCAGCGCGCCCAGCGTAGTCAGGCCGAGCGTCTCGCGAGAGACGTCGGCGGCGAAGCGGTCCCCGTCCCGCAGAACCACCGTCAGGCAGACACCGGATACCGCAATGCTGTCGCCAACCTGCACGCCGTCGAGCCAGCCGGCCGGCGTCGTCATCCACAGGCGCTGATCACCGCCCATGGACTCGCGAGAGGACAGAAGGCCGAGCGCCGAAATGATGCCGGTGAACATGTCAGTGGTCCTCGACGGGACGCAGCAGCAGGCGCACATCGTCGCCGACCCGCTGCACATCGTGGAAGCTCCAGCGTGACCGCTCCGAGAGATCGGCAGGCGGATCGAGCCGGAGCAGCGGCAGCGAGGCGTCGCCGAGCCACGACGGGTTGACGTAGAGCAGGACCTCGTCCACCAGACGCGCCGCGACGAAGGCACCCGCCAGACGCGGGCCGGCCTCCACCTGGAGTTCGTTGACGTGGCGTTCGGCAAGGATGCCGAGCACGGCGGCCAGATCGAGATGACGCCCCTGCCGCGCTACCCCGACGATTCCCTGAAAGGAACCAAGTCGTCGGTCGCTCACGATGGCTTGATCGCCGATCAACAAGGTCGGGGCGGCCGCGTCGAGCACGCGCGCATCGGCCGGCGTGCGCAGCCCGCTGTCCAGCACCACGCGCAGCGCCGGCTGGAACGAATCGCCCTCAGGCAGGCGCACGGTCAGATGCGGGTCATCGCCAAGCACCGTGCCGATGCCGGTCAGGATCGCCGAGGAGCGCGCGCGCCAGCGCTGCACGTCGACACGCGCCGCTTCGCCGGTGATCCACTGGCTGCGCCCGTCCGGCAGCCCGGTCCGTGCGTCCATGCTCATGGCCAGCTTCAGGCGCACCCACGGCCGACCGCGCGAGACGCGGCTGAGAAAACCTCGATTGAGTTCACGCGCCTCCTCCGCGAGCACGCCTTCGATCACTTCGATGCCGGCGCGGCGCAGGCGCGCAATCCCCTGGCCATCGACCTCTTCGAAAGGATCGCCGCAGGCGATGACCACGCGCGCGACACCAGCGGCGATCAAGGCGTCAACGCAGGGCGGAGTTCGTCCATGATGGGCGCAGGGCTCCAGGGTGACGTAGACGGTGGCGCCGCGCGCGCGTGGCCCGGCCTGCTGCAGGGCGTGCACTTCAGCATGCGCTTCGCCGGTACGCGCGTGCCAGCCCTCACCAACAAGTTCATCGCCGTGAACCAGCAGGCAGCCCACCCGCGGATTCGGGTGGGCGCTGAACAGCCCGCGCTCGGCCAGGGCCAGGGCGCGGGCCATCCACTCCCGGTCCGGAGTCAACGTGGACTCCGGAGCATGGGGTACGGCGTTGCGTCTACGCCGCGCGCAAGGCGCCGGAAGGCATGCCGCCCGGCACCGGATCGTCGCCGTACTGGTTGCGCGTTTCGGCGCCCTTCACGAAGCCCAGCATGTACAGCGCATAGAGGCCGCCCACTACCGGTACCAGGTTGATCAGGAACCACCAGCCCGACTTGTCGTGGTCGTGCCAGCGCTTGGCCTGCAGCGCCAGCGACGCCCAGATCACCGCGATCAGCACTACAATGGCTGCCACCATGGCCACCATGGCCAGGGTCTCGGAAACGAACCCGAGAGCAAGCGCAACCAGCTGCACGACCAGTGCAACCGCCATCAGGGCCAGCGAGGTAAGCCACCAGGTCTTGCGGCCGATGCGGCCGTCGAACGAGAACAGAAGCGATTTCATGGAACGTATCCTCCCTCGGGGCAGAGCCACCACGGCCACCCTCAGGGTAGGAAACGCAAATCGGCGAGAAAGGGGTCAACGTCAGCTCTTGCCGCCGTCGAGCAGCGAAAGCTGGCGACCCTCCAATGCCGGCAGATCGTTCTCCAAGCGCTCGATCTCCTCTCGGAACGCCTGCACGTCCTCGAACCTTCGATACACCGAGGCAAAGCGAACGTAGGCCACCTGATCGATACGCTTGAGCTCGCGCATCACCCATTCGCCGACCCGCAGCGACGGGATCTCACGCTCGCCGGACAGGCGCAGCTCATGCTTCACCGCCTCCACCACGTCGTCGACCTCGCGCGCACCGACCGGCCGCTTCTGCAGCGAGCGTTCGACGCCGGTGCGCAGCTTGTTCTCGTCGAACGGCTCGCGCCGGCCATCCGACTTGATCACCTGCGGCAGCTTCAGTTCGGCGCTCTCGAACGTATTGAAGCGCGCCCCGCACTTCGGACACTCGCGCCGCCGGCGCACCTGCAAGCCCTCATCGGTCAAACGCGAGTCGACCACGCGGGTGTCTTCATGCTGGCAGAAGGGGCAGTGCATTCTTGAAAAGACGGGTTAGGTGATTAGGTCTTAGGTGATTAGGTGCGGTTAGGTGGAGTGACGGGCGGGGAGTGGCTTCATGCGCGCTTTTTCCGTAATCACCTAATACCTAATCACCTAATCACCCTACTCCATACACCGGAAACGCCCGACACTGCGCCGTGACCTTCTCGCGCACGACCGCCTCGGTGGTGGCGTCGCCGATGTTGTCGAGGACGTCGCAGATCCAACCGGCTAGATCGCTGGCGTCGCTTTCGGCGTAGCCGCGCGTGGTGATGGCGGGGGTGCCGAGACGCAGGCCCGAGGTGATGAAGGGGCTGCGCGGGTCGTTGGGGACGGCGTTCTTGTTGACGGTGATGTGAGCGCGGCCCAGAGCTTCTTCGGCATCCTTGCCGGTGAAGTCGCGGCCGATCAGGTCGACCAGGAACAGATGGTTCTCTGTGCCGCCCGAAACCACCCGGTAACCACGTTTGATGAGCGTGGCGGCCATGACCTTGGCGTTCTTCACCACCTGCTGCTGGTAGCTCTTGAAGCCGGGCTCCAGCGCCTCCTTGAAGGCCACCGCCTTGGCCGCGATCACATGCATCAGCGGCCCGCCCTGGGTGCCGGGGAAGACCAGCGACTGCAGCTTTTTCTCGATCTCGGGATTGGACTTCGCCAGGATGATGCCGCCGCGCGGCCCGCGCAGGGTCTTGTGGGTGGTCGAGGTCACCACGTCGGCATGCGGCACCGGATTCGGATAAACGCCCGCCGCCACCAGCCCGGCCACGTGTGCCATGTCGACCACGAAGAAGGCGCCTACCGACTTCGCGATCTCGGCCATGCGTGCCCAGTCGACCACCTGCGAGTAGGCGGAGAAGCCGCCGATCAGCATTTTCGGGCGATGCTCGGTGGCCAGCCTCGCCACTTCGTCGTAGTCGATCAGACCCTGATCATTGACGCCGTACTGCACGGCGTTGAACAGCTTGCCGGAGAAGTTCGGCTTGGCGCCGTGGGTCAGGTGACCGCCGTGGGCCAGGCTCATGCCGAGAATGGTGTCGCCGGGCTTGATCAACGCCAGGTAGACCGCGGCATTGGCCTGCGATCCCGAATGCGGCTGCACGTTGGCATAGTCGGCGCCGAACAGGGCCTTGGCGCGCTCGATGGCCAGGGTTTCGGCCACGTCGACGAACTCGCAGCCGCCGTAGTAGCGCTTGCCGGGGTAGCCTTCGGCGTACTTGTTGGTCAGCACCGTGCCTTGGGCCTCGAGCACACGCGGGCTGGCGTAGTTCTCCGACGCGATCAGCTCGACATGATCCTCCTGCCTGCGCCGCTCGGCGGCAATCGCCGCGGCGAGCTCGGGATCGTAGGCTTCGATACGCATCTCGGCTGGGAACATGGATGACTCGCAAGTTGGAGAGGAACAGGAAATGTTAGCCTTTTTTCAGGCACGAGGCTGGCCGTGGCCCCCTCTGTTCCGCGATAATCCGCGCCCTCCCCCCATCCGCGCCGCCCCACCCCTGGGCCGGCGCCGCGCCGCAGGAATCACCATGCAGTACATCTACACCATGATCGGCGTCAGCAAGACCGTGCCGCCGAACCGCCAGATCATCAAGGATATCTCGCTGAGTTTTTTCCCCGGCGCCAAGATCGGTCTGCTCGGCCTGAACGGCTCGGGCAAGTCCACCGTGCTGCGCATCATGGCCGGCGTCGACACCGAGTTCCAGGGTGAGGCGCGCCCGCAGCCCGACATCAAGATCGGCTTTCTGCCGCAGGAGCCTGCGCTGGATCCGGAGATGTCGGTGCGCGAGGCCGTCGAGGAAGGCGTGTCGGAGATCACCAACGCCCAGGCGCGGCTCGACGAGGTCTATGCCGCCTATGCCGAACCCGACGCCGACTTCGACAAGCTCGCCGCCGAGCAGCAGCGCCTCGAGGCCATCCTCGCCACCAGTGACGGCCACGCGCTGGAGCGCCAGCTTGAAGTCGCCGCCGACGCGCTGCGCCTGCCGCCCTGGGAAGCGAAGGTGGCGCACCTGTCGGGGGGCGAGAAGCGCCGCGTCGCCCTGTGCCGGCTGCTGCTGTCCAAGCCTGACATGCTGCTCCTTGACGAGCCGACCAACCATCTCGACGCCGAATCGGTGGCCTGGCTGGAGCACTTCCTGCACGAGTTCCCCGGCACCGTGGTGGCAGTCACCCACGACCGCTACTTCCTCGACAACGCCGCCGAATGGATCCTCGAACTCGATCGCGGCCGCGGCATCCCGTGGAAGGGCAACTACAGCTCCTGGCTGGAACAGAAAGACAATCGACTGAAGCAGGAGGAGTCCTCGGAGAAGGCCCGTCAGCGCGCCATCCAGCACGAGCTGGAGTGGGTGAGGCAGAACGCCAAGGGGCGTCGCGCCAAGAGCAAGGCACGACTGGCGCGTTTCGAGGAGCTCAATGCGCAGGAGTACCAGCGCCGCAACGAGACCAACGAGATCTACATCCCGCCCGGCGAGCGCCTGGGCAACAGCGTCATCGAGTTCAAGGGCGTCAGCAAGGGCTACGGCAACCAGCTGCTGATCGAGGATCTCAGCTTCCGCGTGCCGCCGGGCGCGCTGATCGGCATCATCGGCCCCAACGGCGCCGGCAAGTCCACCCTGTTCCGCATGATCACCGGGACCGAGACCCCCGACGCTGGCGAAATCAATGTCGGGCCGAGCGTGAAGCTGGCCTACGTCGACCAGTCACGCGACTCGCTCGACGGCAGCAAGAACGTCTGGCAGGAAATCTCCGGGGGCGCCGACTTCATCACCGTCGGCACCTACCAGACGCCCTCGCGCGCCTACTGCGGTCGCTTCAACTTCAAGGGCGCCGACCAGCAGAAGCTGGTGGGGAATCTTTCCGGCGGCGAGCGCGGCCGCCTGCACCTGGCCAAGACCCTGATGAGCGGCGGCAACGTGCTGTTGCTCGATGAGCCCTCCAACGACCTCGACGTGGAAACGCTGCGCGCGCTGGAGGATGCCCTGCTGGAGTTCCCCGGCTGCGCCATGGTGATCTCCCACGACCGCTGGTTCCTCGACCGCATCGCCACCCACATCCTCGCATTCGAGGGCGACTCGCACGTGGAGTTTTTCGAAGGCAACTACTCAGAGTACGAGGAAGACAAGAAGCGCCGTCTGGGCGCCGAGGCCGACCAGCCGCATCGCATCCGCTACAAGCGGCTGAGCTGAGGACGGTCAGCGTCGCAGCAGCAGCAGCGGTATCGACAGCAGGTACTTCGCAAAGACGGCGCAAGGCACGATCCAGCGCGTTCCGAAGGGCAGCCGGCTGGCCTCGAAGCGGCGGAAGTAGCGCGCCATGCCGCGATGCTTGTGCCAGGAGACGAACAGCGGACGGCGACGGCTGGACGTGCCGCCGACGTGGACCACTGGAACGTCGGCGGCCACCGCCACCCGCCAGCCGGCGGCGCGCACGCGGCGGCACAGATCGAGATCCTCGCAGTGCAGGAAGTAGCCCTCGTCGAAGCCGCCTACCGCGTCGAATGTGGCGCGCGGCAGCATCATCAGGGCGCCCGACACCGCGTCGTAGTATTCGAGGAACTCAGGCATGTGCGTGCGCGGCGCCTCTACGCCCTGCAGGCCTGGAAAGCGGGCCTCGTGGCGCGCCAGTCCGGTAAGCGTCATCAGGCTGCGCCAAAGCGTGGGATCACGGCGGCGCAATCCGCGCTGCTCGCGGCCATCGGGGTCAAGGACCTGGGCGCCCAACAGTCCTATCTGCGGATGCCGATCGAGGCGATCGCGAAGCCTGGCGATGCTGTCGGGGGCAAGAAGACAGTCCGGGTTGAGAAACAGCAGCACGTCGCCGCTCGCCTCGGCGGCACCGCGATTGCAGGCGACCGCGAACCCGCGGTTCACGTCCTCGCGAATGACCCTCACCGCGTCCGGCAGGTGATTGGTACTGCCGTCACTGGAGTCGTTGTCGACCAGGATCGTTTGCACGGGCGCGGTGGAAGCGAGGACCCAGGCGAGGCACTCGGCGAGTATCGGTCCGCTGTTGCAGGCCACCACGACGACCGACGTGAGGGCTTCGCCGGCCGGGGTTCGGGGACGATGGACTAGAGACTCTTCCACAGGGATTCGTTGCGCGCTCGAGACGCCTCCCATAGGTCGGGCCACGCATCGATGGCTTCGGCGTGGCGCTGCAGCACGGCGCGCAGCGAGGCCTGACCACTGTGCTCGGCGCCGGCATCGGCCAGACGCGGCTCGGCGTCGTCCATCAACGCGCGCCCGTTGGCCTCGATGATCTGCCGGACATCGGCCTGCCAGTGTACCGGGGCCGCCGCGCCACGCTCGTCGAAAACGCGCTGCAGAGATTGGATCAGACCGGAACGGGTGAATGCCAGGTATTCGCGAAGTTCGGTCCGCAGGTCGGAATCGGAAGCATCGGCAAGATCGCGCAGACGCGCACCGACGGCTACCAGACGCGACCACGGAGCCTGCGCCCTGACCTCCGGCGCGGCACGCTCCACCGCATCGGCAAGAAACTCGTTGCTGCCCGGTTCAAGGGGCTGCTTCAACCAGGTCGTATCGCGGCGCGCGCCGCGGACGCCGAGCGTCATCGGGAAATGGGCCGACAGGGCGGCAGGGAACATGGCCCGCCAGAGGGTAGCCTGCAGCCGCTCCGCCCGTTCGCCCGATGCGGGTGCGCAGGCGGCGGCCTCGGCATTGTCGATCATCAACGCCTGCAGTCCGCCCATCACGCGCAGCTGCACGCGAGGCTGGACCTGGTGCAGCATCGGCTCGGCAAGCGTACGCAGATAGCGGTCGCGGTCGGCGCTGAACTCCGCGGCGACTGCGCCATCCAGGGCGAACAGCCATGGCCCGGCAGCGAGGGACCCGCGCACGCCGGCCGCCGTCGCAAGTACGCGGCTCCCGGCACGCAGATGGGACAGACGACTCGGCTCCAGTCCGCTGATGTCCTCGCGGCGAAGTTCGAATCCCGGCACGCGGTTGACCAGGTCGCCGAGTGCCGCGCCGCATACGCGCAGGTGGATCTGCAGTGGATCGTCATCGAGCGGCTGTCCGCTCCCGAGCGCCTCATCGATGCTGTCGTCGAGTCCCATGTCCGCAGGCAGCCGTGCGGCGATGTCGAGGCCGCGCTGCGTGTCTGCATGCCGGTGGAAAGGCAGTCGCGCGCCATCGTCGAGCAGGACGAAGCGCCGCCCCGCGGCAAGCAGCGCTGCGAGGTTGCGCGCTCCTCCTCCGCCGCCGCCCGCATCGCGACGCAGCAGAAAGCTGCCCGGGCTGCCCTGCACGAGTCCGCCAAGCGTCTTGCCCAGCCGCGCCCATGACTCGGCTCCGACATAGCTGGTACTGACTTCAGCAGATGCCCCGAAGGCCTCCAGCAGACGACGCCGCTCACCCGCATCGCTGCCATCGGCAGCGTCGTCGAGCAGCACGTAGCGATGCCCGGGCGCAAACGAATCCTCGTAGGCGTGCAGGCCGTCGAGCAACGATCTGAGCGACTCGGGAGCACCCCCCGCATGGATGAAGATTCCAGCGAATGGCGCCGCCTCACGTTGGCCGCCGCGACCCAGACGTTCGATCCATGACTCGTCCGACACCAGCAAACCACGTGTGACCAGGTTCTCCAGCACCCGGCGGACGGCGTCCTCGCGTCCGGCCACACCCTGCAGCGCGCCCGCCAGGGTGGCCACATGCTGGTCGAGCGAACGAAACGGGCGGCACAGGTCCATCGCCTGCAGCACCTGGGTCGTCATCACGTGCGTCTGGTCGCGCGCGGGGTCGTGGAACACCACCTCCTGGTTGGCCAGCGGGCTGACCCGGCCGTCGATCGAGGCATACAGCGTGTTGGACATCGTTCACTCCGGATTTCAGTTCTCAGGCCTGGTCGAGCAAGGCCCGCAGGCGCGCCACTTCCGCCTCGAGCTCGATCAGCCGATGCCCTGCAGCGATGTGTCGACGCACCTCGTCGTTGTAGTGGGTGTATACCGATTCGGCACGGTCGCCAAACAGCCCAAGGCCGGGCAGACCGCCGAGCGCATCCGGATGCCTGGCGCATACCGCCACGTAGTAGAGCGGCTGGTAGTCGAGCACGTCCGCCACCTTTTCACTCGCGTGATCGGCGGTCTGCGCGAGCAACGCACCTTCGCCCCCATCCAGCGCCCAGAGCACGGACTGGAACAGCAGCTTCTGGCCGTAAAGCCGATGAACCGGAAAATGGCGGCCGATCAGCGCCTCGAACTCCTCGCGATACAGCTCGCGCACGTGGAACTCGTTGCGATAGCCGGTCAGGTCGCTGTATGTGCGCCTGTCCGGCGAAGAGACCACCAGCAGGCCATCCTCGGACAGCACGCGGGCAAAGCCGGCCAGCATCGCGTCCTGCGCCTCCAGGTGCTCGAGCGTTTCGAACGAAACCACCAGGTCGACGCTGCCCGCCGCCACGTTCAGCGCGGTGACATCGGCCACATCGAAGCGCAGGTTGTCACGGACGCCATAGCGGTTGCGCGCGTGGCCTATGGCCTCGGGCGAGAGGTCGAGGCCCAGCACGCTGGCAGCGCAACC
This sequence comes from uncultured Gammaproteobacteria bacterium, assembly GCA_964526035.1. Classification (GTDB taxonomy): domain Bacteria; phylum Pseudomonadota; class Gammaproteobacteria; order Xanthomonadales; family BPKI01; genus DAOMOD01. Next base: position 1,825 of record CAZGKE010000032.1, on the reverse strand, counting down.
GGCCAGCAGCGCACTGCCGTAACCCTCGCCGCAGGCGGCATCCAGGACGCGGCGCCCGCGCGCCAGAGGCAACGCGAACGCGTAGCGATGCCAATGCTCGTACCAGATCTCGCGAACGCACTCCGGCGTGAAGCGCTCTCCGGTGAAGGGCAGCTCGGGTTGGCTCATGTCGGGATGTCGATCAGTGTGGCGAGTACGCGCTCGCGCAGCGGCTTGAGCGGGTCCTCGGCGATGAAATGGGCTACCCGGACATTGTAGACCGGGTAGCGCGCCAGCAGCCGCTCCAGCGCCGCGCCGCCGGGACGCTCGCCGGTTTCCGCGAAGGAGGCACCACCCTGATGCACCACGTAAGCGTCATCGCAGAGCACGTTGCGCCAGCCGTGGGCGGCGGCGCGCATGCAGAAGTCGTTCTCCTCGCCGTAGCCGCGTCCGAAGGTCGCCTGGTCGAAGTCGCCGAGCGCGTCCAGCGCCTCGCGGCGGATCGCCATGCAGAAGCCGACGGCGGTGGGAAGTTCGGGATAGACCGGTGCACCAGCCCTTGAGGCCGCCAGCGCTACCCGCTCGGCATCTACTGGCTCCGGGTTGGCACGACAGAACTCGGGCAGCGAACAGATCTCTGCGTTGTTCGACCACGGCGTGGCGGTGGCGATGCGCCGGTCGCTCGCCAGGCACGCCTGCAACCGCTCCAGCCAACCGCGGGTGACCACGGTATCGGAGTTGAGCAGCACCACATCGCGGGTCGATTCGCGCATGCCAAGGTTGACGGTGGCGACGAATCCGCAGTTGGCGGGCTGCCGCAGAATCCGGCACGGCACCGGGCAATCGGCGGCAAAGGCCTCCAGCATCGGAATGATCGCCGGATCGCTGGAAGCATCGTCCACCAGCAGGACGGCGGCATCGTCGGGCAGGCGCGTCGGCAGGCTGTCCAGACAGCGCCGCAGCGCGGCAGCGGCGTTGTAGACCGGAATGATGACCTCGAGTCCGGACATCGCGCCCTCAGTGCCGGCGCAAGGGCGCTCGACAACAGCGCTCGCGGGCGCTCGGTCGGCAAGAAGGCAACTGACTGCCGTCGACGCTTGCGGTGTGGATCCTCACCAGCCTATTCCCAGTGATGCGGGAGACGCACCATGCCGAATTCGCGGCTTTCGCCGCGCACCGTCAGCACGCGCTCCTCGGTCTCGAAAAGGCGGATGCCCTCGGGATCCATGGGGTGCACGCGCAGCGAATAGCTTCCCGGAAGCAGGTTCAGGCCGGGGAAGCGCAGGCGGAAGCGATAACGCTTTGCCCCAAGCCGCTGCGGCACTGCATCGTCCATGTCCGAGGTGATGCCGTAGACCGGGGTGCCGTCGGCACGGACCAGGCCCACGGCGAGGACTGGCTGGCGATCGTCCGGAGCCAGCACCTCGGCTTCGATGGTCAGCGTGGATTCCGGGGCGATGGCCGCCGGAACGGCCTCGTCGATGCCATTGATCGCCACTCTGAGCAGGCGGTAAGCCTCGCCGCTGTATGTGGCCGCATCGGGTCGCTCGCCGCCCGTGGCGCCCTTGCGCTCATGCCAGGCCAGATAGGCCTGGCTGACCTCGAAAACGTCGCCGTGCGCCTCTACAGCGCCGTTACGCAGCCACAGCGCGCGAGCACACAGCTTCTGGACGTGGTACATGCTGTGCGAAACCAGAAGCAGGGTGCCACCGGCGCCAAGATAGTCTTCCAGCCAGCGGATGCACTTTTTCTGGAAGGACTCGTCTCCGACAGCCAAGACCTCATCGGTGATCAGCAGATCCGGGCGCATGGCCGCCACCACCGCAAAGCCAAGCCGCACCACCAT